>NZ_JBEPQI010000005.1:0-493104 GCF_040547725.1 Bradyrhizobium sp. LA2.1
CGGTACAGGCCCGCGAACTTGCGGCTGATGTGTGTTTCCAAAGGATTCAAAAATGAAAAAGATCGTACTCGCCGCTGCTGCGTTCGCTGCATTCGCAGTCCCTGCGTTCGCCGCCGACCTGCCGCAGCGAACCTACGCCCCGGTCAAGGCCCCCTTGATGGCTGCGGTCTACGACTGGACCGGCTTCTACATCGGCGGTAACGGCGGCTATGGAACGAGCCGTAATTGCTGGGGTGTCGTACCGGCAGGTGGCGCGGTCATTCCCGACGGTTGCCACAGTCAGTCGGGAGGCGTCATCGGTGGACAGGTCGGCTACCGTTGGCAGGCTGGTCAGTTTGTGTTCGGTCTGGAAGGCCAGGGCGACTGGGCAAGCATGCGCAGTTCACACGTGAGTGTTGTTGATCCGCTTCTTGCCGATTCTTCCAAGGTTACTAGCTTGGGCCTTTTCACCGGCCAGGTTGGCTACGCCTGGAACGCAGCGTTGCTGTATTTGAAAGGCGGCGCGGCGGTGACGAACAACAACCTTCTTCAAGCGACCACTTTTGGAGGCGTTGGCCTGAACTATGCGACCTCAACCCGTTGGGGCGGCGCCATCGGCGTTGGGTTCGAATACGGCTTCACGCCGAACTGGTCGGCCGCCATGGAATACGATCGCTTGATCATGGGTAGTGCCAACAATTCCTTCTCGGTACCGGCAGGCGCTGCTGCTGTGGTCAATCGGATCAGCCAAGATGTGGATCTGATCACCGTGCGCGTGAACTACAAATTCGGTGGACCCGTCGTTGCGGCATACTGATCTTTGCTAGCTAACGCAAAGGCCGGCTTGGCAGCTGGCCCTCGTCGGCCTCTTGGCCATTTTGGAGCGGAGTTTTCGTGATGAACGACATGAAGAAGTTTATTTTTGGAGCAGCGTTTGCTGCAGTCAGTGCTACCGGCGCCTTTGCGGCAGACCTTCCTGTGCAGGCCTATAGGAGCGCGCCCGTGGTGGCCCAGGTCTATAACTGGACCGGCCTCTATGTCGGCGTGAACGGAGGTTACGGCTGGGGCTCGCAAGATCCGCTGACGTTCGTCTCTAACAGGTTCGACCGTACAAGCTTCAATATCAGTGGCGGGATGCTCGGCGGCACTATGGGCGCCCAGATCCAGCAGGGATATGTGGTGATCGGCCTCGAGGGTGATCTTGATTGGGCGAACATCAAGGGCAAGGGCATCTCAAATCCGGCTATCGCTGGCATCGGGCAGGGTATTACGCTCGATATCGCGTCCAAGGTCAGCGCCATTGGAACGGCAAGAGCACGCGTTGGCGTCGCTTTGAATAACTCGCTGTTCTACGTAACCGGCGGTGCGGCATTTGTGAAATCGAGCGCCAATGGCACCTCAGTTGCGGGCTTGCCTTGCGGTACGCTCGGTGTGCTCCCGAATTGTGCGGCCTCCGCCTGGCGCCCTGGCATCGTTGCAGGCCTGGGCATCGAATATGGCTTCACACCTAACTGGTCCTTGAAGGGTGAATATCTTTTCACGCAGGTGGTCGGCACGGGCGCAAGCACTGACAAGCTCAACACCTTCCGCGGCGGCATCAATTATCGATTTTGAAATGGAAGATGCGGGGAGGCGTTATTATGAGTCCTAAGGCATTGGCTCTTTGTGCAACGTTGGTTGCACTTGCCGGTCCTGCTTCGGCCCAGGCGCCGACATGGACCCAGACGGGTATGCTTAGCTGTAGGCTTAACCCGAGCATTGGCTTCATTATCGTCGGACACCAGTCGATGGAGTGCCGCTTCGCGCCATCCATGCCCGGTCCCCCGCAACTTTACGAGGGGGCCCTCAACACGGTGGGAATTGATATTGGGATAATCGGTGGCGGCGCTTTGGCGTGGGGCGTTCTGGCGCCCAGCGCCGGCGTTCCTGCCGGCGCTCTGGCTGGCACCTATGTTGGTGCAAGCGGTGATGTGGCGTTGGGCGTTGGGGTTGGGGCAAACGTTCTGGTCGGCGGATCCAACAGAAGCTTCGCACTGCAACCTGTGTCAGTCGAGGGCTCGGTCGCGCTGGATGTCACACTTGGTCTGTCAGCGCTTCAACTGCGATCGGTTCCTTGAGCAAAGCGCGCCTGCCGCGGAACGCCCAAGTCGAACAAGAGATAGAGGATTTCAGAATGCGGTATTGCCACCTTCTTGCAGTTGCTATGACGATCGCTTGCTCCGGCGCTCTCGCCCAGACGCCGCTGTCGACCTATGTCGACAGCAACGGCTTCATCGATGTGCAGAAACTGACATGCGCCCAACTCGCGGGCACCTACCAGGAAGACGCGGACGCCCTGACGTCCTGGTACAGCGGTTGGTACAACGGTCTGGCCAAGAAGCACTACCTGGATCTCAGGAAGGGAAAGGTCGTGGAGCATGAGGTGATCCAGTACTGCAAGGCAAATCCTGACAAACTCATCATCGAAGCCATCGCTGTCGTATTCAAGGATGAGCGGGCGAAACTGGGAGTTCGGATGAAGGCCGATTGAGACAAGAGCGCCATTCGCTAGGTCTAGTGTTCGATGATAGGAGACCTGCTGATGTTGCCCATTGCGAAGCGGACAGTTGCCAACATACTGTTTGGTGGTTCAAACCTTACCATTGCACTGCTGCCGCTCTCGGTGAAGGAGCAGGCGGGTATCAATGTTTCCTTGGGGGTATGCGGCCTGATCCTGGCGTTCGTATCGTGATGCCATGAGCACCCTCGCAATCAATCTGTGGCCGCGATGGCTCAGGATATTGATTGTCGGAGCGGCCACAGCCGCGGCGATCGGCAGCGGATGGTTTGGGTATCGCTACTTCGCAAAGCCTGTTGTGCTCATCGTGGCTGCCGGGTCGGCCGATGGCGAGTCGCTGCCGCTGATCTCGGCGATATCAGCGCGCTTGTCGGCGTCGAACTCGCATGTCCTGTTGAAGGTCAGCGATGCGGGAAGTTCAGCGAAGGCCGCCGAATTGTTGGCGGCGGGCAACGCCGATCTTGCAGTCGTTCGCGGCGATACCAGAGGCCTGGCGGACGCGCGGAGCGTTCTGCTCCTGACCCATGGGGTGGTCCTGATCGTGACGCCCGCGGCTGTCAGCGCCGACAGCCTCGGTGACTTGCACGATACGACCATTGGCGTCGTCGGCGGCGCCGTCAACGCTCCGACAGTTGAGGCCCTCAAGCAGGTGTATCAATTCGACCGCGCCAAGGTCACCTTTCAGAATGTGCCATCAACGACGCTGCGGCGTCGCTCGCATCAGGAAAAGTTCACGCGTTGCTGGCCGTTGTTCCGCTAACGGAGAAATACCTCGCCAAAGTCAGGCAGTTCTTTCACCAGGAACGCGCTAAAGGGTCGGGGCCAAAACTGATCGAAATCGGGTCGGCTGGCGCGGTCGCCAACGTCGCGCAGTATTACGAGAGCTATGACATCCCGAAGGGCACCTTGCGGGGCGCTCCGCCGGTTCCCTCCGATGACCTGACGTCGCTGCGCTTGTCGTATTTTCTCGTCGCCAACAAGTCAGTCAATGCCGACGCCATTACCGATCTGGCGCAGTCGCTGGTCGATGCAAAACGGGATCTGCTGTCACAGTTTCCGATATTGGCCCAGGCCGCGGCGCCGAGCACGGATGCGGACGCGTTGATCCCGATCCATCCGGGGGCTGCGACCTATTACAATGGCAACCAGCAGAGCTTCTTCGACAAATACGATGACAAGCTTTACTACGGGTCGCTGCTGCTCGGCTCTCTGATCTCCATCCTCGTGGCAGCCTGGCGTTTCGCCCGCTCAGGCAGCGGATCGGAAAGTATGCTGGAGCCGCTTTACGAGCTTGGCAACGAAATCAGGATGGCGAAGAGCGAGGCCGAACTGGACCAAATCGAACGGAGAATTGACGGCATCCTCAAGGCTGAACTCGCCAGAAATGCAGGCGGTGAGGGCGCCGACGGAGCCGAGATGGCCGCGCTAGGTCTTGCCTCTCAACGGCTCCAATATCTGATGAGCCATTGCCGGACCCGGGTCGGCCACACATCGGCTCGCCCGGCGAGCAACTAGCGCGTGCACGAACACTCAGCCCTGCTGGGCAAGCGCCGCATCCTTGATCCGGATCAGCGCGGGCGGGGACTATACTCCGGCCGCCGATTAACCGCGCAGGTGACCGAGAACGTCTATGATACGCCGACTGGCCGCCTCATGGTGCTGGCCCGTCGAGGCACATAACCTCAGGATTGGTGTCCATCGACAGGCCATGCAGCGAATATTCCCGCAACCCCACAATGTCCATGGTCGAGAGTTTGCGCCGCGCTTTGCCGACCATCAAGGCGATGCGCTCGTTTTGCTCGACAAGATTGGCCCGAGTCGCGACATGCACGAACTGGATTGCCACGAGCTTCCGGAGCGCAGCTTCCATGGTGAGGAAGCTCATCGCCGATTCGGTCGAAGCAACACATTTGCAATACGCCGCAGGTAAGTCATTGTTTTTCCGTGCAAGAGAACGGCTTCCTAAACCGTAGGTCGGAAGTTCGAGTCTTCCCGGGATCGCCAACGCTCGAATTCGAGAAACCCAATAAATACGCGCATTTCTCGGCGTACGCGCTTCGTTCGCCTGTCAAATTGCGGTCCAATGGGCCCATTACGCCCATTACGCCCAGTACGTTGGATTACAATGGGTTAAGCGTAGTACCGTCTGCTCCATGCAACACGGATGCAACACGGTCGACCCCACAGTGTTCACCGTTCATCCCGCTTTAACCGCCGCCTTTTCATCCGCAGACCGGAGGCTCTTTTGAAGCTCAAGCGCCCGCGCTTCCCGACCATCGAGGGCACGGCGGGACACTGTTTCGTTCACGCTGGCCACAGGGAAACGGCTGTCGAACATGCGATCGAAGCAATACGCGATCATGCCGCACGGGCGCGATTGAGCTTTGCTGGCGACGTAGTGATGTGCGAGCTCGAGGCGCCGATGGAGGCTTGGGTAATCGAGTCTCTCATCCAGGGTGCGTGGCTGCGCGAATATCACGAGTGGGAGAAGGCCACGAAGGGTTACTTCGACGGCCAGCACGAACGAAATGTCAGCCCGAAACCAAACTGGCAGGCTCGGTTACCTGGACGTTCGGGCGGTGCCTCCCACGTAGAACGCGTCCGCGCCCAATTGATGATCTTCGGAGCACACGTGGCGAATGATATTCTCGACGCGATCGACGACCAACGTCGCTTGATCAATGTCTCGAAGCACGAAGACGAGTATTTCGCGACCGAGCAAGATTGCAGGACTCTCGTGGACGCCATTGCCGCCTTCTGGAATGAATTGGCTCAACAGGAGGAGATCACGGCGTGATCGGCACCAACCGCCTTCTGTTCTGCACAGAAGAGGGAAAAAGACGGGGGAAGGCGGCCCGCCCGCGAGGCCAGCGTTCATCGCGGGTCGATGCCGTTCTCATGTAGTTAAGCGAAAGCCCAAAAGGACAAAATGGCGACAATCTACGCGATAGAATCAACCGCCGAAACGCCGGATCTATCGACTGGCGATTACCCGACGGTGCTTTCCGAAGTCCAGCATGGAGAACTTAGTCGGGCGGTAGCTGTGATCGACGTGCTCTGGTATCTGGAAGAAAGCTACGACGTTGTGTTACAGAACGCGGTGGAGCTGGAGGTCGCGGTTGCTCGCATTGAAGCCGGCCAGCGGGCGAACGTTTCTTCTTTCCCCGACGAAGTCGACCTGGAAATTCGCCTGCTAAACAGGCTGCTAATCAATTTCCTGGCGAGCGCGCGGGCATTCGTCGACTCCGTGAAGCACCGGGTCAGTGAAGCCGGTGAATTGTTCGCCGGAAAGTTCGCTGGCTTCGAAGCGCTTTTCCGGGAGCAATTCGATGCCGAGTTCAGTTATCGTCTTATGGATGCCCTAAGGAACCATAGTCAGCATCGTGCGGCAGTGATCGGGCAGACGCTTAGCATCATCCGGACCTGGCAGAGCTCGAAAGGAGAATCGAAGCAGATGCTAACGGTTTCTCCGCAAATCGAACGAGACGCTCTCGTCCAGGATAAAAAGGTGAGGGGCAAGACCCGAGAGGAGATCGCTCAGAACTGCGACGTGATGATCGACCTGCTTCCTCATCTCGCAGTCTACGTTCGATGTTTCGGAAAAATCGTCGATAAGGCGCGGCTGCTTTTTCAATCTGAGTATGACGCCGCTGTCTCGACCCATATGTCACTTCTGAAGGACCATTTAGCGGACGATTGGGCCGCCGTTTGGGTCACGTGCAGCGAGGGATCGAAGCAATGCGAGACGCTCGTTACCGGCGCGTACGAGCTCAGACGGCTTGAGCGCATACGGTATCGCAACGCGGCGCGCGACCCCGAGTCAAAGTGATGGTGCTGAAATCTAAGACGCCCGGACCCGCGAACGACGAGCGTCGATCCGCTCTGCCGCCGTCAATTCGCGCGCCCCCGGCCGCGGGGTTTCGGCTGATGGCGCCAAGTGCACGCGCGGCGGCAGCAGGTAAAGTCAATCGGCACCATGCGCGACCTTGTCGGAACGTGGACTTCAGGACGCGGGTAGCCGCCCCTTGCCGCCGCACTTTTTGCAGGGCGGCGGATAGATCCGTCATCGCCGAGCGTGTGGGATCTTGCATGAAGCCCGCGACCTCGATGCCGATCTCCTCGATACCCGTGGAAATTCCAATGTAGGGCAGGCTTCGTCGCCGGGCAAAGCGGAAGCCGGACAGGGCCTCGTCCCGCAAGAGCACCGCAACGGCGCACACTTCCTGATCGCCAATACCCACGTCCGGCGCCGCGAGATCGAGCGCTACCCCGGCGGCGTGCCCGACCTCCTCCGCTGCTTTCCGCGCCTTGGCGAGATTTCGGCCTCCGATGAGCAGGGGAACGCCAGGAGCGGCTGCTCGCAGATATCTGGCTGCATGGCGACCGACGACGCCCGATCCGCCGATCAGAAGAATGGGATCCAGTGACATGACAGGCCCCCTTGCGGGTAACGTTTGTGTTTTCGATTGCTGCCGCCCGTTGTGGCCTGGCCCAGCCGTTCGGCGGGCCGATGGCTGCATCGGACCGCGACGGATCAGGATTTGTCCGGCACACGCGCGATCACCTTGATCTCGAAGTCGAAGCCGGCGAGCCAGTTGACTCCGATAGCGGTCCAGTTCGGAAAGGGGTCTCGCGGGAAGTTCTCGCTCTTCACCGTCATGATCGTGTCGAATTGCTTCTCTGGATCCGTATGGAAGGTCGTCACGTCGACAATGTCGTCGAAAGTGCACCCTCCTGCCGCAAGCGTGGCCTCCAGATTGGCGAAGGCCAGGCGGACCTGCGCCTCGAAATCAGGCTCCGGCGAACCGTCGGGTCGGCTTCCGACTTGGCCGGAAACGAACAGCAAATCGCCGGAGCGGATCGCCGCCGAATATCCGTGCTGCTCGTACAGAGCGTGGCGGTCCTGAGGGAAAATAGCTTCGCGATGTAGCATGGGAGTAGTTCCTTCCACTGCCCTCGTTCGGGCGATGGCTGATCGTGTTCAGCAACGACCGGACGAGCGGATATTGAAATACGGTCCGTATGTGAATATAGGACATACGGCGCGTATGTCAATTCACATGCACTCCGTATATGAAAAGAGGCGAAGGTGGTAGCCAAGCGGCGTATCGAGACGATGGAGGAAAATAGAGCCAGGCTCATATCGGCCGCGCGAAAGGCGTTCGCCGAGAAAGGGTTTGCCGCCGCTTCCATGGACGAATTGACTGCGGAAGCTGGTTTAACGCGCGGTGCGCTCTACCACAATTTTGGCGACAAGAAGGGGCTGCTCGCGGCTGTTGTGGCCCGGATCGATGACGAAATGGCGGCACGCGCGAAAGAAGCCGGCGCAGCAGCGGACAATGATTGGGAAGGGCTGCTTGCAGAAAGCGAAGCCTATATCGAGTTGGCGCTAGATCCAGAGGTGCAGCGAATTGTATTGCTCGATGGTCCCGCCTTCCTTGGAGATCCCTCGCGATGGCCCAGCCAGAACGCCTGCCTCCAAGTAACGAAGCAGACGATTGCGGGCCTCGTCTCCGAACATGTCCTCAAACCCGTTGATGTCGAAGCCGCGGCGCGCCTGCTTAACGGAGCGGCATTGAATGCTGCCTTGTGGGTTGCTGCTAGCGACGAACCAAGATTAGCCCTGCCGAAGGCCGTCGACGCGTTCCGGTTGATGGCAGCGGGGCTACTGGCGGATCAGCGCCGAGCGTGAACAAGACCTCCGGGAGATGGATTTGCCTCCCGGCAATACACGCAAGTCACTAGCGTTCCACCTTCTGCGACACAGATTGGCACCCCACAACACTATCGTACCAAAATCTGCGGTGGCCCTTGTGGTGGTATCGGCGCTGCACGGTCCGTCAGGCTTCTCAGCAGCATCAATTGTCCCGATCCGCCTTGAGCACGAGAAGGAGTAGCGATGAAAGCTGCAGTGTATGATCACAATGGGCCGCCAGAAGTGCTTCGTTATTCCGACGCCCCGGATCCGGAGATTGGCTCCGGAGATGTCCTGATTCAAGTGGAGGCGGTTTCCATTGAGGGCGGCGACGTGATCAACCGTCGCAGTTCTCCGCCGGCGCATCCTGCATACATTGTCGGTTATGCCGCAGCCGGGACCGTGGTCGCGATCGGCAACGAAGTCACGGATCGCAAGATTGGCGATCGGGTTACATCCTGGGGGCTGGTCGGTTCCCACGCGCAACTCCGCGCGGTGTCGGCGCAACAGACCTGGTTGTTACCTGCACGCGTAGACGTTGCCGAAGCCGCAGCAATCCCGATTGGCTTTGGGACGGCTCACCATTGCCTATTTGCGCGAGGACGGCTTTCAAGCGGAAGCACTGTCTTGGTTCAAGGTGCAGCAGGGGGCGTCGGGATCGCATCGGTGCAGCTTGCCCGTCAAGCCGGTGCGACTGTGATAGCCGTCGCAAGCGGCGAGGATCGTGCCAAGGGGCTGATCGAGCTCGGCGCGTCCAGTGTCATCGATCATAACCGCGAATCCGTCGCGGATGTGGTCCGTGAGCTTACCAACGATCGTGGCGTCGACCTCGTCGTCGATCCGGTGGGCAATACCTTGGCGACTTCACTGGCAGCGCTGTGCGATGAAGGAACCCTGGTGTCCGTGGGAAATGCGGGCGGTGGGCTATTGACGGTGGACCTCTGGCAAGCGCTGCAGCGCAATCAATCGATCCTCGGCGTATTCATGGGAACCGTGCTGTCACGTCCAGAAGTGCGTCGAACTGTCGACACGATGCTCGCCGACCTCTCGCAAGGCAGGCTAACCGTGCCGATCGATAGTCGGTTCCCCCTAGCTCAGGCTGCTGCCGCTCATCGTCATGTAGAGGACAACAAGATTCTCGGCCGCGTCCTTCTAATCCCCTGACAGCTGCGAACCCGACCGAAAGATACATCGATCCTCAAGCGCGTAAGGTCGATTACAAACGACTGCATGACCTTCGCGGCCATTCTAAGCTCGCGCATAGGGAGGGGCCGCGGTCTCTAAAGATACGAATTAAGTAGGTTCAGCTTGGAAATTGCTGTGCCCACGGCACATGGAGATATTAGTCGAGCGCAGGCGCGTGTTCAACGATAGCGGCCCATGTTCCACTTTCAGCGACACAGCTAGTCACTTTGCGACGCTACGGGAGCACATGCCGCAGTGCTACGCCAATAGTCGTAGCAACGTGGAGCATTGCGTGCGCCAGATCCTTGTCGTCAATAGCAGCGTCGCGGGCGAAGAGTCCGTATCACGGATTCTCGTCGAGGACGCCGTACATCGCCTGTTGGAGTTGAACCCCGACGCCGTCGTTACTTACCGCGAGCTCGGCGACGGGCCGATCCCGCATCTCACTCCCGCCACCGTTTCGGGTATCAGGGCCATCGCCACGACGGACGATGAACTGAGAACACAGGCCCTTTCGGATGAGCTGATCGCCGAACTGCAGGCCGCCGACTTTGTCGTGATCGGCGCCCCGATGTACAATTTCAGTATTCCATCGTCGCTACGTGCTTGGTTCGACCACGTGCTGCGCCCCCGCGTCACGTTCACATACGGTGAGACCGGTCCGCAGGGAATGCTGACGGGCAAACGCGCAATAGTGATTGAGCCGCGGGGCGGGGTCTATTCGGAGGGACCGACGAAGGCGATCGATTTCCAGGAGCCTTACCTGAAGCAGCTCCTGGGCTTTGTCGGGATCGCCGACGTTACCTTCATTCTTGCAGAGAAGATAGGTTATGGACCTGAAGCGCGAGATCTCGCGCTGCGGTCCGCGAGCTCTCGGATTGCGGAAGTCACCGCTCGTATCGCCGCTGGGGTTACGTCCGACAGCGATGGGGTTGCGTCGAACGAAACCAAAGTCCCCGCGGCGGGAATCGCATCGTCGGAGACTTCGGTCGATTATGATGAGATGATGCAGGCGAACCTCAGGCGCGTCTTCGGGGAGCGCGATCCTCTGCGCCGGATAAAGGCGATCCGCGAGCTTTACGACGAGGATGCGGAGCTCCACGAGCCCCAGCGTTCGGTTCGAGGCCATGACGCGATTTCGCAAGCCGTGACGGAGCTGCTGGCTCATCTGCCTCCAGAGTTCGCCTTCAGCGCGATCCGGCCGGCGCTTGGCCATAGCGGTGTCGGACGGCTGCAGTGGAGTGCCGGACCACCGGACGGCCCCGCTGCTGTGACCGGCATCGATGTGGCGCATATCGAAGGTGGAGTGATCCGGTCGCTCCATGTTTTTCTCGATCAGCCGGGTGCTTGACCAATGACGTCCGACTCGTCGCCCATCAAGATTGGCTACTGCTTATCGCTCACTGGACCGTTATCAGGGAACAGTAAATCCGCGCGGCTGGCACACGACATTTGGCGAGACGACGTGAACAGTCGTGGCGGCCTTCTTGGACGCCCCGTCGAACTGGTCCGCTATGATGATGAAGGGGATGCGTCTCGCGTGCCGTCGTTATATGCGCGCCTGGTTGACGAGGATAGGGTGGATCTCGTCATTGGGGGTACGGCACCAACACCATCCAGGCCGCGATGCCCGAAATCATTCCGCGCCAGCGTTTTTTTGTCGGTCTCATGGGACTGGGCGCTAACAACGAGCTGGAGTACCCAAACTACTTCGCGATGATTCCGACGGGACAGGATCCCAATGCTGCGCTTACGGAGGGCTTTTTCGAGACCGCCGGGCACTATATGGCGCCATTGGCCTACTCGCAGATGCAGGTCGTGGCTCAGGCTATTGAGGGTACGGGAAGTCTGGACGACGTCGCGCTCTCTGAGTTCACGCGACGCGCGGTGTTCTCGCCAGTTATGGGCAGCATCACCTTCGGGTCGCGCGGCGAGTGGACGCATCCCCGCGTGTTGCAGGTGCAGTTCCAGAGTGTCGTTGGCAATAGTGTCGACCAGTTCAGAGACGGCTCACGGCAAGTCGTCGTGGCTCCGCAGGCAATGGCGTCGGGAGTGTTGATCTATCCGTTCGCGAACGCTCGAGGGATCTAGGTCGCGCATATCACTTACCCACCTCGGCTCAGTGCTCCACTCAGACAGGTGCAGTGCCGACAATGTCCGGAGCTTTTCCGAAACACTCGATCAGCATTTCGGTGAGGATTCTTATCTTGCGAGCGGGATGCTGGCCTGGTGGCCGGACGACAAACACACCCGCCGGACGTATTGGGTGCCGGGTCATGACCGGAACAAGCGTGCCAGAGGCCAGATGCTCAAGGATCAGGCCCTCGGGGAGATAAGCGATGCCGAGTCCTGCTATGGCGGCAGTGACCAGAGCTGTGCCGTTGTCAGCTTTGAAGCGCCCCTGCGGTCGAACCGTGACAGTTTTTTCACCATCCATGAACTGCCAGGTTTCAGTGCCCTGCATGAGAGCCTGATGCGTGAGGAGTTCATCCGGTGTCTCAGGCGATCCGTGCGCTTTGATATACTCCGGACTAGCAACTAACTTCCCATAGATCGGTCCGACGCGCCTTGCGATCAGGTTAGAGTCCGGAAGATGGCCAAGCCTTATCGCACAATCATAACCCTCTGCGATAAGATCTACGAAGCGATCAGTGTAGCAGGTGTGGATGCCAAGCTGAGGGTAACGTCGCGCCATTTCGGCGAGCACCGGAGCAAGATGAGTCGGACCAAAGGTAAGTGGTGCAGCAATCCGCAAGCGGCCGCGAAGGTCACCTGCGGGTAGGATCGTTTCCTTGGCAACATCGATCTCGGCGCAGACTCTGGCGGCGTGATCTCGGAATGTGGAACCCGCCTCTGTGAGTACGGCGCCGCGAGTGGTTCGTGCAAGCAGCTGGACGCCGAGCTCTGCTTCAAGCCGAGCGAGCTGCCGACTAACGATCGACTTGGAGACCCCGAGCCGGCGCGCAGCAGGTGATACTCCACCGGTGTCAGCGACCTCTACGAATGTTCGCAGTTCTTCAATGTCCAATTTTAGCGTTCCTGCTTTTGCGACACAGTGTGGCGAGCGCCAGCGCTACCGTATCGCAAATGGGAATGGCAGTGTCCACGCTGACATCGTCGCAGTCGGCGGATGTCTCCTACAAATCAGCCTAATCTAACGGCACCAGAGGATATTCATGACCTTTCGCAACGGCCTTGCGTCGCTTCTTCGTCCCGAGGACTCGGTACTCGTTCTGATCGATCACCAGCCCTATCAGCTCACGAACTTGAACAGCCACGATCCGCAAGCTGTGGTCAACAACACGACCGCGCTGGCGAAGCTCGCAAAAGCCTTCAATGTTCCGACCATTCTCACCAGCGTGATCGCGGCGCGCGGTGGACTTCTCTTTAAGCAGATCACCGACGTATTTCCGGACCAGGAAGTCATCGATCGCACCTGGGTGAACACTTGGCAGGACGAGAATGTGGTGAATGTCGTCAAGGCGACCGGTCGCAAGCAGCTGATCATCGCGGGCCTGTGGACTGAGGTCTGCGTCGCAATGCCTGTCATCCAGGCCGCCGGCGAAGGCTGGGACGTGACCGTGATAACCGACGCGTCAGGCGGGATTTCGAAGGAGTCTCACGAAATTGCCATCCAGCGAATGATCTCGGCCGGCGCGAATGTGATGACCGTGATGGCGCTCGCTGGCGAATGGCAACGCGATTGGGCGCGCACCGAGCATGTCGAGGAGCTGACCGAGATTCTCATCCAGCACTTCGCCGGCAGCGGTATCGCTTATATGTGGGAACAGCAATTGCTCAACACTCCGGTACCAAGCGCCGCGAAGTGAATTGAAGGGGGTGACGGGCGTCCGGACGATGCATTGCGAAGGGTGTCCGCTGGCTAGTCTCGTCATCCCCTCTTTCCGGAAAACTGGGAACCGAACCGCTTTCAGCGGGGGGCCTACGGCGACCTCGATCGAATCGGGCAAGGAAACTGATCCATCTCCAACCGCCTGTCACTGTTCATCCGCGGAGGACGTCGCGGCCGCGATCGACCGAATGTTTGTGTTTCAATCGACCCGCAAGGAAGGCTCAAAATGGTGGCCGAACACTACCCGGTTGGACTGCAAATGGATGTATCCTATCCGAATTTCAAAGTCAGCCTGACGTTGCTGTCCGCGAGGCAATTGACGTTCGAAATCAAAGAGGGGCCTTTGGCCCGGACCGAAACCGTCGATATTCAGGTCGTGCCCATCGGCAACAGCGTCTTTGCCGTCAGTTGGCAAGAGAGGGATAGAGCCACGGTCACCAACATCCAGGACTTCGACCGCTGCCAAGTCCTTTCATTCGCTACGTTGCCGAGTGGTCAATTCATGCGAATGACAGGGCCTTTGGTTGTCACCCGGCCGCCCGACCGCGTCACCGACGATCGGCCCCAGCGAAACAAGGCGCTGGTCCTCGACGCGATGACATCTCTATTCCAGCGTCGAGACGCAGCGTCTGTCGAGCGCCTCTATGCTCCAGCCTACATCCAGCACAATCCCGGCATCCCACAAGGCCGAGACGCCTTGAAGGCGTTCGTCGCTAATCCGTCGCGCGACGTATACTACGAACCTGGCCTGATGG
Source organism: Bradyrhizobium sp. LA2.1 (assembly GCF_040547725.1). Taxonomy (NCBI): domain Bacteria; kingdom Pseudomonadati; phylum Pseudomonadota; class Alphaproteobacteria; order Hyphomicrobiales; family Nitrobacteraceae; genus Bradyrhizobium; species Bradyrhizobium sp. LA2.1. Next base: position 14,025 of record NZ_JBEPQI010000005.1, read on the forward strand.
TCGCCGAAGGCAATTTCGTCGCGATCCACGGTCGAATCCGAGGTTGGGCAGACGTGCCGCAGGTCGTAGTCGATCTCTTCCGGATCGAAGGCGACAAACTGGCCGAGCATTGGGACGTTCTGCAGAACGATGTGCCGGCAACCGCGACGATCGGGGGCGCTTCGATGTTCGATCCCGACGAGGGATCTCGCCAAGCTTAACTGCTCGAAAGGCATCTCATGGAAATCGGTATCGACAGCTTCGCGGCCATGCTTCCCGATCCGGCGACGGGCAAGCTTCCATCCGGCACCGATCGCATGGCAGACCTCATCGCGGAGGTTGAGGTCGCCGACCGGGCCGGACTCGATGTATTCGGTGTCGGCGAGCACCATCGTGCAGAGTTCCTGGATTCCGCTCCCGCGGTCATCTTGGCCGCGGCCGCAGCCCGCACCAGTCAGATCCGCTTGACGAGCGCCGTGACCGTCTTGAGCGCGGCCGACCCGGTGCGCGTGTTCCAGGAGTTCGCGACACTCGATTTGATCGCCGGCGGCCGGGCGGAGATCGTCGTCGGTCGCGGTTCGTTCGGTGAGGCCTTCCCGCTGTTTGGCCTCGACACCATGGCGTATGACGAGCTCTTCGCCGAGAAACTCGATCTATTTCTCAAGCTCCGCGAATCGACCAACATCACCTGGAAGGGGCGCTTCCGGCCCGCGCTCCATGGCCAAAGCATCTTCCCACGCCCGCATCAGTCGCAACTTCCGCTCTGGATCGGGGTCGGCGGCACGCCGCAATCCTTCGCGCGAGCCGGCGAGCTTGGCCTTCCGTTGATGGTCGCGATCATAGGCGGCAGCTTCGAACGTTTCCGTCCTCTCGTCGATCTCTATCGCGAAGCTGGCGAGCGCGCCGGGCATGATTCCGAAAAGCTCGCGGTAGGCATCCATGCCATGGGCTTTGTCGGCGAAACCGACGCGGCAGCCGGCGATGCCTTCTTCCCCGGCTGGGCGCATTTGACGACGAAGATCGGTCGTGAGCGCGGCTGGTCGGCGCCGACACGCCGGCAGTTCGAAGAAATGGCCGGCCCGGAGGGCGCGTTTCTGATTGGTAGTCCGGGGACGGTCGCAGCCAAGATGCTCCACGCCAGCGAGGAGCTCGGCGGCGTCTCGCGCATCACATTCCAAATGAGCACCGCTTCGCTCGAAACCGCCGCGATGAAGCGCTCGATCGAGCTCCTAGGCACTGAAGTCGCGCCGATTGTCCGGGCGGCGGCTGGCGCAAATCCGTGAGGAGTGTTTCGTCTCTGGAAGGAAATACCTGATGGTATCCACTTCTCGACGATTCGGCCGTTCGGTCGTAGTCACGGGCGCCGGCGCCGGCCTTGGCCGCGACATCGCGCTCGGGCTCGCCGCCAAGGGCTATATCGTCTTCGGCACAGCGACGTCCGCGGCGGAGGTCCAAGATCTCAGGGACGCTTCCGGCGGACGTGTCAGCCTGACCGTCTGCGACGTCACAAAGGCGATGGGCGTGGAGGCTTGGGCCTCCGGTGTGACTGAAGCACTTGGCGCTGCCGGGCTCAACCTCCTGATTAACAATGCCGACATCCTCACTCAAGGTCCGATCGAGATTCTTCTGCTCGACGCCATCCGTCACGAGTTCGAAGTCAACGTATTCGGTGCTCTTTCGGTGATCAACGCATTCTTGCCGGCTTTACGGAAGGCGCACGGCCGTATCGTGCAGGTCAACACATGGATGGCGAGCTTGCCGTTGCCGTTCAGCGGGCCGTCGGCAGCTTCGTATGCGGCGATCGAGGTGTTTTCGGCTGTCTATCGTGCCGAACTGAAACCCTTCGGCGTTGAGGTCGTGGTGGTGACCACCGGCAACATGAAGACGGGTGGTTCAGCAAAGACCTCGGCCTTGGCGCGGATCGCAAACGGGATGACGTCGGGTCAACGCAAACTCTACGGCAAGACGTTAGGCACCTTCGCGAAGGGGCTGAGCAGTATGCAGGCGGCCAGTTTCGACTCGGCCGCTACCGCTGCACAAGTAATCGAAATCGCCGAGCAGCATCCCGCGCCGAGCCGCGCGGTAGTCGGCGCCGACGCCGAGGAGATGCTCCGAGCCACCCACGAAAGCCCGGCGCCGGGGGGGATGCACTCCGCCTGACGCTTGCCGGCCTGAGCTGATCTTCATCTCAATCACAAGAGGAAAACGGAGGAAATGGCGATACTAGCAACGCAGGATGGTACCCGGATCTTCTACAAGGACTGGGGTCCGAGAGAGGCCAAGCCCATCATGTTCCATCACGGCTGGCCATTGAGCGCAGACGATTGGGACATTCAGATGCTGTTCTTCCTAAGCAAGGGCTATCGCGTCATTGCGCATGATCGACGCGGGCACGGTCGCTCCGACCAGACCGATACCGGGAACGAGATGGACACCTACGCGGCCGACGTCGCGGCCTTGGTCCGAGAACTTAATCTGAAAGACGCGATCCACGTTGGACACTCAACCGGCGGCGGGGAGGTAATCCGCTATGTCGCCCGCAGCGAGCCCGGCCGCGTGTCGATGGCGGTGCTGATCGGCGCGGTGCCGCCGATTATGCTGGCGACACCGCGATATCCTGGCGGCCTGCCGATGGAGGTGTTCGACGGATTTCGCGAGGCGCTCGCCCGCAACCGTGCGCAATTCTACCTCGATGTCCCTGCCGGACCATTCTACGGCTTCAACCGTGAGGGCGCCGACGTAAGCGAGGGGCTGATCCGCAATTGGTGGCGGCAGGGGATGATGGGCGGCGCCAAGGCCCACTACGACTGCATCACCGCCTTTTCGGAGACGGACTTCACCGAGGACCTTCGGGCCGTTTCCTTGCCAGTCCTGCTGATGCATGGCGAGGATGATCAGGTGGTGCCGATCGACGCGACCGCGCGCAAAGCAATCGACCTGCTGCCGAACGGCACGTTGAAGACCTATCCAGGCCTGTCACATGGGCTGTTCGCTACGCATCCCGATCTCATCAACGCCGATCTGCTGTCGTTCATCGAGGGCCAGGCCGGAGCATGAGTGCGGTTAGGGACAATCCAACCGAACATCGTTTCGAACTTCCGTTCGATGACAGCAGCGAAATCGCGGCGGTATACTATCGCATCGAAGGTGGCCGGCTCGTCCTCACCCATACCGAGGTCCCACAGCAATTCTCTGGGCGGGGAGTTGGCTCGCGGCTAGCACGCGGCGTCTTCGATGCGATCCGCGTGAGTGGTCGCAAGGTAGTCCTGCGCTGCCCCTTCATGGCGGCCTACTACGTACACCATCCCGAATATTCCGACATCGTCGATAGCCCGAACCGATCAGGAGAGATGAAATGATTGAAATGGTCATAGAACAGCGACGTCGCGACCTCGGCGGGGGCTTCGAAGTCGGCCGCGTGCTTCCGATCGCCAAGCGTCGAATGGTCGGTCCCTTCGTCTTCTTCGATCATATGGGACCGCTCGATCTGGCGCCCGGTGTCGATCGTAGCCTCGACGTTCGCCCACATCCGCACATCGGGCTCTCGACCGTCACCTATTTGTTTGCGGGCGAAGTGATGCACCGCGACAGCCTCGGCTACGAGCAAGCGATCCGTCCGCAAGAGGTTAACTGGATGACCGCAGGTCGAGGCATTACCCACAGCGAGCGGCTCGAGCGAGCGAGACTGCAAGGGGATCATTTGCATGGCGTCCAGGCCTGGGTCGCGCTACCGACCGAACATGAAGAGACCGCGCCGTCCTTCTCCAACTATTCCGGAAGCGACCTTCCCCAGTGGAACGAAGCAGGCGTGGTAGGCCAACTCATCGCCGGCAGCGCCTATGGTCTGACGGCGAGTGCCACGACGCATTCGCCGCTGTCTTACGTTCATCTCAATATGGCGCGCGGCGCGACCGCCGAGATACCGGGCGGCCACAGAGAGCGCGCCCTGTACATCGCTACAGGGGCGGTGGAGCTGGATGGTAAGCGCTACGAGGCAGGCAAGATGCTGGTGCTGGCTTCCATCGCCTCCCGCGTGCTTGCCCTGGAGCAGTCTTCAGTGATGGTCTTGGGAGGAGAGCCCGTCGGCGAACGGTATACCTACTGGAATTTCGTATCATCCTCGAAGGATCGCCTCGCGCAGGCGGCCTCGGATTGGAAGGCGGGGAGAATGAAGCTTCCCGACGCCGACAATGTGGAGTTCATTCCGCTGCCGGACGGCCCGATGCCGACCTTCCGATGAGGCGTGGGTAGCGCGTACGAGCTGCGAACACCGATCGCTATTTTGAAGATGAAGATCGACGCCGGGAACGATAAGGGCATATGGTCGCTTTTGCCGGACGCGTCACGGCCTGCAATCCTCTCCGAGTAGTTGCTCGATCTTCATCGATTGGACCATGGCGCGCCGAGCGACCGGATCGACCTCCTGGTCCTCGCGCGCAGCGTCGCTGCCGACCTAGCGCTTGGTATTCCGGCGGAGGAACACGAGCGGGTGCTTGAACCCTTTCATCGGCCGCGGCCGCGCTTGTCTGGTGCCGGCCTGGGTCTTAGCCTGGTCAAGCAAGTCGCAGATCATCATCGCGGTCGCATCACCATTGCCACGGCGCCTAGCGGAGGAGCGATCTACCGATGGAATTTATCGCGGTTCAGTAGCGCGACCGAGCCAAAGTTGACGCAATGTTGTCCTGCGCATCTAACCCGATAGAGCGAGATACCCATGCACCGTCTTGTCTTACTTGTGGGTGATTATGGTCACAGAAGATCGATGGAAAAGACCTGGCTTGCTAGAGACATTGATTGGACTCGTGGCATATGCGACGCTTCTTTTTGCGTTCGCCTTGCTACTGGGACTTCTTCCCCAAGGCGATCCTGTCCTCCTGGGGGTTGTCGGCTCGACCGCGGGAGGTTTTGTCGGGGGCGGCGCTTTCTTTGCAGCATTCGGCCTGCGCATACGCGCCCTGCGCCCGTTCGGGTTCAAGCCGGTACCATCCCGATGGCTCGTGACCGCAGTTGGGGCGGGGATCGTCGGCTACGGTCTCAACCTGATCATACAGTTCACATATCTGGCGTGGTTCGGAAGCAGTGACCCTCAAGGCATACTGCATGCCGCCGCCCGGGGCGGCCCGCTTCCGTTTCTCCTATCATTCCTGGGCGGCGCCATTTTCACGCCCTTCGGCGAGGAAATCCTGTTCAGGGGCGTCGTTGCGAATGCGCTTAACCGCTACGGTGCGTTTGCCGGCGTCGTTCTCAGCTCAATTATATTCGGCCTCGCGCACGGCGTGAGCGTGATACTGCCCGTCGCGGTCATGGTCGGTATTCTTTCCGCGACTCTCTTTCGTGCAACGGGTTCGCTTTGGCCTAGTGTCGTCCTGCACTGCGTCTATAACGGAGCTAATAGCTTCGCCTCGGCGTTGGGCTTCGCACCTATGCAGTAGATCGCCATAAAATGCAGTCCTGCTGAACGACCGCCAGATAGGCGCGATAGCGAGGGTCTTCAGGCGGCGAAGGATGCTTTCCGTCGCAATTCAATCTGTCCCGCGTCCGTCACTGCTGGTCCTGCTCATCCGGATCCAGTCGCGCCTGAAGCAGCTTGCGCGGGTCGTAACATGACAGCCCTTTACTACTTGGGTGGGTAGGGCTCGATGTCCGCAGACCAATAGTGCCTGGCGATGTTCTGACTGTTTCGGATGACGTGGTATGCAATATCCGGATCGCCTCCTTCAAAAGTGTCCGGATCTGCACCGCACATCAGGCAATACATTCGCTGATGAACGACGCCTGCAAAATATTCCCGCACCGGCGCGGCGTCTTCCTGATCGATTGCGCGCATGTCTTCGGTAGCCTGTTTGACCGCCTCTTCCAAAGCCAGAGAGACCGCAGCAGCCAGCGCCATGTCCGCACGTTTGATTGCGTCGACGGCCTTTCTTTCAGCCGACGTAAGAACAGGGCAATTTTTTGTCACTACTAACCTCCGTGAACTTTGATGGTTTTGTGCAGCCACTGCGCCTGGTCGGCATAAGCGTCCAAGACTTGTTGCGCCATGTCATGCCTTTTTTCGGGCGACAGTCTTGCCGAAATGCGTGCTGGCTGTACGACTGCACGATCGACGAGGTCAAGCAATCTGCGGCGCGGCTCCTGGCCGGTTTGCGTTCGCACAAATATCAAAGGAAGACGTCGAACACACACGCATACACACAAAAAAATGCTGCGAATGATGTATCAGCGCGTAATCGACTTCAAGAACTCAAATCCCCCACAGTTTCGATACGTTCGGGCCGGCGGCGAGTTCGGCCGGTACCGTATCCGTCGACCGCGCAGTGGAGAAGCTCCTCTCCAATGCACAGCGTAATCAAAGTCTGCAGTAAGGCTGGTTGAGGGGAGGGACAACGAAGTCGTTGTGCCGGCCACTACATCACGGCATCGGAGCAGCACAGCGATTGGCCTGAATTTCTTTCAGAACTTGAATCTCACATAGGCCGAGCCATATTGGACGTCGCGACCGGGTATCGCGCTCGCGGTCAGGAACGGCCCAACGAAAAAGTAGGCATAGGCCAGCGAAACGTCTACGTGCCGGGTGGCTCGCCAAACGATCGACGCCGAAAGCTGGTCTCCGATGTAGCGCTCGCGGCTCTCCTGTCCCGTCCGAAGCAAATTACCGGCTAACCCGTAGACGCCGTCGTGTAGACTATTTCTCCAGAACAGGTCGTAGCCAATTCCCAGCTGAATTGAGTCCGATAGATTGGCCTTGAAAGTGGCACCCAGCGCCAACAGATTGGGAGCGCCGTTCAAGCCGATTGCAGCTTGACCGAAGTAGATTCCTGTGGGGAATAGAGCGCTAAACGTTCCGAATGTATCACTTGCCGGGCCGCCGTCACCGCTCGTCGCCGCCGCTTTCAGACTCACGCGGGGTGCGAATGGTATGGACTTGAAAGTGTAGCCCGTTTCAGTGGCGAAAGAATAGGCGCTTAACGGAAGACCCGCAAAACTGCCGGCCTGATATGTCAATTCCCAATCGTAGTCCCAGTTTCCCTTCGACCCGAAAGCCCGCGCGCCGAATGTATGACGCTGCTGGTCTCCCGTGCCGCGATCAAAGGTAGCTTGGCGATTGTTGATGCCCAGATAATACAGATCGAGACCGCCACCCATCGAAGAGACCGCCTTAGTCGCGTAGAGGCCCCAAAACGTCGTGCGCGTGTCCGACGGATCGTCGAACACGGACGGTCGGTTCAGTACTGGTCGGGCGACGAGCGCGGTTGCGTGCCAACCGCCGACATCCAAGACAGCCGAGACTCCATCGAATGCCCGCCGGACGTTCGGTCCATCGCGCACGTCCACGAATCTACCAGAGCCGAATCGAAACTCCTGCCGCCCAAGGCGGACCGAAATATCCGCGCCCGAGAAGGCCGGCACGTCGAACTGGGCAAACGCCTGTTCCAGCCACAGTTGAGCCTCATCCACCGGGCGGGGCCCGCCGTTGCGTCCAACTAATGTCGCGCTGGAAAGTTGCCCGAAGAGCCGTATCCCGTCTCCTAGATGCCAATCCGAGTAAGTTGAAATGCGCTGAAGGAGGTAACCGTCGCGATCTTGTGGTCCCACCCCCCAATTGGCGTTCCTAAATCCCTCGTACCACTCCCGAACTTCACCGCCCAGGGTTAGATACTGGTCCTTTTGAGGACTCAAAGAAATGAACTTGATGGGATCTACGAAATCGCGTTTGCACCCGGGGTCACGAAGATAGCTGTAGTCTTCATCCTGACGTAGCAGCGCATAGGGCGGCGGCGAGGGGCAGATCGAATCCGCCAATGCGCTAGAGGAGACCATGCTCAGGGCAAATATCCAAACCCACTTCGACGGTCTCCGCGATTCTTTCTCGCGCCACGAACCAGTTCCCGTCAGCGGCTTCTCGCTGCGGGCGAATATCGAAGCAGCCGGTCCCCTAGCTGAAAAGATCGCTCGCTGCACCTTCGGGCACTGCGGCATCGAGATCGTCATTATCCGCCTTTTCCCATCGCGATGAGATCAGGCGATCCCGAATCGACTCGGCTCTTCCGGGAGCGCCCACCATGACGCTCCAACTGCTCGCCGCATATCGCTTTGGGACCAAACGCGGTAGTCGCACGACTTGATCCTCTGTGTCGTGCAAAGTGGAACGCAGATTTCGCCTTTCCAAACTGGGGTAGCCTTAAAAGCGCGCTATGTTCGCGACGCAGCCGCTGTTGGGCAGGCTGAGACGCTTTTGCTCACTAGACGAGACACAACGGGCAAAAGCTCTCGCCGGCTCCTCTTGGATCAGGCCGAGCCCGTCCCAGTCGCAATGACTGCTCAATCAGGCCTGTTGATAGGCAAGTCCAGACAAGGAAGACATGTCCTCCGTCACTCGCTTCGAGATCGTGCTCTTGCTCATCGCTATGATCGTTGTTCTCGAAATGCTCGCGCAGCGGCTTCAGCTTCCTCGTGCCGCGGCGCTTATCGCCGGTGGGATCGGTCTTGCCATGATCCCGGGAACTCCAAACATCGAACTCGATCCCGATCTAGTGATGGTCCTTTTCCTGCCGCCGTTGTTGATGGCCAGCGCATGGTTCACCGCCTGGCGGGATTTCCGCGCGGACATAAGAATCATAATGCAACTTGCCGTGGGAGCCGTTGTTTTTACGACGCTGGTCGTCGGGGTGGTGGCGCACCTGGTGCAACCGACCCTTCCATGGGGAGCCTGCTTCGCTCTAGGCGCGATAGTCTCGCCGCCAGACGCCGTAGCGGCGAAGGCGATACTCCAGAAACTGCCTCTGCCGCAACGAGTCATCGTGCTGTTGGAGGGAGAAAGCTTAGTGAACGACGCGTCCGGGCTGGTTCTTTTCCGGCTCGCGGTCGCCGCAACCCTAACAGGCATATTCAGCCCAACCCATGCTGTGCTTCAGTTTTCGTGGCTCACAGCGGGCGGAGTGGGGTTGGGGGTAGCTTTCGCCAACGTATCCATTTTTGTCCTCAAGCGGATCGACGATGCAGACCTCTCCGTCGTCTGGGGATTCCTGACCGCGTGGATCTCGTATATCGCGGCGGAGAAGATCGGCGTTTCCGGAGTGCTGTCCACGGTATCGTGCGGCATGCTTATGGGGTGGCGGCAGCATGATCTCTTGTCGGCCGTCACTCGCACGCGATCGGCGGCGGTCTGGGGGGTCGTTGTCTTCCTGCTGGAATCCCTGATTTTCGTCCTGATAGGCCTTTCACTCCGCGGCATGTTGATCAGGCTCGGCGGATCAGAAGCCTTGCTCGAGCTCCTGCCCTCAACCATGGCGATCGTCGCGGCCGTGATCGTCGCGAGGTTCGCATGGATCTTCCCGACGACTTACATTCCTCGCGCGTTGATCCCCATGCTCCGTGCGCGCGATCCCTATCCTCCGCTATCCGTGCCCTTCATCATGAGTTGGGCGGGGATTCGGGGAGTGGTCAGTCTCGCCGCGGCCCTTTCACTTCCCGAGGCCTTTCCCGGTCGAGACCTCATCCTGGCGGTGACGTTCGCGGTTATCCTCGCGACGGTTCTTCTGCAAGGCTCTACCCTAGCGCCGCTCGTACGACTGCTCTCAGGAGCCAGGATCAGCTCGTTGCACAATTCGAAACTCTCTGAGGCCGATGCCCGTGCTCGCATTGCTGCCGCTCAGTTGGCGGCGGTCGAAAAAGAGTCACTCGAACCGGACGGAAGCCACCGTCATCCTCGCTTGATGGAGCAATATTCCTACCGGGTAAGGGCGTCGGCGCGATTCTCGGAGGAGCCCGAAATATTGACGGCGCACCGCGCGGATCACTTTACGGCCGTCTTGGCAGCTATTTCCGCCGGTCGCAAAGAATTGCTGCGGATGCATCGAGACGACCAAATCCACGACAGCGTGCTCCACGCAATCGAGCAGGAACTCGATCTGGAGGAGATCACGGTAAAGCGGTTCGTATGACTTATCGGGAGAATTAACCGTGTGCCTCGGAAACCAAGGCACACGGGGAGACACTCAAGGCATCAATGAACTCCGAGATAGGCGCTTGCCCTCATCCGACAGGAACGCCTCCATTCTCCGGCGCCAATCTCGTGAACGATCCGGCGGGGGCCATAAGCACGCCCGGTCTGTGATCTCGAAAGCTACGTCGACGTTCTGTTCGACGAGGAGCAAGCCCATTCCTCTTTGTCTCAACTTTCAGGTAGTCCAGTGGATGGCTCGTCCTGCGCGAGACGTTTAGTGATCTTCCAATGCCAGCGCCAGTTTCACGCGATCGCACCCCCGTCCGCGGTTAGGATAGCGCCCGTAATTATGCTCGCAGCGGGGCTGGCGAGAAACACCACGGCGTTCGCGACTTCGTGCGGCTCACCGAAGCGCCCCAAAGACGACAAGTTGCGCTGAAACTCGGCACCAGGGCCGTCCGCCGGATTTGCATCGGTATTGGTCGATCCGGGCTGTACAAGATTCACAGTGATACCTTTCGGTCCGAGTTCGCGCGAAAGGCCGCGGGTGAAGGAAGTGAGCGCCGCCTTCGACATCGCATAGGCGGTCACGCCAGCGAACGGGACTCGCTCTCCCAGCCCCGAACCGATCGAGATGATGCGTCCTCCCTCGCAAAGATGAGGAATAGCTGCCTTCGCGAACAGCACCGGCGCTCGTACATTGACATCCATCAGGGTTTGGAATTCCGCAACGTCGATATCGGCAATCATACCGTTGTGTCCGATAGCTGCGCTATTGACGAGGATGTCGAGCCCACCGAGCGCCGATACGGCTTCGCTCACGGAGCGCATGATGGCTCCCGGGTGAGCGCTGTCGGCTTCAATCGCGATCACACGACGCCCGGCGCTTCTGATCGAATCGGCCACCTTTTGCGCTTTCTCGGTCGAGTGCTGGTAGGTGAATGCGACGTCCGCGCCGTTCTCGGCCAGCGCCAACGCGATGGCCGCCCCAATGCCCCGCGACGCGCCTGTCACCAATGCACGCTTTCCACTCAGATCAATCATAACCTGCCCTTCTAGTATCGTGATTCGAACACCCGAGCGGCCCACGTAAAGATTACGAGCGGCGGGTGAAGCCCCATCTCGAGCAATCTGGTGCTCGAGTGGACATCTCGTAGCAGCGAGAAGTGTCAAACTGTGTCGCAGCGAGAGGAACGCCGACCGATACGTCGGTTATGATAAGGTCATCGGGTCCGAAGCGAATGTCGCTTCGTCTCCGAAGCCGAAGCTGCGACCTCATCAGACTTTACGACATCATCAGCGGCCCGTTCGGCCCCAGCGTGAACGCGGGTAGTCCGTACGCGCGCAGGTCGCAATTCATCAGACCGCTATCACGCGATAGCCTGACGTTCCTGAAGTCGGCGCTCGGTTGGCGCATTCGGCCATGTGCTATCGTCTAGTGCAAGTCATCGGCTCGTTCCCGATTCCGCGACACGGTGTATCGCTGCAACTAACTACCGTCGAATGAACGTCAATGGTATTGGCCGTTTAGGCATCGTCATAAGGGCGCGTGTCATCCAACAAGCCAACTTGCGACAACGGCATGCGAGGACTTGGATGGCGCTTTTTAGCGCATGGGAACGGGCTGAGCGCGCACCGAGCACGTTGACGAGTGGCTGACCGCCGTGAGTTGCGAGCTGGCAAACGGTAGACGTCGATGCTCGCCACCTGCCTCAATGCGATGAGGAACTTGTTATGGCGACTACGGTCTAGCGAGGCCGATCGACCTTAAAATTAGCCGAATGGGGTAAAATGATCAGAGGCATATTAATCGCGTTTGTGACGATTCTTCCGTTCTCTGCGATTCAGGCGCAATCGACGCAAAATGATCCTGGCGCTGACCTGATCGTTTTTAACGCAAAGATCTTCACCGGCAACCGTGCGCAGCCCGAGGCTTCGGCTTTGGCCGTCAAGAAAGGCCGCATCTATTCCGTCGGCTCCGACGGAGATATTCTCGGCCTAAAGCAATCCGAGACCAAGGTGATTGATGCTCGCAGCCGCAGGCTCATCCCCGGCATCGTCGATGCTCATATTCATGTCCTCAACGACATGGCCTATAACTACAATGTACGATGGGATGGCACGCCGACGCTGCGTCGGGCATTGACGATGCTGAGCGAGCAGGCCGAACGCACGCCGGAGGGCCAATGGGTCAAAGTGATTGGAGGCTGGTCCCCCTACCAATTTGAGGAGAACCGCTTTCCTACGATAGACGAATTGCACAAGGCCGTCCCCAATCGGCCCTTGATAGTACAGTATGCCTACAATCGCGCCTTTTTGAACAAGCGGGCGATGGAGGTTCTTGGTATAGGCACCGATCGGTTCCCCAAGGTGCCGGGCACCGAATTCGAAAGGGACAGCCGTGGACAATACACCGGCGTGGTCCACGGCAACACTTGGTTGTTTCTCGCATTGGAGACCATGGTCCCACAGCCCACGTTCGACGAAGAAGTGAGTTCGTTGATCTACAGCATCCGCGGTCTGAACCGGTTCGGCGTGACCTCGATCATCGATAACGGCGGTAGATGGGAATACCCCAAAGCTCAGGGAAGGGTAGACGTGCTTGCACGAGACAACCGTCTCAATGTGCGCATGCCCTTTGTGGATTTGCAACTCGGCAAAGGCGGGCCGGTAAACATGGTGGATTTGGAACTCGAGGCGATCACGAAAACGGCCCCGCTAAGCCCAGGACAAAACCTGCACCCCACCCTGGCACATGGCCATGAATATCGAGGGGCTGGGGAGGTTCTGAACGGAGAAGTGCACGATCATGAGAACTTCGATCGTCCGGCGGTCATCATCGAGCCGGAGAAGATGCGGCGCTTCGTCGAGCAGGACGTGAGGAAGCTGGTAGGGCGGCGCATCCCGTTCCGCATGCACACCACCTACAACGAGAACATCTCCCCCTTTCTCGACGCTCTGGAGAAGGTGAACGAAACAATCCCGCTTGATGGCTTGCGATGGAGTCTCGAACACGCTGAGACCATTAGTCCGGAGAACATTGATCGGGTGAAAAAGCTGGGTGGCGGCATCGCTCTGGACGCCAAAATGGCGCTGCACGCCGATGGTTTCATAAAGACCCATAGCCGCGAGGAGGCTTTGAGTACCCCTCGTTTGCGCATGCTCGTCGATAGCGGCATCCCACTGGCCATGACTACCGACGCCTTTCGGGCTGCCACGTTCAACCCTTGGGTCGGCATTAGCTGGATGGTATCTGGAAAGTCTGTGTCCGGATCCGAAGTTCTTGCCAAGGACAACCGTCTCTCCCGCGCTGAAGCACTGAAACTGTTTACCAGTGGTCCAGCGTGGTTCACGAATGCAGAATCCGAAATGGGCTTAATCGCCCCGGGCAATCTCGCGGATTTCGCTATTCTCGACAGAGATTACTTTTCCGTACCGGAGGATCAGATCAAATCCGTCTCTTCTGTTCTGACTATTATGGACGGTAAGGTTGTGTTTGGTGCACAGGACTATAGCGTTCTATCTCCAAAACTTCCCGAGATTCTCCCGAGTTGGTCACCCGTTAAATACTTCGGGAGCTATTACGGGGACAATTGAGCCCCGCGGGACTCATCGGGCTGCGTAGCATATCGGCCGAGGTCAACTAGCATCTGCCGATGCCACGCAAATCAAGCTCAGCCGCCCATTGAGATTGCTATGCCGCGATCGAGCACTCAGACAGCTTCTGTCGGGGCGCGAAGGCCATCGACATCGGTGGCGGCGGCCTCTCGTTCGGGTCAACCGGCTTGTAAGGCGGCATGGCGCTTTGTTTTCGAGACGAGGGATGTGAGCTTGGTCTGGTTCGGACGTCGCTTGGTTCTAGTGTGAGTCTGCCACGTGTTGGACTGAGCCCCGATCGCTAATCGACCTCGACCGGCCGATCGGGATTCAAAGTGTAAAAGAGAACGAGAGCCGCAACGAACTTGATTTTATCGATAGGATCTAAAATGTCACTCCAGAGACAACTTCGACATGTCGCAGCTGCATCATTCCTCGTATTTGTGGTTGCGCCGGCGAACGCGCAGTCGGCTCCGTTCTCGGGCTTCGCGGGCTTGTGGTCCGGAAACGGAAGTATTTCAATGTCGGATGGTTCGAAGGAGCGGTTGCGTTGCCGTGCGACGTACCGTGTATCTCCCGACGGAGCGACACTACGGCAGACGCTTCGTTGCGCAAGCGACAGCTACAAGTTCGAGCTGATCAGCGATGTCTTCGGCGAGGGAGGGCGCCTGTCCGGGTCATGGACTGAGGCATCCCGTGGTATCAGCGGAAGCCTGCAAGGAAGTGCTCAAGGAAGCCGAATGACTGCAACCGTCGATGCGCCCGGGTTCAATGCAAACCTAGCGCTCACGACATCCGGAAACAGGCAGTCAATATTGATAACCTCCGAGGGCGACATCAGGAACGTTTCGGTTTCGATGACAAGGGGCTGATGCCGCTCCGAAAGAACTGCGTCTAGGTCGTAAGACATCATTGACCGGAAAGCCCTGCACTGAGAACCACTACAACCGATGTCCCCATCTGCTGATCGTGTCGTAGGATGCGCGGCGTCTCCGAAGGTGCATGTGGTCCTCCTTGCTTTCGAGACTTCCCTTCGGCACTGCTGAAGTAATACACGGTCTAGAATGTTGACAGCCGGCCTTGGAAGCGACGACGCATTCGAGCGGAATGGTCGTGTCGCACTTCGGCTATTTAGAGCATGAACTTGCTGAGGAAATCGCTTCCTCTCATGGCGGCATTGAAGCTGTCTGTTCTGTAAGCCAGATACTCTCGGCTCGGTCGAAGGGTCGAAAACGCCGCATTTGGCCCGAGTGCGATAGGCCCAGCGCCGAGCGAATTCGCACGCGCGAAGCGCGCCGTGCCGCCATGGATTGAAACTGGCGTTGCCATATTCGGAACGGAGCGTTCCTAAACGGCGGACTATCGGCCAGGATGCAACCTCGTTAGCTTATTTCAACGCTAGGAGTGTTTGCCTTGCTTGCTGCTCATGTACGCACGTCGGACTCCGACAACAGAATCGAATCGATTTAACGATCGTCCCCGTTCAGGCGCTGGGGCTACTGCGGTGGTGTGGTGACCGTTGCGTTTGGTCGAACTCGGTTCGGCGTTAACCTGCGACTGTGGCGGGTTAGATTTTATTGGTGGCATAGCTGACGCGCCGACGAACCGCCGGGATCACGACTTTATGGGGGGAGCGGCATCGATGAGGTGCCGACGACGGTCGGCTCGCCATAATGTGACAGCTTTGATCGTAATTTGCGCCATCTTGCTTGGTGGCTGCGCGCGTCGGCCCGGGCCGTGGGTGCTCGAGCCCGTTCCGAGCGTCGGCGCTGTGAAACTTGTGAAGGTCTTCGTCGCGAGCACTCGTGCTGCGCAGCCTGAAGCGCCGGTGCCTCTCGCCGAAGGTGGCGCTCCAACGCCGGCGTACTTCCGCTATGTGATCTCCATCCCTCCCACTCATACGCCAACCGAGATTGAGTGGCCAACAAATGCTCCTGACCCAGCGAGGCATTTTTCAGTCGTTTCGGCAGAGCGTCTCGATGAAGAGAAGTTCCTTGTCGAAATCGGGCAGGCTGCTGCTCGCGGTGATTCACTTGGCCGCGACGTCGGCATCTTCGTTCACGGTTACAACAATAGTTTTCAAGAGTCGCTGTTTCGGACGGCTCAGCTCGTTGCTGACTCGAGTGCGGGTCGGTCCGCGGTTCTATTCTCTTGGCCGTCAAGGGCAGAACTCACCGGCTATATCGCCGACAAGGATGCGGTGACGCTCTCGCGTGACGCGCTCGCCCATCTTGTCACGCGTCTCGCGGCCGAGCGTGGGGTGAGGGGTGTCAAGCTCGTCGCGCATAGCATGGGGTCTTGGCTAACCATGGAAGCCGTTCGGCAAATTCGTATCGCGTCGGACGTTCGAACTGTCGAGAAGCTCAACGACGTAACGCTCGCGGCGCCGGACATTGACGTCGAGGTGTTCCTTCAACAATTGCGCGTCATTGGCCGCCTGCGCTCGCCCATCACAGTGCTTGTTTCCAAAGAAGACCAGGCTCTGTCGTTCTCCAGGTTTCTCGCGGGGGGACAACTCCGGGCTGGAGCGGCGGACATCGACGACCCCCGCGTCATCTCAGGGGCCAGGACCGCGAATGTTCGTGTCATCGATATATCCGGCCTTGCCTCGTCGGCGGGAGCCGGCCATGACGGGTTCACGGCGTACTCTACGATCTACGGCCGGCTTCAAACAGGCCGTGACGGGCTGAACGCTTCGGAGATAAGTGCAGGGGTGTACGCCCTCGACGTAGCCGACAGGCTACGGCCTCTGGACGCCCGGCTCGAACAGAGAGCCGCGGTCCCGTAGCGCTTCGAGCATGCACAGTCCGGAAACCTCGGCGAAGCGGAAGCCACGATCGTGGATCTTTAGTTTTCTAAGGCGTCCGCCAGGTTATCACCACGCCCCGTGTCAGCCCCCGTTTGAGCGATCACCTGTTCTCGACGGTCGTTTGAGCCCTCAGCAAGCCCTCTGATGCGCTCGAAGTGGCGACAACGGACCAACTCTTACGTGCACCCCCGTCAAAAGCACTGCAATCTTATGAGTCGCACTCGCTTCGGAATTACTCACTCATTTTGGTTGATGTAACGGTCTTATGAGTCACATGTCACGCTGACACAGCGACGTCTTGTCCAAGGCTCGAAAGCAAGCTGTCGAACCTGCGATCGTGCTCATCATGTCAGAATGCTTTCGGCTCCAATACGAGGCGCTCACGCTGCCCAACTCGGAAGACTTCTGTCCGCTGGGCTAGGGTCAAATCCGACAAACTGAAGCCCAAAATGCATATGAGTTTTATAGAACTCTTTAATTGTTTGACATTGGTTCGGAACGCCCGCCCTATTAGCCAGCCACGCGGAATTGGTTTCTGCGCGCGATTTTATCTCACGTTTCAGCGTTTGGTTCCCACGCACATGCCCCACAGCATCTTCGTATCGACAGCAGGCGCCGCGCCTTTCAGCTCGTCTGTCTGTGTCGCTCCGCGCATCGACCTAAACTATTTGTCTAACCGCGCCCGCTTTGGTTGCGCAGCGATCGTGGCGGCGGCACCGCAGGCGCACTGTTGCGCCGCCAGTTACGTCCGTGGCCACCACATCGGAAGACCGATCGAGAATCACCCGGTCGTTTTGGTTCGCTTGTTGGCGCTGAACGGCATCGGCGTGTCGATCAGGCCGATCAATCCCGCGAACCGCGCCTCAACCCCATGATCCGCTGCGCCGACATAAAAATACCGGCTGCGGAAGTCGAAGCGTCGTTAACCTGGATCTTTGCGTTCGGCAATCTGCCGTTGTTCCGCGCCACGATCCCATGCTTCAGGAGGGAGTCGTCGCGTTCATCTCTGCGGAAGCGCCCGGCTCGGCAGTTGCGGCCAAGCCGTATTTGATTTCTGCGCGAGCGCATTGGCCCACGGCAAACTGCCGGCGTGGATCGCCTATGTCGATGCGCCGCCGATGACAACAGCACAAGATCCAGAAGCACACGCTCCGAGCAGCGAGGATCCGGCCTCATGGCCGAAAACTCTCGATTTGCGCTCCACAACCAAAAAAATAGCCAAACAGGCTCTGAACAACACCTGGAAGGAAACCATGAGGAACATCCTGAACTTATTTACCCTCGTCTGGGTCGCGACGCTGATGACAACATCGGCGCGTGCACAAATATCGGATGACAGCGTCAAGATCGGCGTGCTGACGGATCTGAGCGGCGTTTACGCCGATGCCGCCGGTCCGTTGTCGGTAGAAGCCGTTCGGATGGCAATCGCGGATTTCGGCGGCAAGGTCGCCGGCAAGCCGATCGTCATGGTGGACGCCGACCACCAGAATAAGGCGGACGTCGGTGCCGCCATCGCGCGGCGCTGGTACGAAAATGAAAAGGTCGACGTCATCGTCGACCTCGTCAACTCGGCTGTGGCCTTTGCCGTGCTGGAATTAGCCAAGCAGAAAAACAAGGCTATTTTGGTTGCTTCGGCAGGTTCGTCGGATCTTACCGGCAAAGCGTGTTCGCCAAATTCCGTGCAATGGATCTACAACACCTACGCACTCGCCAATAGCACGGCGCGGGCGCTCGTCATGGAAGGCGCCAAAAGTTGGTATTTCTTGACCGTCGATTACGCTTTCGGACATGCGTTGCGCAATGATGCGGCCAAGACGGTGGAAAGGCTCGGCGGCGCTATCGCCGGTGAAGTTCGCTATCCCCTCAACAGTATGGACTTCTCGTCCTATATCCTGCAGGCGCAAAACTCCAAGGCCGACGTCGTCGCGTTCGCCAACACTGGCGGCGACCTGGCAAACTCGATCCGGCAGGCTCAGGAATTCGGACTCACCAAAGGCAAGCAGCGCCTGGCGGTGTTCCTGATGCAGAGCAGCGATATCCACGCTATTGGATTGCAGGCAGCGCAAGGGCTGCTGGTGACAACCGGCTTCTATTGGGATCTCGACGACCAAACGCGGGTCTTCGCCAAGAAGTTCATGGACAAGACCGGCAAGCGACCGAATATGGTTCATGCCGGGCTTTACTCAGCGGTGACCAATTATCTCAAGGCCATCGAAAAGTCCGGCACTGACGACGGTCCGAAGGTGATCGCGCAATTGAAGTCGATGCCTATCGAGGATTTTTTCGCCCGCAACGCGTCGCTGCGCGAAGACGGCCAGTTGATCCATGACATGTATCTGGTGCAGGCCAAGTCGCCCGCTGAATCGAGAGGGGCATGGGACTACGAAAAACTGGTTCAGGTGATCCCCGGCAAGGATGCTTTCGTGACGCCGGAAGAAAGCGCCTGCCCGCTGCTCAAGAAGTAACGCACTTAAGCGTGAGATAGCCCAGATGACAGACATGAACGACGCCACGCCGTATATCTGGACGCCGCCATCGGAACTGGCGGAGGCAAGCAATTTGACGGCGTTTCTGCGTACCACCGGGCAAAGCGATTATGACGAACTCGCGTCAAGAGCCGAAGCCGATCCCGCATGGCTGATGCAGGAAGTCTTCAAGTTCTGCGATGTGAGATTTTACCGCAACTACAACCAGATGCTGGATGTTTCCAGCGGTCAGGCGTGGGCGCGCTGGTGCGTCGGCGGCACCACCAATATCGTGCTAAATTGCCTCGACAAGCATCGGGATACCGCGGTGTGGGACCAGACGTTCCTCGTCTGGGAAGGCGAAGACAAGCGTGAACGCCGCTCGCTGAGCTACCGTGAATTCGACCGCGAAGTCGGGCGATTGGCGCAGGGGCTCCACGATATCGGAATCGGACGCGGCGACGTGGTTGCAATCTACATGCCGAATCTGCCGGAGACGTTCGTCGCGTTCTTTGCCATCCTGAAACTCGGCGCGATCGTCATGCCGCTGTTCTCCGGGTTTGGCCATGCGCCGATTCAGACCCGCTTGAATCATGGAGAAGCAAAGGCCGTCATCACCGCTGACGGGACATGGCGGCGCGGTACTTCGGGGCCGCTCAAATCTGTGCTCGACATGGCCCTGGAGGCCTCGCCGACCGTAAAACACGTGATCGTCGCGCGTCGCGGCAGTCTTGCGATCGATACGCCGATGCGGAAGGACCGGGATATCTGGTGGGATGATGCCATCGCCGGCAAGGGCGGCATGATTGAAACCGCCGAGATGCAGGCGGAAGACCCTGCGATCCTGCTCTACACCTCGGGCACGTCGGGCGAACCGAAGGGATGCGTTTGGAACCATATCGGTTTCATCGGATCCATGGTGACCCGCGATACGATCATCTGCGGCGATTTCAAATCGACGGATCGGTTTTTCTTCTTCAGCGATATGGGCTGGATGGTGGGCTCGATGTGCGCCTGCGTCCCGAGCTTCGCCGGTGGTAGCTTGCTGGTAGTCGAAGGTACTCCGGACTATCCGGATACGGGGCGTTTCTGGCGACTAATCGCCGAACATCGGGTGACCTACCTAGGTGTTTCGCCGACGATCGTGCGCGGTCTGATGCGTTACGGGCTCGAAGTCGAATCCTACGATCTTTCCAGCCTGCGGATGACGGCCTCCGGAGGCGAAGCGTGGACCACAGCGCCTTGGCTGTGGTTTTTCGAGCAGGTTTGCAAGAAGAAGATCCCGATCATCAACATGTCGGGCGGCACGGAAGTCGGTGGCTGCATCTTCACGGGGACGCCTAATCACCCGATGAACCCGGGCTCTTTCGCGCGACCCGCGCTGGGCGTGGGCGCCGATATCGTGGATCAGGCGGGGCAGCGCGTCCCCGATGGGACGGTCGGCGAACTGGTCCTGCGGCATTCTTCGATTGGACTGACCAAGAGCCTGTGGAAGGCCGATGCGCGCTATATCGAAAGCTATTGGAGCACACTGCCCGGATTGTGGGTTCATGGCGATTTCGCGATGCGCGGCCTCGACGGGCTCTACTACATTCTCGGCCGCTCCGACGACACCATCAAGATCGCGGGCAAGCGCACCGGGCCATCGGAACTTGAAGGCATTCTGATCGCGACCGGCAAGCTTGCGGAAGCCGCAGTGTTCGGCATTCCACATCCAGTCAAGGGCTCGGCCATCGTGTGTGCCTGCGTGCCGATGCCGGGCGTCATGGGCGATCGGAGCCTCGAAAACCAACTGTCGTTGGCCATCGTCGCAGGGATGGGCCCGTCTTATCGCCCGGAAATGGTTTTGTTCGTCGATGATCTGCCGCGCACCCGCAATATGAAGATCATGCGTCGCATTTTACGCGCCGTGTTCGAGGACAAGGATCCCGGCGACCTCTCAGCATTGGCTAATCCCGAGGCTGTCGACCGGTTGCGCGAAAAATTGGCCGCCATGTGAACTGCCCGGAAAGCCGACTAGGGGTGACTGGCGAACTTGCACGGTCTTCCTCTATCGAAGATTGGGCGGCATCGCCTTCTGATATCGACCTCAATAGGAACCGCTGGCCATGAACAACAATCGCAATCGTCAGGTCATTCTGAAATTCCGGCCGGCCGACATTCCGCAGGCCGATGATTTCGAGATCGTCGAGACTTACGTTCCCGATCTGCTCGACGGGCAGATCCTGATACGAAACGTCTTTCTTTCGGTCGAACCCGCTATGCGCGGCTGGGTCAGTAACGTCGCCAATTATTCGGAGCCCGTGCGCATCGGCGAAGTGATGCGCTCATTCGCCGCCGGCGAAGTGCTGCAGTCAGCACATCCCGACTTCAAGCCGGGAGACAAGGTGATGGGCATGTTCGGGTGGCAGGAATTCGCGGTCGTCGGACCTGCGGCCGTCACGCGAAAGATCCGGGAAGACGACCTGCCGCTTTCACTCTCGCTCGGCGTCACCGGTCTCAACGGGATCACCGCCTATTTCGGGCTGCTGGACATCGGCCAGCCGCGCCCTGGCGATACGGTGGTGGTGTCGACCGCGGCGGGAGCGGTGGGGTCGGCGGTTGGCCAAATCGCGAAGCTCTCGGGTTGCCGCACGGTCGGCATCGCCGGCGGACCGGCGAAGGTCGCCCAGTGCCGTGAGCTGTTCGGTTATGACGAGGCGTACGACTACAAGAGCGACGATCTGGACTCCGCGCTCGGCAAAGCCTGCGCACGGGGGATCGATCTCTATTTCGACAATACCGGTGGCGCCATCAGCGACATCGTACTTGGGCGTCTTGCCGTCGGCGCGCGCGTCGTGATTTGCGGAACCGCTTCGTTCTCGACTTGGGATCCTTGGCCAAACGGTCCGCGCGCCGAGCGTCACTTGCTGGTCAAG
Source organism: Bradyrhizobium sp. LA2.1 (assembly GCF_040547725.1). Taxonomy (NCBI): domain Bacteria; kingdom Pseudomonadati; phylum Pseudomonadota; class Alphaproteobacteria; order Hyphomicrobiales; family Nitrobacteraceae; genus Bradyrhizobium; species Bradyrhizobium sp. LA2.1. Next base: position 35,736 of record NZ_JBEPQI010000005.1, read on the forward strand.
CGCGCACGCATGCAGGGTTTCGTCATCTTCGACTACGCATCTCGGTACGAAGAGGCCGTGTCTCGTCTAGCACAATGGGTTCGCGATGGACGTTTGCGCTATTCCGAAGACATGCAGAACGGCATCGAACACGCGCCGGGAGCGATCGCCGCACTTTACCGAGGCGAGAATACTGGCAAGCAACTCATCAAGGTCCGCTGAAGACATTTCGCAACTTTCCAGAGCTTCGACTGCAAGCCGGGCTTGACGCTCATCCGAAATTTGCAGGGCAGACGTTCTGCCGTTGTCCTGACGCTCTCCTTGACGATAAGTCGAAGAAATTTAGCGGCGGCCGGCGAGTTCCATGAGCGCGACGTGTCCCGCGAGGGGTTCAATTTGGTATCTCTTGCCGCGGCCATGAGCTGCTACTCAGAATTTTGATGTCAGCGTAGCCCGAGCCCGCGCGCGATGATCCCGCGCAGAACCTCAGTGGTGCCGCCCTGAATCGTGAGCTTGGGGGCGATCTTTAGATTGAAGGCGAGGCACTCATCAAGGGTAGCGTGGTTGCTGGTTTCGGGATCGACGAAGGCCACGAGATCGCGCACCTTGTGTGGCAACCGCTGCTCCCAGATCGTTCCCATGTCCTTGACGATGGCTGCTTCGACCACCGGTTCCCTACCGGCTTCGAGCATTCCGGCGACAGAGACCGACATGCGCCGTAGCGTGTGGAGTTGCGCCACCAGTCGCCCCAGTCCTTCCGCCGCGCGGATATCAGGATCCGTTCCGAGCGAGCGAACCAGTTGGGTCAGAACCGCGTAGGTTTCGAGAAAGCGTTCAGGCCCGCTGCGCTCGTAGGCGAGTTCGCTGGTTGCCTGTTTCCAGGCGCCGTCGATCTCACCAAGCAGGTTGCCTTCAGGAACGAACGCATTCTGAAACACCACTTCGTTGAACTCGTGCTGCCCGGACATCTGGCGAATGACGTTGCAGGTGATGCCTGGCGTTTTCATATCCACCAGGAACGACGTCAGGCCATGCCGCCTGTTTTCCTTGGTGGGCGCCGAAGTCCGGAATAGGCCGATCATGTAGTCGGACACGTTGGCGTTGCTGGTCCAGATCTTGGTGCCGTTGATGAGCCAGCCGCCATCGGTCTTGGTGGCCTTGCATTTGGCCGCAAACAGGTCCGATCCCGAACCGGGCTCGCTCATGCCGATACAGAAGCTGGCTTCGCCGCGGATGATCCGGGGCAGGATGGACTGCTTGATTTGTTCCGATGCGTAGCGGATCAGCGTCGGGCCGCTTTGCCGGTCAGCGACGAAGAACGGACGAACCGGCGCGTTGGCTACGCACATCTCTTCGGTCACCACGTAGCGCTCCAGAAAGCTGCGCTCCTGACCGCCGTATCTCTTCGGCCAGGTCATCCCGATCCAGCCGCGCTGGCCGACGCGCCGGCTAAACGCCTTGGCGCCTTCTGCTTCGGCGCTTCCCGATCTCAGAGGATCAAAGGTCCCGGCGGAAATCTCGTCTGCCAGGAACGCGCGGACTTCGCGACGCAACTCCTGGCAATGCTCCGGCAGCCGGATGGGATCGAATCGTAATGCTGTCGTCATGGTCTTGGCTCCTAAAATCCGGTCAACGCGACGCGATCAGCGGCCACAGTTCATCGGCGCCGCGCCTGCCGATCCACCAGCCGAGTTCGGAGGACCAGTAGCTCTCGCTTCCAAAATCATCCCGCCACGCCAGAGCGCGCAATGTCATGCGATGCAGTACATGCTCGGCCGTGAAGCCGATGGCGCCGTGTACCTGATGCGCGATCGACGTGCCCTTGTCGGCGGCCTCGCCGCAACGAATCTTTGCCGACGCTACCTCAAGCAAGATGCCGTTCGTATCGTGCGGGTCCGCGCTCAACGCATCGGCCGCAGAGGTCGCCGCTGCGACCGCGGCGGCGACCTCGCCACCTAGTCGCGCGAGATTATGCTGCACCGCTTGATATTTCGAGATGGTTCGCTCGAAGGCAACGCGTTCCGTCGAATAACGCACGGACAACTCCAGCATCGCTTCCAGCGCCCCGCTGATCTGTTGGCTGCGCACGGCGCTGCCCATCAGGAAAAAGGAGGTCGGATCGAACCCGCTTGGCGCAGTCGCAATAGCGACCGGCTGCACGCCAGCAACAGAAACAGTATCCGCCCCGTCGCCTGCAAGGTTCTCGAAGCGATCAATGCGGCACAGCGAGGCATCGACCAAAGCGATCCTCACGCCAGCAGCGCTCTTGGCGAGAACGGCCAAATGAGCGGCATCGCGCGCGAACGGGATGCGCCTCGCCTGTCCGGTCAATCGTCCCTCGGCGTCCAGTCCGATCAGTTCACGCGGGCCGCCGGGCAACACCGTCATCATTCCCTCCGGCGCGACGATTCCGCCCTGCGACAACAGCCATCCCGCAAGCATGGTCTCCGCCAGCGGCACCGCAAGAGCTGACCTTCCGGCTGCGCGCAGCACGGCAAAGCCGTCGATCAGGCTCACGCCTGAACCGCCGTGCTGCTCTAATACCCACGCCAACGGCAGACCGGCCTCGGCAAGTGCGCGCCACAACGGCGCCTTCCACGCATCGCCCTGAGCGTGCGCAACTTCTTGCAGATCCGCCAGGTCGGCGAAGATCCGTTCGGCGGTGGAAACGACGATATTGTCTTCATCTGACATGGAGGCTCCTGACTTGGACGGAACGTAACTCGAGCGGGACAGCGGCCTAGTCGGTTTCCGATCGTCCGCTCGATTCTAGGCTTGCGATCTCCTCTGGCGACAGCTTGAGCATGCGGGCAAGATCGATCGAGAAATCCGCCGAAAGCAGAATGGCGAATGCCTTTGCACACCTGCGAAAATCGCCGATTGCGACGGAATCAATCGCTCAGGTGAAACTTGATCGCATCACGCATCACGGCCACAAATGCCTTCTCTTGCGAGACAAGCGCGTCGGTCAGGCCAGCAACGCAAATGGCGAGAGGCTCGCTGGATTCGGCTACTCGCGGGAGAACCATGGCCACTACGCCGGCGCCCGGCGTCACCAGACTAAGCGACAATGCATGGCCCTGCTTTCGCACTTTGCCGAGCTCGACCAGCAACGCCTTGATGTCGACCTGCTTTTCGGGATGCATTTCATAGGAGTTGAGCAGCTTAACCAGACGACGGACCTCCTTGTTGGAATACCTAGACAGCAGCGCATAGCCCAATCCGGATTTTGCAAGCGGGCGAAGCGTTCCGGAGCGCACATGCAAGCGCATGGGAACCTTGGACTGGATAACGTGGATATATTGCGCGGCCAGACCGTTGCGCAGGCCGACCATGACGGTCTCCCCGGTCTTTGCCGACAAATCCTCCATCAGGTTGATCAAGCGCCCACGGCGGAACAGAACGGGGCTGAGCCAGTGGCCCAGCATCGAGATCCGCGCCGTCGGGATGTAGGTTCGGCGGCCGGCGTCATAGTGCAGATAGCCAAGCGCGGTCATCGTCCGCATCAGAGCGGACGTGCTCGACTGCGGAAAAAGCAACGCGGCAGCCACGTCAATAACCGATGCGGCGGACTGATGCTCCTCGAAAAACTCAAGAACTTCGAACACGCGCTTCGCTGACTTGACCGTGCTGTCGATCTTCTGATCTGGCGGCACCAGACTCTGCGTAACCTTGGGAATGTCGCGACGCAATTCAGGTGTTAAACCGCGCGTGGGCGCCCGTGTGACAGGCTCATTCCTTTTCACGATCGCCATCTCCGTTGCTGGGCTTGCTGCAAACCCGATCCTTGAGCCACCAGCATACTGCTCGGGCAGGCCTGCCCACCCGGGATCGCAACCCATTGAAAGCGCCGCCCGCGCCGGCCAGCCAAAGTAATTTTCGGCCAAGCGCAATCATCGCCTTTTCGTGTCGCAGCGTGCTTCGACGTATTAGGGTTCATCAACGAGGCATATGGCAATCGATGAACTTTCCCCCTCGCGCAGGATGCGTTCGGCGCTGGCCACCTTGAAGCCCAACGCTTCCTATCGATGCCGACTTTCCCAAGCTCAATTGCGAATGCCAAGGAGTCCTGGATCCGCCAGCCAGTATCGACGCCATCGACAGACGATTTCCGCACCGGCGCTGGGAGATGATAGGGCCAAGACATTCCACGCACGATACCCGTTCGCAAATCATGGCGTCAAATTAGAAAAGCGTTCTCAAGAAACTCATATGCAGTTTGAGGCGACATTTTGGGTGAATGCCCATTGACGACGTCGGGAATTCGCAGCATCGGTGCGTTCGCTGACGTGAGGTGCCGAGCGTTAGCGGTGGTTATTCAAAGCAAACGGAGAGAGCCAGATGAAGGACGAGACGTTGGCGGCCGGGCTCGACAATCGCTATGCCAAGTATGCGCGGCTTCAGTTCGACTGGCCGCAGCCGCGCGTCCTACGGGTTACCATGTCGAACGGCAAGATGAATTCCGCCGATGAGAAAATGCACGGCGAACTCGGCATGGTCTGGCGGGATATCGACAGCGATCCCGGCGTCTCAGCCGTCATCCTGACCGGTGCGGGCAAAGCCTTCTCGGCGGGTGGCGATTTCGCGATGATGGAGCGTATCATCGACGATCATGACACGCGGATCCGTAACTGGAAGGAAGCGCGAGACATCGTCTACAACGTCATCAACTGCTCCAAGCCCATCGTGAGTGCAATCAGGGGGCCGGCGGTCGGTGCCGGCCTCGCTTGCGGGTTGCTGGCAGACATCTCCATCGCCACGAAGACGGCGCGCATCATTGACGGGCATACGAAGCTAGGCCTGGCAGCGGGTGATCATGCGGCGATTGTGTGGCCGCTGTTGTGCGGAATGGCGAAGGCAAAATACTATCTGTTGCTGTGCGATCAGCTTTTGGGCGAAGAGGCGGAACGGATCGGTGTCGTATCGATGTGCTGCGAGGACGACGAACTGGACGCAAAAGCGATTGAAGTCGCCGGCCGTCTTGCTGCAGGACCGCCGAGTGCCATTCGCTGGACGAAATACGCGCTCAACAATTGGCTCCGGCAGGCCGGCCCGACATTCGATGCTTCGTTGGCGCTTGAATTCATGGGATTTACAGGACCGGAAGTAAAGGAAGGCCTTGCGGCTCTCGTGGAAAAGAGACCGCCGGCCTTTCAATTGGACTGTCCGCTCTAAAAGACAAGGATCATCGTATTCTGCCGCTCGTCCTGAGCCTACGCTCATTTCATCAATGCACCGGCGTCATCAAGAACGACGTCGGCGCGGTGGTCGAACTGCGCTGTACCTACGATTGCGCGACCCGCGGCGGGAACGCGCCGATGCATTTGCTGCCGGCGGCCCAATCGCGCCTACCCGAAATCCGCGTTTACCATCAGCGTTCGCCAAGCCGAGCCCCGAGCCGGCAATTGTACCGCCGACATCAATCCGCAGTCGATGGAAGTGCTGTCCGACGCGCGGATCGAGGCCAGCGTGGTCGAAGCAATTCGCACGATGTGATGAAGTTCGAACGGAAGCGCTATTTCGTGCGCAACAGGCAGTCGACATCGCAAAAGCTGGTGTTCAACTGTACCGTCGGGCTACGCGACACTTTTGCCAAGGAATACGCCAAGGGCTGAAGCCCATTCAAAACGATTGGATATTCGATGGCACATGCTGCCGACGACATCGCATCCGACATCATCGCGAAATGGGCCGCGGCTTTCAGCAGACTGGACGCCGACGCGCTTTCCTTGCTTTATTCGAAGCAGGCGCTGTTCTTCGGCTCGAACCCGAAACTGTATCGCGGGAGAGACGGTGTTGCGGCCTACTTCAAGGAATTGCCGCGGTGGCCAACATCTGCCGTTCAATTCAGCGACGTCGTCTTCGAACAGGTCGGCCCCGATCTGGTCAATGTCGCCGGCACCGCGTCGTTTGACGTTGATCAAGGTGCGATAAAACTGTCGCTCAAGATTACCTGGGTGATCGCCCGCGAGGACAGCGACTGGAAAATCATCAGCCATCACGTCTCGTCGAAGGCGCCGTTGATTTAACAAGTGCAAGGCCATCATGGAGGGGGAGCCAAATGCGATCCGGCGGAGGACGCACTCTGTAGCAAACCGGACATTCTTCGGGAGCTGCACGTCGCAGATTGGCCAGAATGCGATGTTGACGCATGCCGCCACGGGAGGCGGCCCGAACGATAGATCTTCCAGCGCCAAGTGTCTCATATCCGCAAGATCGACCTAAGGTTTATCTACGCTCTCGCAACGATAGCTCGGGCTCGGCTTCTCCACGTTTGCCGTTTCGCGTCGCGATCGGCATGACGCGCGATTTGAATGCGCATGACTGAAGACGAGGCCGAGAAGGCGGGCAGCCATTCGACCACGCCGGCCGTGATGAAATAGTGCGACTTGCAAGGCGCGTCGCAGACCGAAATCGACGGGCGGACCGTGGCCAAGCCGCCCTGCGACGAGACTTGGTGGCTGGTAGAGCACGCCGTGGTCGAGCTGCTTCGGCAAGAGTTTACATTTCGAGCCATTACCTTCAACACTCCGCATCGCAAGCTTTTGGTTGACGGCCAAGCCGACCCCGACCGTTAGTCTGGCTCATCACCTCAGGAGCGGCCTGATCGCCGCCCGACATTACCTGTCGTCAAATGGCGTCAAAAAAATAGACAAGTTGACCAAAGTGAAACGTCGATCGTGCAAGCTCTCGAGAAGGCGCTTGCTACTGACGCGTGCGAGCAGTCCGGCGGGGCAATGCCTTGCGCAATGCTTTCTTGCGGGCCGGCGGTGACTTCGGTTGTTCTTTGTCAATCTGGTATTGCTTGAATGCGCGTCGGGCAGCGACGTGCTGATCGATCTGGAACCCCGTCGGGACAACTCGTCGTCCATCGATGATGTGCCAGATGTCCTTGCCGCTGCTGTCGCTGGGGATGGACATTACCAGATAGCTCTGACGTTTCGCCATTGATCCATTCTCTCCTACATGTACTCGCCGGCTCTATGCCGGACATCGCTTTAGTCCGACTCGCGGGCTTGGTTAAGTCAAGGCGACGGCATTATGAGAGCGGGGAAAACCCCCGGAGGCTTCCGTGGACCGGCTCCCGACGGCGTTTACCGCGACGCTACGGTGGTGGGCGGTGTCCCCGGTGCAACTGTTCTCCGGAGGTCCCGCCGGACCGCACTCTTCGAACGCCCTGGGGGCTCACATTGGATGCACCACGCCATCTATCGCGATATTGAAGAACTCGTCGGCAGCCTCGTGTTGCTCTAGGGCGTCGAGGAGAGTCCTGAAGGGAGATCCCCAATCGGCACGTTGCTCGTGAACCCGACTACGTGAAACGAGTAATCGGAGGACGGCGCTTCGTCGTCCGCCCAAGCATGCTGATCTTGAAGTCGTACATAACGCTTTCAGCGAAGTCACGAGAGATAACAGGCATTTTGAGCTCGCGCGCCAGCTGCGCGGTTCGCGCGAAGAAGTAAACGAACGACAGATCGGGATCAAACTGTTCGTTGGACAGAGCGATCGAGAACGTCAAGACCGACCGAAATTCAGCGCGCTCCCATAGCGGCTGACGCGCGATCAAGCGGAGCAGGTCAGATCGATCTTCGATGCAGGACTCGCTTTCAATCAGTTCATCAACGGCCATAAGGTGAGAGTGTTTATCGCACCAAGTCAAAAGCTGCGCCGGAGTAGGGGGGAGCGCGGGCATAGAGGAAAGCGCTTTATCAGACGCTCGCGCTTCTTCGATGAAATTAATCGCTGCCAGAAGATTACTGTCGCCGTAGATCGAGCTCCCCCGAAAGCTCTCCAACAGAAGGAACGAGTGGACATAGGCCTGTTCGTGAAGTTCCAATGCGCGCTGCCAGGAATTGCCGAACCGCCGCCGTGCTTCCCACTGCTCCTGCAGCGCCGGGCTGGTGGGCAACGACTCGACAAGAAGCCACTTGCTCAGGAGCGCGTTCCGGTCGCCTTTGCTGAAGTTATTAGTCTCGCTGGCAAGTTCGATGTCACTCAGCCCATACATTTCGGCATCCTTCGATTCAGTCTGTGAATTAAGCAGCCATTTGTTGAGCGACTGCTGTTTGGCATGTCGACCATCGCGTCAGACGAGCAATGAGTCGATCGAACAGCTCAGCCGTCCACCGCCGGCGCTACGCAGCGGCGTTAACCATTCGGTTGAGACACCCGCGAAATCCGAAATGTGCGAAAAATCAGCAGAATCCCCCAACTTTTCGAAATCATATGCGTGTTCGAGCGCGGAGATTTCTGCTCCTGAGTGTTGGAATGGTTAACCCGGCCGTCCACAGATTTCCTCTAAGAATTTTTCGGCTGCGAGCCTCTCGCCAGAGACGACAACGCAGAAATCAACTACTTGCCTCCAAGCGCCTCTGGGGATCGGGCGGAGGTCTTGCTGTACAAAGTCACGCTAGCATGGCGTCAGTTGCCGGCCTCACGGCCGAAATGGACGATAGCCCGCACATCTCCCGACACGCTTGAAACACGTCGATAAGGTATTTGAGGGGGGACCCTTGGTCTGGTCCGGACGGGTTGCCAATGTGCGATGGGCGTTTTCGTAAGCATCGGTCGTTTGAGAATGAATTGGACAGGTTGAGCGTAGGCATCTCTCGAGCGCGCCGGTCGCTGTCGTTGGGACTAGTAATATGAGCCGTTCCCTATAGTCGGTTGCGTACGAGTTAGTTTCCGACTGTCCGTTCTGAAGATAGTTGCCGGTCAGCGAGCTGGTCGGGTAAGCATTAAAGTCGTTAAGCACTACTTGACCGTTTACTACTCAGGCGGGGCCAGAGTAGCCCGCAAGCATGACCCGCATCGCTTGTCACCTACCTGACCTCGATATCTTCGGGCAAAAGCTGACCGCCATCCTCAGGAAAAGACGCCGTTCATCTGGTTTTGGGCTACACCCAAGACGGCCTCCTGTTGCCCGGCCTTCAAGGCGTCAAGGGCGGTCCGTCCGCCAAGCTCCGCGTGCACGGTCCGCAGGAACCGGTAGACCGTCCATGGCTGCCTGCCCAGCACCTCAAACAGCCTGGATAAACCTGGCAACGGCAGGCCGGCGTCCGTGACCTGCCAGCGCGGATATCGCACCGCGCGGGTCGCGCCCTGCAGTCCGAGAACTTCGCCCCGGCCGCGTTTGACGTTGACGGTCTCATGGGACGCGCCGATGAGCGAGCCGAAATCGCTCGCTGTCAGCATGTCATCGCCTTTCAAAATCTCGGCGACCTTGACCTGCCCCCGTTCTCTTGCCGTCGTCAGAGCTGACTCCAGCGCATCACTCTCCGCGACCGGCGCGGCGACAGGTTCAGCGACAAGTTTCGCGTCACCATCAGGTGAGACGCGCACTGTGTAGTCGAGAGGACGCCCCACCTTCTTGGCTCTCTTCGCGACCGCGATGTAGCCTTTCAAAATCTTGTCGATCGACCCCTTCCTGGCGATCTCCGAAAGGCCTTCCGACGAGACCTGCAATTTCCTCACGGTCACGTACTTGCCTGTCGTGCCGCGCAGCAGACTACGCTTTTTGCCGCGCTTCTTCTTCGCGGTTGTCGGTCGATGCAGTTCCTTCGGTTGCGCCATGTCGGACCTCCTCCCTAAAATGGGATTTATCATCAATCCCCTGGGAAATGGGCCCGGACTTAGCCTGGACATGGCACCTGTGAGCTCTCAGCCGTGGCCCCAGAAGAAGTTTCTAAAGATCGACGATTGACGGCCGAGTTCGACTCATATCGCAAGAAAAATAGGACAGAATTACTGTCGGATTCGACGCGGTAATGTTTTGCGCGTTATCCGGGCGCTGATGCATCCTACCGCTTATCGCGGCGCAGACGGCGGCGATTTTCCCAGCCGCTGATGCCCGTCTCCTCAGTGATGATCGTGTAGCCAATATTGGCGGAGGTGATGACGAACGCGTTGGTCCCACCACTGCCAACGCGGGAGTTCTTACTGCGCGAAGCTCCGCTAGCTAAGACAGGATCGCGCATGAAAGTTATGGCGGCAGTTGCCGACCTCACCGCCGCCGAAACAGACGACGGCCGGTACATCTGTCGATACGCTCGAGTCGCATCGATAAGGTATTTGGGCGAAGGATCCTTGAGCTTGTCCCGACGCCTTACCAATATGCGATGGGCGCTTTCGCAAGCATTGGTCGGTTGAGGACGAGTTGGACAGGTTGAGCCATGGCATCGCTCGGGTGCGCCGGTCTTCTGGACAGACCGCTCCGCTCTAGTGGCATCCACAGAGTGGTGTCCGGTATTGATGGTCGGACGATAGGCGTCGATAAGTAGTCCAGTCTTCCAGAACTCTCCTCTTGGGCACGCAGAGAAAAGCCGGTCGGCGCAACACTGATCGGTGGGGTCGGTCCGGTCCAAACTAGGTGTGCTCGCAAAGAAGAATCGATTCGATTTAAGCGAACCTTGAGTCTGGCTGGCGACGCCCACCCACCAGTGGCTACGCAGCATAGCCGACATCCCGCACCGCGAAGCCCAATGGTGCGCGCTCAATCGCTTGTCTGAATGCCCCGGATCTTGGTCATAAGGGTGCGACCCAACCATGTTCAGTGAGGTGGCTCGACCCGCTTCGAGGCCTTTGAGCATGCGTCCTGCCGGAGGATCCCGCGGGCACCGGCCGGAACACCGATCCGCCTTTCTTGAACGTTTGCGCCAACTGTCATAGATGGAACGACACATGACTGGACGACTTCAAATGCGTAACCGAGAGACCGACCGGCCACAACCGATTGAGAAGACGCGGCTGGCTGCAGTCGCCAGTCTGCTTGGCGCTCCGTCTACTTTTCGAAAGGTTCCCCAAAGCCCGTTGGAGGCGCATGAGATGCTTCTGAACGGGCTGCCGTCCAGAGCACTGTTACATCTGGTTGAGAACCTGACGTTTATTCGCTGGGACGACTCTTTCGCCAAAGCGATTGGAATGAGCCATCGCACCTACCAACACCATGCCTCCGCGGGAGCCAAGCCACTCAGCCGAGAGCAAAGTGGGCGAACATGGAAGCTTGCGGAAGTCCTGGCGAAAGCAATCTCCATTTTCGGTTCCATGCAGGAAGCTGAGCAATGGTTGGAACGGCCGGCTATCGGCTTGAACCAGCATAAGCCAATCGATCTGTTGGCCACACCGGCTGGTGTTGAGTTGGTGGAAGATTTTCTCGTTCGACTTGAGCACGGTGTCTACGCGTGACGCCATTGCCTGGGGCGCTCGGCGGTACCGAGCTTGTCGCTTGGCGATTGGACCAAGCGACTGCCGGCCGTTAAGGTTTTGCCGAACTACTGGTTTCGTGCGCATCGGCTCGGCGCTGATCGCGGTACAGGTGCGGTACTTAGAGAGTAGAAGGGATCTCGCGTCGGACGGCGGAACAATTTTAGGTAGAGTAAATCTACTTTTGCGCGGCACCGAGCGAAGACCAGTCCACTGCGATCATTGGATTGAAATATCTGCAGGAGAATCGCCTCAGAATGCCGATGAGCGCGTCAGCAGGAATCGGAGATGTTATTGAAGTCTTGAAAATTTGTCGGCCCAAACCGAACAGATGAGCGGAGGTTGAAAGGGTACTTGATGCAAGCAGCAAGTGCCCTTGCAGCCACCGGCTATCCCAAACCTATCGCGCGGATGAGTGTGAGGTCTGCGCGAGAATGATACCCGACGGGGTATGCGCGCTATTCTTATCCACACCAGTCGCTCTTCAACCGATCGGCGTGAGCTCACAGGATGAGCCGAGCGATGTTTATCGATTAGGAGCGCTAAAGTCGAATCCTTGCGTATGTCCGGATCGAAGCCTTTGATCGCATCGTGTGTCTGGTAGTCGGGATACTGGACGGCCAAATCCGCTAGATTGTAATAAATGTAACGTCTGCCGTCGCCAACCATTCACCGTCCTCGCCGGAGATTCTTGCTCTGCTTTCTGGACCGTGTTGTTTCTTGTCCAGCGGAGGACAAAGAGATGTCGACGACTACCCCGAGCCTGGACAATATTGTCGCCAATCTGGATGCCCAGATCAGTGATAAGCATGCGATCGTTTCTGGTATTCTGGACGAGATCGTCCAGCTTAAGATCCGCCGAGAGCGCATCGTGGACACGCTTAGGGAGATCTCCGGAGCAGTAGGGGCAGGCGCGTCCCCTTCGGGTTTAGACAGCCAGCGCGTCTCGGCGCCTGATGGCATGAACAAGGCTCCGATCCAAGGCAAGGCGTCAGCGCTGATCGTTGAGGCGTTGCGGACCGCAGGTGAACTAGGTCTCTCGGGAGCCGAGCTCAGTAAGAAAGTGATCGACGCCGGTTTGTCGAGTGCTGCGGCCGACAAGGCCAAGACGAGGCTTAGGCAGGCAGGGATGGTGACGCAGAAGGGTGGCCGCTGGTACTCGCCTAATTCAGCAGATGCGACGGCGCTTAGCCAATCTGAAGAGGTCTAGAGCCCGGTGGGATAGCGCCGTCGGCGTCTTGGGAGCAGGCTGGGTTCCTGCACCAAGAAACGAAGGCCCGATCTTCGCGCATTTTACCTACAGATGGCGAGCAGTCCAAGGACGGTCCCTCGCTGTAGATATATGATTAGTCATATGGACCGATGGTCTATCGCCATTCGATCGTGCCGGGATGGTGCGGTCAGGATTCGATGCACGGTTTCCTAAGCGAAGCTCGCACGTTGCGAGGACGCTCGGCCGTAATGTTCAGCGCTTGCGAAAGGATAGGGGGTGGACCCAAGACGAACTGGCGGCAAAATTGGAGGTCGAGCAAATGGCTGTTAGTTTAATAGAAAACGCGCGAGCCAACCCAACGCTCGAGACAATTGAGGCTCTTGCAGCTTGCCTGGGTGTTAGGTTCGTTGACCTCTTTGAGGTTCGGACGATGAAATAGCGGGTTTATGTAACTCGAATTCCCTTAGCAATTGCGCCTTCAAACTCAAATTGGACGCCCGCATATTCGAATGCCGCCCGAATTCTTCGCAATGTTGATGGGTACGGCAGGGATCGATCCATTTCAAATCGCGAAATGGTTTTTTCCGAAACCCCGGATTTCTCAGCTAATTCCTGTTTACTCCAGCCAAGCCAAGCGCGGGCTCCTCGGGCCTGGGCGGAGGTAAGTAGTTCATTAACCGTGAGTTGGTTTGACACGAGACGTCTTACCTTCGAAGGCTCATATCGCATGTTCGCAGCATTGCGTCGCCAGCGCGCCGGAGTGTCACCCACGCGTGCTTTGAAGACAGTCGAGAAGTGCGCCTGCCCCTGGAAGCCGACGAAGAGAGCGAGCTCCACGAGTGGCATATCGGTGCTCGATAGAATCACCTTCGCGCGTTCGATGCGCCTGTGGAGAAGGTAGTCGTGTAGACCGTTGCCCGTCGCTCTTCGAAACTGTGCGGCGAAATTGCTCTGCGACAATCCCGCCACACCGGCCAATGTGGCGAGCGTTGGCGGATCGTCGAGGTGCGCGTCGACGTACTCTTGTACGCGTTCCAAGCGCGAGGGCGGAAGAGCTCCATCTGCTGGACCCGGTCGCTCCAAAGTTGCGATATGCGTGACTAGACTGCGGCCGATGCTCTCGGCGTACCGCGGGTCGTTTGCGTAGCAGCTAATCAATTCACGCCCTAGGAGCCTCGCCAACGGATCGGAGACGACGACATCGCCGAGATCCGGCACTAAGGTGCGTTTTCCACGGAGTGGGGTTCCTTGAAGCGCTCGAAAATAGTCGTCCAACACATATAGGTGCACAAAATCGAACGGGTCGCGAAACTCAGCGGTCATACGCTGGGCGGGAGACGTAATATGCAAAGTTCCTTCAGGCATTGCGCCATCGAAGATCAGGCGCTGCCCTCTAATGAGCTTCAGCCGCGAGTCCCTTAGCGCGATCCGAATGATATGCCGATCGTATGGAGACGCCGCGACTTCCCGGCGAAACCGATTTTCGAGATCGGTCCAGCGTGAGATCAGGATGTCCACTTTGATGAGTTGATCCCCGGAATCGTCGATAGGGCGATGCCAATATCGCTCTTCGTAAATCGAGCCCGAGCGTCTAGAACATTGTTCGCAGAGCGCCTGTTGCGCATATCCAGGCGCGCCTCCCGAGGTCGATGCTGCTTTGATGCTTCGGTGCCGCATGTCATCCGCAATTGCCGAAATGAAGTTGTGGGAGACGCGGGGCCGCTGAACGATCCATTGATCGGCCTTCCGGCGTCATGTGTCGTCCCTCATGAACCCTGCTCCAGGCCGATGTTAAACGCGAATAAAAGTTTGAAAATCAGACGAGATGGGTTCGCCCGCGCGTCAATTGGCGGTCGCGCATGTCAGCCGAACTGGGTCCTCAGCGAGACAGTGGCTGAGTCGATCGTCCTATCGAAAGGAAGAATGGCCGTGGCGAGGGAGGGCGTGCATTTCCAAAAAGTCACTTTCGTCTGAAAGACGAGCTATGCAAGCGGCGATAGTGATAGCCGACGCTAGCGAGAAAGGCGTTCCTAGAGGTGCCGCCTTGGGACGTCTGCAATCATGAAATGCCTGAGGTCGGGGATGTCGCGGCCAGGAGATACTTTTGGCGCGATTGCGAATGCTCCAGTCGTGGAGGCCGTCCGTATCTGCAAGTCGGCTTCGTAAGTCAAGCAGCGTCCGTCACAAGTACCGTCGTGTCGACTCAATTCCATGGAGGCTAAAATGAGAGTCACCCAGTTCACGCGCCTTATGTCAGGTGTCAATCGTCGTCGTGCCGTCTTGGGTATGTTCGGAGCGATCGCTGCTACAGCGTTGCCAAGTCAAGCAAGAGCAAAAGCGAAACGCGCTTCGCCGGGTGCTCTCCCGGCTTATCCAGTGACGCACTATCGGAAAAAGACAATCGACGGCGTTAATGTGTTCTACCGTGAGGCCGGCCCCAAGAATGCGCCTGTGGTGTTGTTACTCCATGGATTCCCGACCTCGTCGCACATGTTTCGCAACCTCATCCCTGCGCTTGCAGACCGCTATCACGTGATAGCGCCGGACTATCCCGGTTACGGCCAGAGCGATATGCCGAACCGCGCGGACTTCGCCTACACGTTCGATCATTTTAGTGAGCTAGTAGATAATCTGCTCGTTCAACTTGGCGTCGACCGCTATGCGATGTACGTCATGGACTATGGCGCTCCAGTTGGCTGGCGTCTGGCATTGAAACATCCCGAGCAGGTGACAGCCCTGATTGTTCAAAACGGCAATGCCTATGAAGAGGGGCTGCAGGAGTTTTGGGATCCGATCAAGGCATACTGGGTCGATGGTTCTGACGCGCACCGACAAGCACTCATGAAGCTTGTGACGGTGGAGACAACAAGGTTTCAGTATACCGATGGAGTGTCGGACCTTAGCCGAATTGCCCCCGATAACTGGGTGTGTGATCAGGCACTTCTCGATCGGTCTGGAAACAGTGATATACAGATGGATCTGTTCTACGATTACCGGACGAATCCGCCGCTATATCCCGCCGTGCAATCGTACTTCCGCAAACATAAGCCGCCTACGCTGATTGTTTGGGGCAAGAACGACAAGATTTTCCCCGCATCCGGTGCGTATCCCTTCAAGCGCGATCTCCCCCAGGCTGAGTTTTATCTCATAGACAGTGGACATTTTCCGCTGGAGGACAAGTTTAGTGAGATGGTGCCGCTGATCCGCGGGTTCCTCGATCGAAGCCTTTTGCGCGGCTGATTAGAAGAGCGCCTGGCGCGCCCGGCGCTCTTAGCGTTTGAGAGTATCCACGAGGATGCGGGGGATACCTGTTCCGTGAAGGCAGTTACGAACAAAAGCGCACAAGCCAAAGCCAACCGGATGGGAGTTGGCTCGTGGGTGGTTATAATTGTGCTTCTGCTATTCTTGTTGGCGGCGGCGGTCCCCATCTACCGTAGCTGGAGGCTTGGGAATGGCGCGGGCTACCGCTGTCGGCGTATATCGCAATGGCGCTCGGAATCGTGTTCTCGCTTGGGGCTGGCTTTGGCCTGATGGCGTTGCTGTTTTATAGCAGTCGTAAAGGCTACGACGAGCCGCCGGTGTTGATGGACGAGAGCGAGCGCGCGGAGAGCGCGAACCCGTCAACGGAGAATGCGGAGCAGCTGACAGGCCACCATGAGTCTCAATAATTAGCCGATGTACTGGCGGTCAACGGCTAGAGTCGGCCGGTTTGTATGAAACGACGCGTCTCCGCCAGCACAGGGTGCGATGCAGCCTGAGTGCAACACGCGGGGATTTTTAGATCCCGGCAATCTCCACGAACGTAGCGTTGCGCTAGGAGACCGATCCCGTTGGTGTCATCGGCTTCGGACGGCCTGTCTCCGTGCCAGCCGCGATTGGCTGCATATCGTTGGATTACCTCTCGCCAGGCGTATCCGAATGTGAGCCGAGAGCCGATCATTGATCACGTGCAATTCCTAAAAGCAGCTAGAGCTCGAAAGAAGAGTGGGAGCTCCTCACGTACGCTGGCGATGAAGACGGGATAATGCAGGCCAACCTCGGACAATCATGGAGAAAGAGCGTGAGTGCAGCCATCATCGCCGGAATCAAGATTCCGGATTCCAAGCTAGCGCACCATACCACGGAATTCATCCGCGATACAGAATCACCGCTGCTTTACCACCACTCCAGACGGACGTTCCTGTTCGGCATGCTTCACGGTGAGCGACGCGGTCTGAAAGCGGATCCGGAGCTGCTCTACGTAGCGACGATGTTTCATGATCTAGGTCTAGTCGAGGGACACCGACACATGGATCGACGATTTGAAGTCGACGGTGCCGATGCGGCTCGTGAGTTTCTCAGGTCTCATGACGTCCCTGAGGACGCCATCCGCCGGGTCTGGTCGTCGATCGCCCTCCACACCACGCACGGTATTCCGGAATTTATGGAGCCAGAAATAGCTCTCGTAGCAGCCGGAGTGGAGACCGATATCGATGGAAGAGATCTGAAACTGCTCGATTCAGCCACGGTCAAAGAGATCCTTGCGGAGCATCCACGCATCGACTTCAAGCGTCAGGCATTCAAGGCCTTCACCGAAGGTTCTAGAGATCGACCAGACACAGCTTTCGGCACCATTACAGCCGACGTCCTCGAGCATTTTGCTCCCTGCTTCAGGCGAAAAGACTTCGTTGAGGTGGTCATGAACAATGAATGGCCGGACTGAATCCTGATCAGGAGCCGCTTTCGGTCTGAGCTGGGGTCTCCTTGGCGCGTGAAAGGCGATTCAGCAACATGCAACAATACGTTGATCCGATCCTCCATCGCCGGCGCGAACGCTTGGTCAGAGTTATCGCGCTGGCAACATTCGTGGTCTTCTTTCAAGCGTACATGGTGGCTCCGATTATTCCCGTTCTCTCCAATGCCTTTGGGGTATCGGACGAGAAGATTGGCCTCGTCGTACCAGCTTACTTGATCCCATATGGCGTTTCGACATTGATATACGGAGCGGTGGCTGACCGTATTGGTATTGCCCGTGTCATGTTCACGTCGCTGCTGGCCTTCTCGGCACTTACGATGCTGACCGCAACCGCACGATCATACGAGGAACTGCTCCTGTGGCGCACCATTACGGGAGTTGGCGCGAGCGGGATCGTTCCCCTTGGGTTGGCGCTTGTGGGTCGGCTGTACCCCTATGGGCAGCGCGGTCGCCCCCTGGGCTGGCTGTTCGGAGCTATGGCCGGCGGGATGGCGTTCGGATCTCCGTTGGGAGCGTTGATCATTCCCGTCACGAACTGGAGCGGGTTGTTTATCGTTGTCGGAGTGTTCGGCCTGGCGCTGCTGCTCCCTTGGCTGCGCTATCTCACCGTTATCGAAACTACGGTGCCTCCGTTGAAGGGTACAGTTTACCAGGTTTTCGATGGCTATAGGCATCTCTTGGGAACGCCGCGTGGCCAGCGGACCTATGGCTACGTCTTTCTCAACTCAATGTTTCACTCGGGCGTGTTTACCTGGTTAGGTGTCTATCTCGAGCGTCGTTATCACCTTGGACCCGCAGCGATCGGCTTCGCGCTGCTCGGCTACGGCATACCGGGATTTCTTTTAGGGCCGTTGATCGGCAGAGCGGCAGATCGCTGGGGCCGCGCGAGGCTGATTCCGATTGGTCTAATCTTGAGCTCGTTGGCGGCGATGGCGTTGGCGCTTGGCACACCGGTGATGTTCATCCCGATCGTCGCAATCATACTGTCCTTGGGGTACGACATGACCCAACCGATTTTTGGTGGAATCGTTACGTCTCTCGGAGGAGAGCGGGCCGGCCAGGCCATGGGGCTGAACGTATTTATGCTTTTTGTCGGCTTCGGGCTCGGAAGCCTGATCTTCGGCGCGCTCATGCACTACGGCTTTACGGTCGCATTTGGTGCATTCGCGATGATCGAATTGCTAATCGCCCTGATGTCCTTTGGGCTGTTTCGTTCAGAGGTGATTCTTGTCGGCCTGATCTTACTTTGCTTGGCCGGGTCAGACGTGCTGCCCCGACGATCTCCATCGACCGCACAGACGCTGCCATCCACCAACTCCGAATCGAGATTGGCCGAACTTGGAGAAGCATCGTCGAATTCGCCGCGTGGATAAAGCAGTCGAAATCTCAATCAGTCAGTTTCTGCAGATAGGAGAAATCGGCATGAGGCCGGTATTTGAGAACTTTCCAAGTGAGGCCGCCGAAGACGCAGTGTCGCGTCGAAGATTCTTGACAGGCGCTTCCGCTGGGATCGCGGGGAGTGTCGTCGCAGGGAGAGCAATGGCTGACTCGTTGGCCGATGTGCCGCCGCGGGAAGTTGGCGCCGATCTCAGCGGCCACAGCGAGCGATCAAAGTACGTTCATATCGAGCGGATTCCCGAGGCGGGGCCAGGACGACGCCACGTCGACCCCGGCGACGCGATCAATTCGAAAACGCCCCTGGACAAACTGGTCGGCGCGATCACGCCGTCGGACCTTCACTACGAGCGCAGCCATGCGGGTGTACCCGAACTCGACCCTGCCAAACACCGTCTTCTGCTGCATGGCATGACCCAGAAGCAACTGGTTTTAACATTGAACGATCTCAAGGCGATGCCGTCGATTTCGCGGATGGCCTTTATCGAATGCACCGGTAACGGTTGGGAGAACTGGAAAAAGGCGGACGAGAATCTCACCGTGCAGAATACCCATGGCCTGGTCAGTACGAATGAATGGACCGGAGTGCCATTAAAGTTCCTGATCCAATTGGTCGGCAAGAACTCCGGGGCCACGTGGATGCTTGCCGAGGGTGGCGATGCCGCGGGCGTTGCGCGTAGCATTCCACTCACGGACGAGATCATGGACGAGGCTTTCGTCGCCTACGGTCAGAATGGCGAGCCGCTCAGGCCTGCTCACGGTTTCCCGATCAGACTTATCATGCCCGGGTTCGAGGGAAATCTAAACATCAAATGGCTTCGGCGTCTGAAGTTCGGCGATCAACCCTGGATGACCCGCTGGGAAACCGCTCGCTATACGCAGCTTCTGGCAGACGGAAAGGCGACCCAGTTCCAGCTCAGGATGGAGACCAACTCCGTTATCACCTCGCCATCCGGAACGATGGTGATAGAGCCTGGATACAATCGCATCACAGGCTTGGCCTGGAGCGGTCATGGCAAGGTCGAGAAGGTCGAGATCAGCACCGACGGCGCGAAGAGCTGGAAGCAAGCAGAGTTGAGTCATCCAGTACTTCCAAAAACCCAGACCCGATTTCAGATGAACTGGATCTGGGATGGCCGAAGCACAAAGATTGTAAGTCGTTCTACCGACGATAAGGGCAACGTTCAACCAGATCGCGCTGCACTTATCGCACTCATGGGAACAAACGCGCTCTTTCACTACAATGCGCAGCAGACCTGGAGCATCGACGCAGCAGGGAGAGTCCGCAATGTTCTTGCATAAGCTCTTCTTGCAAATTGCCCTTGCCAGCAGCTTGGTGACACCGGTGCTGGCCGAAGAATTCGGGCGTCCTGCTCGGCCTGATGAGATCGAACTATGGGACATCGACGTGAGGTCGGACGGCAAGGGCCTGCCAGAAGGCAGTGGCACGGTGGCGCAGGGTAAAGCGATATTCGAAGACAACTGCTCAGGCTGTCACGGCACGCGCGGCCAAGATGGCATCAAGGATCGCTTGGTTGGTGGTCAGGGCACGCTCGCTTCCGAAAATCCCATCAAGACCGTCGGCAGCTTCTGGCCCTATGCCACAACGTTGTTTGATTACATTCACCGGGCCATGCCTTACCAGGCACCCGGTTCGCTAGGTGTCGACGACACCTATGCCGTCGCTGCCTACCTGCTTAGCCTGAACGGGATATTACCCATGGATGGGAAGTTGGACAAGCAGAGCCTGCCTAAAGTTCAAATGCCGAATCGCAACGGATTTGTTCCGGTACCGGAATTCGACTACCCGCAGAGCCACCATAACTGAGCTGGACGTCATGAAGGAAGCGACAACGACTGCCTCCGATGCGCATGCGTCGAGCCGAGGTGCGATTATTTGTGTGGTCGTTGCCATCTGCTTGTTCGGATTTAAAGGAGTAAAGGCGATGTCTATAGAGGGATTGATTTCGATCACGAGCAACTACGGCCCAGAGGAAACGATGGAGCGGCTCGAGGCCGCGATCAAAGCCACGGGCATGACGGTGTTTGCCCGAATTGACCATGCGGCTGCCGCTGCCGCTGCCGGCATGAAGTTGCGCCCGACAAACCTTTTGATCTTTGGCAGCGTCAAGGGGGGGACGCCCCTAATGCAAACGGTGCAGACTATCGGCATAGACTTGCCGCTCAAGGCTCTTATCTGGCAGGACGAAGCGGGGGCGACCTGGATCTCATACAATGATCTGATTTGGCTCGCCAAGCGACACAAGGCAGAGACCAAATCGAAGGCGGCCATCCACGCTATGTTGATCGCGCTTGAC
The DNA here is from genome assembly GCF_040547725.1 of Bradyrhizobium sp. LA2.1. Classification (NCBI taxonomy): domain Bacteria; kingdom Pseudomonadati; phylum Pseudomonadota; class Alphaproteobacteria; order Hyphomicrobiales; family Nitrobacteraceae; genus Bradyrhizobium; species Bradyrhizobium sp. LA2.1. The sequence goes on from NZ_JBEPQI010000005.1 coordinate 56,578, forward strand.
GCAGTGGCTTCCACAGCCACCACAGCCAGAGTGGCACCGAACTGAGCGGTCGAATTCTGATCAGCGGCGAGGCCCACCCGGACGTTCAAGCGTCATCAGGAACGATGCGGCGATCTTATGGAGAGGCAGTGCCTCGAGAGCCGCGGGCAAAATTGTTCGGCCAGCGGGTAGGTGACTTCCAGCGCCCGGGGCACCGGTGGATGAATCAAGTGTCTCATGCTTGCAAAGTGCCACGCTGTGGCTGGTTCGCTCGAATGGCTACGTATCCTTTTAAACTCTTAGTCGTTTCGGGAGGCCTTGAAAGATCAACCTCTCAACCATCGGCTTGCGTTTATGACTGATATTCGGCGCTCGCGCTGTCCCGAGGCCCGCCGGTGGGCATTTCCTCCCCAGACCCGCCCCACGGCCAATGCCATCGGGCGCCTTTCAGGTACGTTCGATTGAATTCACCTTTGTCGATCAAAGGCCCGGAGTCGCCCTTAACCTGCCGAGCAACGCCTTTGCGGCCTTGAGATCGGAGCTATCGAATCCTTCCGTGAATCGGTTGAACACAGCAGCCAATAGACTGCAGCCGTCTGATTGACGACCTTGGTGTATCCACAGTTCGGCAAAGCTCATCGCGGTTCGCAATTCCCAAGAAAGAGCATGTTGCACGTCGGCCAATTTCAACGATCTCTGAAATAGCCGTTCCGCGCCCGCTAAATCCTTTTGATCTGCCGACGCTAAAATGACGCCTTTGATACGCAGCAGCTCTGGCAATATGAATGCTTGGCCGTTGTCTTCAACTCGGGCGATTGCATCGTCGATGGTCGCTAATGCGTCGTCACTCCGCCCGAGCTTAGCGAGGCCTTCGGCCAAGCTGCCAAGTAATGCCGGATGATGCAGTTCGTACCGGTCAGCTTGCAGCGCGCTGATTGCGCCACCCAACATCTCGACACCTTCGTCTGCGTCGCCATGGTGAATATCCAACACACCTTTCAAGCCGATACCAACTGCGCGGTGGGGACCGAGTGAATGCCTTTCGCAATGAGCGATAAGTCGCTCGATCACGCCGCGCGCCACGGGGACATTTCCGATGCGAACGAACATGAAACCAGAAAAGACCAGGCCGGTGCTCAATGTGACGGGATGCTCTATATCCGTGCGATCGTGGATTGTCTCCAGCGCCATCTTGACGGCCTGGTCGGGAAATCCCCTAAACCACCGAATTGCAGCCAACGCACACCGAACGCGCGTCTCCGTATGACTATCGAAGCCAAAATTACTCGACTGGTTGCGAAGAACGCTGGGATCGGCGAGAAGGCTCTCGCAACTTCTCTCGGCAGAAAGCTGGTTGCCGGCGAAATAGTTCGAAAGCCCGAGCATCCAATTCGCTACAGCAATGGGGGCTGGATCGTTCGTTTTTCGGGCGACCTCCTCATTGCGTTGCGCAAGTTCAAATGACTTGCGGAAATCCCCAATTGCAATGTGGAAGTTGTGAAGGGAGCGAAGCATCCGCATTTGGAAGTACGGATCGCCAAGGACCTCGGCCAAATCCAGTGCTCTCATCAGAGCAATCCGCGCATCCTCGCGGTAGCCTTCCGTAAGCATCAACGATGATCCCAGCGACGCCTGCAATTCCATCTCTCGTCGCGTGGCGCGATCAGGTTCGCCGATTACTCCCAGCGCTCGCCTCGTTAGGCGATGACATTCGGCCAATAACGAAAGCTCAGCCAAGAAAGGTGCGACTAAGGCCGCCAGAGAAACTCCGACTTCGGTGTGGTTCGCGGACGATAGGCTCCAATCGAGTGCGCCGCGCGCGTTACCGAGCACTTCTGATCGCAGGCTCAAGTCTCGAGACATTGCGAGCGAGCTGGAATCGTGGCGTTCAAGGACTTCTCGATAATGGATCGCGTGACGCTGCTTCGTCGGGTCGAGCTCCCCGCTTTCTCCCAATTTGATTGCAGCATAGGTGCGGGTGGTATCAAGTAGTCGGTACCGCCGTTTTGTCCCCCCTTTGTCGACCTCAACAAGGGATTTTCCAACCAGAGCGGCGGTGGCTGCCGCGACACGTATGTCATCAAGATCTTCATCTGTTGCAACTGCGCACGCTGCCTCAAGTGTGAAGGTGCCGACAAAAACGGAAAGCCTGCGAAGAACCAAGCGTTCTTCCTGCGGCAGTAAATCATAACTCCAGTCGAGCGTTGCTCTCAGTGTGTGATGACGTGGGCGCGCCGTACGCCGTCCCTCCCATGTTAGCTCGAACCGATCCTTCAAGAGTGACAAGGTGCCCTCCATCCCATAGGCGTTGGCACGGGCGGCGGCGAGTTGAATGGCGAGGGCGATTCCGTCTAGCCGACGGCAAATTTCCCCGATTATGGGAACATCAGTATCGGTCAGCGTGAGTTGTCGTCGTCCGCCAGCGATAGCGCGTTCCATAAATAGCTGCACGGCGGGGAAATCGAGTACCTGCGTAGCGGTGAGGCGTACGTTATCGGGTGGACTGGCGAGCGGCGGTAGCCGATGAATATGTTCGCCTTCGACCCGCAAGGATTCCCTGCTGGTCGCCAATATGTGCACTTGCGGTGCGTTCGCGAATATTCGCTCAGCTAGCGTCGCCACGGTTTCTATTACGTGCTCACAGCTGTCAAAGATCAAAAGCGTTCGTTTGTCCCGGAGATGGTTAATCAAGGCAGTAGTGAGATCCGCGGACTGAAGCGGAATACCAAGCGTCACGGCAATAGTGCCAGGTATGAGAAGCGGATCACTCAGCAGTCCAAGATCGAAAAGATATACGACGCCGCCAAACTCGTTGTTCAGCTCGTGACCGACTGAGACAGCCACCGTGGTCTTCCCAATGCCGCCCGGTCCCACGATCGTGAGAAAGCGCTCGGTCTTCAACCGGATAACGATTTCCCCGACCGTTTGATCACGTCCGAAAATCCGCGTAACCTTAGGCGGAAGATTGTAGTCCGGATCAAACGCCTGATTGGTCGATGCTGGGACCCCCGCGCGAAAAATCGGCGCGACGAAGCAATAGCCCGTCCCGGGAATTGTACTGATATAGCTCGCACTCGTGGCTCCGTCGCCGAGTGCCTTCCGAAGCGCGGCGACCTGGACGCGAATATTGGCCTCGTCGACGGTGATCCCAGGCCAGGCTTGCGCGATCAGGTCACTCTTGCTGACTACCTTGCCAGCTTCTGCGACCAGAACGACAAGGATGTCGAGGGCTCGACTACTCAGACGAACCGGTGTGCCGTCACGTTCGAGGAACCGTCTCGCGGCGAACAGCCGGAACGGTCCAAACGAAACGACTTGATCGTGCGTCTCGCTCGATTCATGTCGACCTTCGTGTTGACCGCGATCAATGGGTAGGCCGGGCATTGTAGAGCCTAAGGCTTTTTGTAGGGGGAGCCGGCTGCTGGAAGCAATCCTCGATTTATGCTCGTCCGAAATCAAGTTAGTTTATTGCCGCAGGCAAGGCCTCTGCCCGAAAAGCCGTGCAAGGACATTTCGATACGGTTGTAACGACCGGGCGGTTAGCGTCGAGCCAAGCAACTCTAAGGTGTGGCCGGGTGGCTCAATGCCGTCCGCGGAGCATGCCACTTTGCGTTCGATCTCAAAACACAGTCCGAATTCGAAAGATGATACCGCGAAGGCGTCGCAGAATACGGAGCGAGGTCTCAATCCTTGTCATATGGCTCATACAAGACGGCGGAGCATCTCTTGAACACCATAGCGCGGCCCAAGATCCAATTCTCAGAGCAGCTGCTTCTGCACGAGTTTACTCATAGAATTAACAACGAGTTCGCGTCGGCGATTCAGGTCGTATCCTCGACCGCGGCTAGATCGTCAAACGACGATGTGAAGACTGCACTGGCAAATGTACTGGAACAATTGCACGCCTACGCGCGGGTTCATCACGCGCTGCAGATGCCAACGCAAAGCGATCTTGTCGATGCCTCGAAATATCTGCGCGAGCTGTGCCTCTCGATAACTTGCTCCAAGCTCGTAAATGCGGGCATTGAGCTAATTCTTGTCGATCAGCCATTCCGATTGTCTGCCGAACGCGCGTGGTTGATGGGATTGATAATTTCAGAGCTCATTACGAACTCCGCTCGTCACGCGTTTGATCAGCGAGGTGGCGTGATTCGGGTTGATTGCCTGGTGTCACAAGAGTCCGTGGTGTGTCGAGTGTTGGACAATGGATCTGGTTCGATGGCGCAGCCAAGGAATGGAGGCGGCATGCGAATTATTGGCGGACTTGCGGAGGCCCTCGGTGCGACATTTGCCTTCAATCTTGGCGAGGCTGGTGCTGAAGCTATCCTTGATCTTCCGCTTGAGACGGTGTGCCTACTTCAGACACCGACGTGAGCTCAAATGATCTGGTGTCAGTGAGGGATTAGGGTCGCTGCATTCCGTTGAGCCGCACGGACGGTTCGGCCGTTCATGGGCTCCATGTGGAGCATTGGAGGAAAACCATGACAATCACTCCATCGCAAGTGTTCTCCAGGCGACGTTTTTGCTCCTGCTGTGTCGCGGGCGCGGCGCTTTCGACCGCTAGTCGTTGGCTTTCGCCGAGTGAGGCATTTGCCGAAGCACGCGGACTCGTAAGCGCTATCAAAGATGCCGCCGCGGTCTCACCGATCGTTACCCACAAGTTGCGTAACAATATCAGCGTGCTTGAAGGTTCGGGAGGGAACATTGCGGTTCTTGCGGGGGCAGACGGCAAGGTGCTCGTTGACGCTGGTATTGGAATCTCGCGACCGCGCCTTGCCAGGGCTCTTGAAGAGTTGGGTCCCGGAGCCGTCACACATGTCATAAACACGCATTGGCATTTTGATCATTCCGATGGAAATACCTGGTTGCATTCGACCGGTGCGAAGATCATCGCGCATGAAAAGACCCGAGAATATCTCTCAAAGGTGCAGCGAGTGGAAGACTGGGACTACAATTTTCTGCCCCCATCTCTGGATGGAATGCCCAGCGAAGTCTTCACGGAAGAGTACGATCTTCAATTCAACGCATCAAACCTCCACTTATGGCGGTACGCTTCCGCACACACTGACAGTGATATCGCCGTTACGTTTGCCGAGGCGGATATTGTTCATGTCGGCGACACGTTCTGGAACGGAGTCTATCCGTTCATCGACTACTCGACGGGAGGCAGCATCGACGGAATGATTGCTGCATCTGATGCCAACCTGGCAGCAACCACAGACGCAACGATCATCGTCCCCGGCCACGGAAAGCCTATCGGCAATCGATCCGAGTTGAAGGAGTTCCGCGAGATGCTCGTAGTTGTTAGAGATAGCGTTGCAACTCTAAAAGAGCGAGGATTATCTCGCGACGAGACCGTTGCCGCGAGGCCGACCGCGGCCTTTGATGACAGATTCGGCAACTTCGTCGTCGATGGAGGCTACTTCACCAAGTTGGTCTACGAGGGCGTATGAGCGTGGTCTATCATGAACCTCCGCCGCCTATAACGCGCGCATTGAGCGCACCACCACCGAGATGTGGGTCAATCAGCGATTTGCGATCTATCAGTTCGTGCAAATTCGAAGCGCTTGCGCCCTTCGCTAGTGGCCCAAGACGGACATCGAACCATCCGACTTCAACGTCGTTTTCTGTGCGATACCGGAGGCGACAACTTCCAGCGACACGCCTTCATGCATTGGTGTGGCCGACGCGCAAGCGAGCCGGGCAGGGCAGTCATTTTCGGGATTGGTTTGCGGTAACCTCTGTACCCTCTTCGGTCGGGCATCGTGTCTTTTCGGAATATCATGCGCTTCGTGGAATACGCGATCGATGGACCACTGTAGAATTCGGGAGCACCGCTCGAGAGATCGCGGGTATTCACGGATAATTGCTGTCGATCATGATCGATGGATGCGGGTCATAAGCGACATACGGCGTTTCACTTCCGTTCGGATTTTGGCCGAATGACGGTTGCGTTGCTCGCGCAAAATGGTGTTCGCGGGCGATTGGCCGTCTCCGAACTGTCATTGACAGCGTAGTCGACCGATAAGGAAGAACAAATGAGACAGGCGAAGCCCGCAACAATCGCCCTGCGGCGCAGGGAGTTCCTTGCCGGAACGGCCATGCTGCTGTTCAGCGCGACGACCGTCAAAGCGGCCACGATCGCGGGGAGGTTGCCCTGGGTTCCCAATGCAGGAAATCCCCCGCCGCCAATCAAGGTCGGACCGTGGGAGTTCTTCAACGGGGAAGAGGGCCAGGCCATGGAGGCGCTCGTGGATTGCATCATCCCGCCGGACCCGGAGACACCGGGCGGCAAGGAGGCCGGCTGTGCCGTGTTTATCGATCGGCAGCTGGCCGGGCCTTATGGCCGGCAGGAGGGATTGTATGTGCGCCCGCCGTTTCAGGCCGGTGCGAAGAACCAGGGCCATCAGTCGGCGAACGGCCCCGCACAAGACTACCGGGAGGGCCTCGCTGCACTCGATCGTGCGTGCAAGCAGAGGGGCGGGGGAAAGCCCTTCGCCGAGCTGTCGGGCGACGACAGGATCGCGGTTCTGAAGGCGGTTGAGAAGGGCGAGCTCAAACTCGACGGTGTCGATGGCAAATCGTTCTTCGCGCAACTCGTCAAGGACGTGCAGATGGGATTCTTCGCGGACCCGATCTATGGCGGCAATCGCGACATGGTCGCGTGGAAGATGATCGGCTATCCGGGCGCGCGCTACAACTATCTCGATTGGGTGAACCGCCACAACGAGCGCTTTCCACTGCCGCCGGTCGGGATGACCGGCAACGCGCAATGGACGAGGTCGTAGCATGTCCCGAAGGCTTCCCAGGAAGGACGTCGTCATCGTCGGTTTCGGCTGGACCGGCGCGATCATGGCAAATGAGCTGACCGACGAGGGGCTCGAAGTCATCGCCTTTGAGCGCGGTCCGTGGCGCGATGCGCCGACGGACTTTCCGCCGGGCTACATGCAGGACGAGCTTCGTTACCGCATCCGGCACGAGTTGTTCCTCCGTCCGGACCAGTTGACGTTCACGTTTCGCAACAATATGGGTCAGACCGCCCTGCCGATCCGAAGCTGGGGTGCGTTCATGCCGCCGAACGGTGTCGGCGGCGGGGGCGTGCACTGGAACGCCGAGATGTGGCGTTTTCTTCCGTCGGATTTCGTGCTGAAGACACATCTGACCGAACGCTATGGTGCTGCGTTCCTGCCCCCGGATATGACAATCCAGGATTGGGGCGTGACCTATGACGAGCTTGAGCCGCATTACGATCGCTTCGAATATCTGTGCGGCACGTCGGGGACGGCCGGAAATCTGAGCGGCAAGATCATGGACGGCGGCAATCCGTTCGAAGGGCCCCGGTCCCGTCCTTATCCGACCCCGGCGCAGGCCCAGCCGTTCAGCCATACGCTGTTCGGGAAAGCCGCGCGCGAGCTTGGTTACAAGCCGTTCCCGCAGCCTTCGGGCAATCTCTCGCAAGCCTATACGAACCCGCTGGGCATGCGCCTTGGCCCCTGCACCTATTGTGGCTTCTGCGAGTGGTTTGGCTGCGGCAATTATTCCAAGGCTAGCCCGCAAACAACCATCCTGCCGCATCTCATTCGAAAATCGAACTTCAGCCTCCGCGACAATTCCGAGGTTGTCAGGATCAATGTCGATCGTTCAGGCAAGCGCGCCACCGGCGTGACATTCGTGGACTCGAGCGGCGAAGAATGGGAGCAGCAGGCCGACCTCGTGATCCTGTCGGCTTACACGATGTTCAACGTCCAGCTTCTCCTGCATTCGCAAATCGGACAGCCCTACGACCCCGTCACCAATACCGGGGTCGTTGGCCGAAACTACACCCACCAGACGATCTCGTCGGTCAACGGCTTTTTCGACAACAAGAAGTTCAACTTCAACCCGTTCATCGCGTCAGGCTCGATCGGGATGTGCGTCGACGAGTTCAACGGCGACAATTTCGATCACGGGCCGCATGGTTTCGTGGGCGGCGGCTATGTCGGCCAGGTGCAGACAGGTGCTCGTCCGATCGAAAGCACCCTGGTGCCGCCGGGAACGCCGCCATGGGGCGCCGACTGGAAGAAGGCGGTCAAGGACAATTATCTCAGCACGGTCAAGCCCGGCACCGGTGTGCATGGCAGCTTCTACGCCTACCGCGACATCTACCTGGATCTCGACCCCGTCTACAAGGACCGGTTCGGGCGTCCGCTGATGCGGATCACGATGGATCTCAAGGAGAACGAGATCAAGCAGAACAAGTTTCTCACCGACAAGTTCGCCGAGATCATCAAGGCGATGGGCGCTGAAAAGCTCGCCGTGCAGTATCGGACCGCGCCATACGACATAACGACCTACCAGACGACGCATCTCAACGGCGGTGCGATCATGGGGGCCGATCCCAAGACAAGCGTCCTCAACAAATATCTGCAGAGCTGGGATGTCCCGAATCTGTTCGTGATGGGGGCAAGCGCCTTTCCGCAGAACGCCGGCTACAACCCGACGCTCACGGTCGGCGCGCTCGCTTATTGGTCGGCGGCCGCGATCCGGAACCAGTACCTCAAGAATCCCGGAAGGCTGGTCGATGCGTAGGATTCCTCGCGTATGCACGCTCGTTTGCGCAGTGCTCGCTTCGGCGTCGCTGGCTGGCCGCGCGCATGCCGGCTCCGCAAACATGCAAGAGTTCACCCAGATCGAACGCGGGCGCTATCTGTCGATCCTGTCGGACTGTGCCGGCTGCCATACCGTTCCCGGCGGCAAGCCGTTTTCGGGTGGGCGGCCGATCGAAACGCCGTTCGGCAACATCATATCGCCCAATGTCACGCCCGATCTGGAAACGGGCATTGGAGCCTGGAGCGACGATCAATTCGATGCCGCGGTGAGAAAGGGTATCGGACGAACCGGCGCGCATCTCTATCCGGCCATGCCTTACAATGCGTACACGCGGATGTCGCGTGACGATGTGATGGCGATCCGGGCCTATCTGACTTCGCTGGAGCCGGTCCGAAATTCGCGCAACGCGGATACGCTTCCGTTTCCATTCAATATCCGCTCAACGATGATCGTGTGGAACGCGCTCTACTTCACGGCAGGTGAATACAAGCCGGAACCGACCAAATCCGCCGAATGGAATCGCGGCAAGTTCATCGTCGACGGGCCAGCGCATTGCGGAGCCTGTCACACGCCGAAGACGCTGCTCGGAGGCGATCGAACCGATCAATATCTGCAGGGAGCAAATCTCCAGGGCTGGTCGGCGCCTGACATCACCAACAACCGACGGACCGGATTGGGCAGTTGGACGGCAGACGATGTCGCGCTCTACCTCAAGACGGGGCACAATCGCGCTACCGCTGCGACAGGGCCGATGGCGGAGGCCGTCGAGCTGTCGACGTCCAGGATGAAGGATGAGGATACGAAGGCTATTGCGACGTATCTGAAATCGCTGCCTGGCAATGCGGATGAGGCCACGCTTGCCCCGATGGATACGAACATAATGGCGGCTGGAGGTGCGATCTACCGGGACCAATGCTCCGCCTGCCACGGGATCGAGGGCAAAGGCGTTCCCCACCTGTTTCCCGCCCTCGCAGAGTCCACGATGGCGCGCTCGAATGATCCCGCAACGGCAATCCGAATCGTGCTCCGCGGTGCGCGAAGTGTAGGTACGATGGCCGAGCCGACGGCGCCCGGGATGCCCTCCTACGGATGGCAGCTCGATGACCGCGAGATCGCGGCGGTCCTCAGCTATATCAGAAACAGTTGGGGGGGAGCGACTACCCCGATCGACGCAAAGGACGTGACGCGTGTTCGGTCCGACACGGCGTCGCGCAACGATTGAGCTGACTGGTCTCGGATCCGCCGGCCTATTGAAGTGGTCGGCCAGCGCAAACGCCCACGAGGAGTAGACTCCCGCGTGGCCCGCCACAGCGCCGATCAAAACGTAGATTCCAGCCCCCACGGTGACCCCGTCCCGTAGAGGACGAGAAGCGGCAATCCCAGCCGCCGTCGCAAACCTGCCGGAGGCGTGATTGCAACTTGCGGCGGTGTTTTCATTTTCATCATTACGAGCGACAATCGAACTTGGAACTCATACGAGCGGACCCTAAGCGCAGTCGCTTGATCTGGGTCAATCGGGAGGCGTGAGCGAGGTCAAAGCCGCATCAGAATGTCGCGTTGGGAGTTGCTGCTCTGACCTAGATCAAGCTGTTCGGACCTCTCGCGGTTACCTTGAAGGAAGAAATTGCATTTCCGGAGACGCCGATGGCCATCAGGGACGTTTTGCTCACCCTCACTAGCTATCCTGATCCGACCCCGGTTTCGGTGATCGATCGCGCCCTGTCGCTGTCGTCACTTCTTGGCGCCCATATCGCCGCGATCTCATGTGAAGCTCACGTCCAAGTCCCCGGTAGCTTCCTGGCCGGCGCTGGCAATCTCGGGTCAATCGTGGCCAGCGAAGCACACAAAAGCAAAAGGAATGCGGAGGATCTGCTGGCGGCCTTTGAGGCGGCCGCTCAGAAAGCCGGGGTGCTGCACGAGATCGTTCTCGAGCGTTGTCTGACATCCGAAGTGCCGGACCTTTTGATGGAATATGCGCGGCTCCGCGACCTGACGATTGTGCCGGTGCCGGAATTCTATGACCAATGGTACGCCGAGGACATCATCTTCGGGTCGGGGCGACCGACCCTGGTGGTCCCGGAAGTCGCGTCGTCCGGGCCCGTCGAGCTGAACAGGGTGCTTATTGCGTGGGATTTCAGCCGCGCGGCCGCACGCGCGGTATCCGATGCCATCCCGATCCTGGAGAAGGCGCGCAAAGTGTACATCCTTACGGTGACCAACGAGAAAGCGCTTCCGAGCCGGCGCTCGTCGTCCGAACTTGCCAAAAACCTGTCGCGGCATGGAATCGATGTGATCGTCGAGGAGGCGGATGCCGCTGGAAGGACAATTGGCGACGTTCTCGGAACGCAGATAGCCTCCCTTAAAGCAGATCTCCTCGTCATGGGCGCTTACGGCCATTCGCGTCTTCGTGAGTTCATATTGGGAGGCGCGACCCGAAGCATCCTGACGAAGCCGCCGATTCCCGTGCTGTTTTCCCACTGAACCGGCAGTTGTCACTCAACTCCAGGAGGAGTTGAGGAGGAGAGGGAGCGCAACGACCGAAACAACAGACGTAGGATAGTAGGATAATGGGCCACGCTGCCCGCCTGTGTTGTCTTCCGCCGCGTCGCCACCAGGGTGGCGGACAACGAGATGCTCCTGCTTTGAACGGATTCGCGGGTTCAGTTCGACGAGGGCTGCTTACTTAATTAGCAGCCCTCTTGCGGGCCGATGGCCAAAGGCTCCTTATGCGCTTCGTCGGCAAGCAGGCGATCGGCTGATTGAACTTACGACGTGTGAGTTCGTCGATGAATGGGGCTGCGATCGTGATGGCACGGCTACCATCGCAAGCGGAGCCCGGACAACTACCGTCCTTTCTTTTCGCCCATGTGGTGGGGCGCCGAAGTGGCCGGACCGCCCGTGTAGTCCTTGCTGCAAGTAATATTTTTGGCCTGTTGAAATCGTCGGAAGTGACGGAAAATAAAAACATATTTCGGTTGTCGCCTGGCTAGCGAACGGCCCCCTCGAACCGGCCGGGCCCTAATAGGCCCTAGTTTCACATGGCGCTGGCGCGGGCCGGCCTCGTCCCCTGCGCTGTGCGGCCTTCGTGTGGCCTTGCGCCTGCCGTCTGCCGCGTCGTGCTGATGCGGAGCGCGATAAAAGAGCCTGCGTCAATCGGTCAGGTTGAGCGTCTTATCGGCGCAGACGTTGATGCCGGAGGCATCCGTCGACTGGCCGTCGTCGAACGTCCCGCGCAGATCGAAGCGGCAATCGCTGGACTGCGGCAGTTTAGCCGACGCTTGCTTGCCGGATTTCAGCGGGCCCAGTACTTCCTTCCAGTCTGGCGACCCGGACTTGGCCGCCTCCAGCTGGACTAGATCCGCTTTGCGCGAGTTCGTCACGGTGACGGTGACCGCGCCCGCCTGTTTCGCCTTGGGCTTCGGCGCGGCCTACGCGGCGGTAAGGCCGAACAGAGTTGCTCCCACGAGCGCTGCAGCAAGTGTCCGAGTGTTCATCGGATTGTCTCCGTTTGGCCCCCAGCAGCGACGGTCTCATTCTTCAACGCGAAGCGGTCCCGGTTATGGCCAGTTCGCGTGTTCCATAGATCAAGGTGAAGGAACTCTTTCAGCCCTGTAGCCCCGGTGCGCGCTGCCTGCCGTCCCGCGAGGTCGAACTGTCCGCGTTTTCAACGGCCGTCGCCCGCGCATTGTGAGGGGGCGCAGGATGACTTCTGCCGCACCATCGATGCGGCGCGCACGCCTGATGGCGTCTCGCCGAAGTGTCGGCGGAACGAGCGATTGAAATGAGAAACATCACCAAAGCCGGCTGCAAACGCGATATCGATGATGGCCAAATGCAGATGGTGCGGGTCAGTCAACATCGCGAAGGCACGCTCAAGCCGACACGCTGCAAGGTGCTCGGTGAACGACTTTCCGGTCTCTTCGAGCAACTTTTGTACGTATCGCCGCGACATATCGAGCGCTCCGGCAACATTGTTCAGATCGACATCGGGATCGCCGAAGCGTTGCGCGACCTCCGCCAGGATCGCCTGCAGCTTGGCTGCCTTCACACCACGCTCCGTAACGAGGTTTGCAGCTTCGACGGTCGGCCCGAGCGTCGCGGCCACAAGATCGAGGAGATGTGTGCCGACGGTGGAGGCGAGTTTTGATGACGGAGGTTCTTTGAAGGATGCGAGCGATTGCAGGTAGAGGTGGAGCAGGCGAAGCGCCGGTCCAGGACGCACCGGCCGACCTGATAGATCTTCCGGCTGTGCAACCAGCGACCTAAGGGCGGCAGCCGGCACGGTCACGAATTTGACGCTGGCGCCACGCGACCCAAATACTCGCAGCAGCCTTCCCCGGTCAACCAAACAAGCGGCGCCGGCATCATAGACATGTTCCTGGCCAGCATTTGCAAATTGGACCGGACCAGCTTCGACGATGTTAAGTCCGAATTGGTCACGGCTATCCTTGAGGTGGCGTTTGTGACGGATAAACTCCACCGGCGTGGTGACAATGCTACAAACGCTAACCGGGCCGAGCGGCAAGTAGGTGACATTGATACGCGGGCGGCCGCCGCTGTGATCTATCACGTCCAAGGCGAGGTTCAGCCGCGTAAACTCTTCACGGAACGTGGAGAATCTTGTTCGCCCCGGCAGCATCTCAGTCGACCATCGCACAAGGGGAGATGACGTTGGCATGCCGGCCTCCCGTTTCGGTGCCCAACCACGCAAGAACGACTGAGCGCCCGAACGAAATCTGTAAATTCCTCGAATGACGCCAAGACTGAGACAATATCGGACCGCAGCTTCGCTGCAGGTGTGAGGTGGATTACAAATGGAGGTAGGGACCTCAAGAAAATGATGAGGAATTTCCCGTCAGGCTTTCGATGCTGACACGGTTCGCATCGAGGTTGCTATGATGCGCGAAATGCCGCAAGGGCACGAAGAATTTGCGTGTGCAACTTTCAGGATGCGCATGTGTGATCCACAGCAGATACGACTGGCGTCACTCCTCAAAAGGTGAAGAAAACGCCGTGCCTAAAGGCCGCCAACCGAGACGGCTTGCTTCTTTAGCAAGCCCACATCATCCGCGAGCTGCGGGCGGCCGGAAAAGCCAGTCTACGTTCCATTGCAGAGGAGCGGAACGAAGCCGGCAACTCGGTTGCGCGCGCGGAAGGCTCAGTTTGCTCGGTTCAGCGGTTGCAAGTGTCTTGACCATCGCAAGATCGAATGGGGTTGGGATAGAAGCAGCGATGCGGGCCCGAATGGGATCGCCCAAAAATGTCACTGCAATCGTGATCATCACTACAGATACTAGGACTACGAGCACATCAGTCATGATGCGCCTCGAAAAGTGCTTCGTCATGATTTGAACCCCTCACAACCAATGACGCGCGCGTGCGCAGCTAAAATCAATTTCGCATGCAAATGAGTATGTGAATGGGAGTTCGCCGCACGTAGCGGATCGTCCCTTTATAGCGCAGCAGTCACCAACTATGTAGCAGCGGTCCAGACCCAATTTAGCGGATGCGTCAAAACTGATGTCCTCGCAGGACGCTATAGCTTCCACGTCGTGCATCGCACGGACACGACAGGATGGTCGAGGGTCCTATGGATGGCGACGAAAAGCGCGGGGAACGTGCGACCGAACCTATCGAGAATATCTGGCGCGAGAAAATCCGTGGTTGCAGTTGCAGAGGACATGCATCTGTTTCGGACGCGCGCCCATATCATCGCGCTAGGCGGTCTACCTTGAACTGAGACATTGTGCCGCAACCGATTTGTAAACTGTGGTTGAGGTTCGTCTTGCGTGCCAATGTTCTCATCACGCCGGGCTCAAGCGACTGAGCTGATTATTCCATCGAGATCGAGGAGTAAATTTCATGGCGCAAATTCTTGCTCATAACCTCAAACCCGCCGCGACTTGGGGTTCCGGCGGCGCGTCCTACGATACCGTGAGCCAAAGTATAGCAGACGCCATTGATCACGTCGTGAATCGAATCTGGCCGCAACCGGGAGAGCGCATCCTTGACGTTGCGACAGGCACGGGCTGGACTGCGCGGCGGTTATCTAATCGAGGCGCAAAGGTGACTGGTATCGATATTGGTGACGGCGTTATCGAGGCGGCGAAACTGATTGCACCGGAGATCGACTTCAAGGTCGGCGATGCCGAAGCGCTGGAATTTCCGGATCAAAGCTTTGACTGTGTGACTTCGACGTTCGGTGTCATGTTTGTCTCGCGCCCCGAGGCTGCAGCTGCCGAGTTGGCACGTGTCACGCGCAAGGGCGGGCGACTGGGGTTGGTCACTTGGCTGCCTGGCAGCGCGGTTGAAGAAATATTCCAGACAATGCGGCCATACATGCCGCCACCGCCTGACAATCCTCCTCCTTCGCCATTCGCGTGGGGCCGGGAAGGCCGCGTTCGGGAATTGCTTGGCGATACATTCGATCTGGCCTTTGAACCTGGCACCACGGTACTCCGCATGCCGAGCGGCCAAACGGTATGGGACATATTTGTGACTGGCTATGGTCCGACAAAAACGCTGGCCGCATCGCTCGACCCTGAAAGGCGCACGGCACTTCAACGAGACTTCATCGCGATGCATGAGAAGCACCGCTCGCCGGTCGGGTTAGCCATGCCGCGCGACTATCTCTGTACGATTGGAACTCGAAAATAACGCACTCGGCACTGCGTGCCCATCAGCCATCCTGCGCAACGTATCCGCAGTCGACCAAGCGTCCCATCATCGACCTCGACGCGAGCGCGTCAACGAGGGGGCCTCCGTTGTGTCCGGCACGTTGTCCACCGCAATCGGTAGCGGCTTGCCTCTCCCGCTCGGGGCGGCGCATCCCCGCGTGCAGCCGGAGCTATCACCGAGGAGTAACACCAAACTTGAGGCGCACAACGGGTGGGGTTAGGCTTCCGGCGAAGTGAAGAAGCAATGGCCTGATAACCCGGCGGTGGTTTACATGCGCCATACGATTAAGACCGCACCAAACGTCGTCATCCTCGAGGCGTCACACGCGCGGCGGGGATTTGCAATTTCCTGGTTCGCCCGAACCCTCGTCGCGGCGGCACTCATCGGGTTCTGTCTCAACGCCGACGTCGTCGCCTATGTGGCGCGATACGCCACTCAGCAGGAGTTATCTAAGCTCATCACGATCGTCCCGCCGGTCATGGCGCAACAGACGCCATTGTCGAAGGACGACGAGGCGGCGCAGCTCAAGCAGGCGGTCGACAGCGCGACAGCGGAACTGCGGCAGTCTCTGCAGCAAGAGCACGCCAGGGCTGAGGCGCTCGAAAAAGAACTTGTGAAGGCATGGCGGTACGTCGGGAAACTGCTGTCGATGCCCAACGGCGAGGCGCACCAGTTCAGCCAAGCGGTCGACAGCGCGACGGCGGTACTGTGGCAGTCTCTGCAGCAGGAGCACGACAGGGCCGAAGCGCTTGCAACCGAACTGGCGGACGCGCGGCGCTCCATGGAACAGAAACCTGCCGTTGTGGAAGAGACGCCCGGTGTCTCCTTGCCTGCCTGGGCAAACAGCTACGCCGCCTTCGTGAACCCCGCCCAGACCGCAGGTCAACCGGACGTGGCCACGGATAACAGCAAATCGGCAATTAAACCAGGCGAACCAGCTCGCGTTGAACACAAACCGCGCGGGGGCTACGGCTGCCAGCACTTTCAGACCTACGATCCGGCATCCGGAACTTACATCGGCTATGACGGACGGCGGCGTTCCTGCCCATAAGTGCGGGGCGGTGTTTCGGCAACAAGTCTAGCTGACCTGCCGCTATGGCAGCGAGATGCAGCCGCCCTCACTCGGCTGCTGCGGCTTCCTGACGACGTCACCGAACGTGTCGTCTTGTCGATCCATCCGAAGGCCATGCCGGTGATCCCGACCACCGATGAAGAACGCGATGTCTGGATGCGCGCGTCGTGGCACGAGGCCAAGGCGTTGCAGCGGCCATTGCCGGATGGTGCGCTCAAGATCGTGCTGCGCGGCGCCGATAAGGAAGATCGGGCGGCGGCATAAAGGACCCAGCCGTATGGTTCAGTGTCAGCTTGGCTTAGTGCGAAATCCCGAATGGGAATCCACATTCTTCGGAATGTGCGATTCAGCGAGAATGCACGCGATCGGCGGGACACGCGAACCGTGGGATTGCGTTCTGGTTTTGCGTTGCGCACAAGCAAGCCAAGGCGTTTTTTGACCGAGGGGGAGGGGGGAGGAAAAAGTTCGGAAAAGAATGCTTATGCGAATGAGATCCTCGGACCAGTTGGTGATCTCGAAAAACGCTGCCCTTCTGAGCATCCCACTTTCCAAGTTGGCCGCGTGCTCTCTCCAATCACGAGTTTCCTCGGACCCGAAATCGCGGCTTTTACTCGCTGCCTGTCGGCGTCCTCCGAGATCAAAGTACCGCGGACGCTTTCGTACATCATCGCGAGATCGCCGTTTCAGCCCGATCAAGTCCAGGAGGAAGGTGGCATTAGCTTAACCAGCCGTCGATCGAACCGGCAGCTCAAGGCCGCGCTTCGGTCTGTTCGCTGGGACGTCTCTAGAGATTTGGTGTTGCCCAAGTGGAGGAGCGCGCCCGCGCCAATCACGCTTGCTCCGAAAAAGTCACGTTGTGGTGACGACGGAAGGTGATGCTACCTGAAGTGAGCTGACTATGTTATGCGTTGTAGCACTCCAGGGGGGAATCCCAACAGGAGCTAACTATGACAAGAAAACTGCTCGTGGCTCTCGCTGTTCTCACTCTCTCCGTTACTGCCGCCTCGGCAACGCACCATCATCGCCACGCGATGAACACTCATGCCGCTGTTCCGGAATCGCCATCGCCCATGGGCTGGGCGGGTGGTATGAACGCAAACGATCACGCCATGTATCTCAAAAATCTTCACGACTCAGGTTACAACCCGAAGAATGATCGCGATGCGACCGGGAACGTGGCCACGCAGTAGAAATCGCAGAGCGGGTTAGCGATTGTCTGCCGAGACTCGAAGACCGAAGGTGGACGCGTAATCCGCCGCTCGGTATCCACCAGGCATGGATCGTGGGTGGGAAGGCGTTAGGCTAACCCACCCGCAATCATTGCTGCGCAATCACTTCACCGGCCCCTTCTCGAGCCTTCTGGCCAGAGTGCGCCTGTACACGCCGAACCGGCTAGCGCGAACGGATCGACGTCCGCGCCTAGTTCTGCCACCAGAAATGACACGCGATGCACCATGAGGCCGGCTGATGAGGCGAACGTCGCGGCTCAGTCGGTCCAGCTTGGCGATCGGGGCTGCGCTTGTCTTGCCACCTCGACCGACCGTACGAGCATGCTTCATGGCTGCCGCGAGTTCAGGCCAACGCTCCAAAGCATCGGCTCCCTTGCCAGTCTCCACTTCGCGGTACTCCGCCGCGATGCTGTAGCTGTGCTGTGCGCAGAACACCTTGATTGCAGATTGTTGCGCTTCCCGGCCGAGACCGCTGCGCTGGGCAATCACTATGTCAGCGTTCGGCATTGAAGCGGCAGTCGACCTCCGTAGTCGTCATCGACGGCTTATGACCCAAGGCGGTCATTGGGCGACCATCACTCGCACTCACCGAGGGGCACGTGGATCAGCTAGGATCCCTTCGGGCGCAACGAACGCCACGCGGCGAATCGCCGAAGCGAGCTCGGAACAAGCGATTGAAATGCGAAACATCCGAGAAGCCGACCTCTAAGGCGATATCGGAAATTAGCCGCGCGCTGGCGCTGGAATCGGTCAGCAGTTTGAGCGCTCGTTGGAGGCGTAACTCATTCACGTGCCCGGTGAACGATGATCCTGACGATGTCATCAGGCGCTGCAGATAGCGAGGTGAGATGCCTTGGCAACGAGCTACCATCTCGACGCTGAGTCCTGGTTCTTGAAAGTGTGTCTCGATGTAATCAAGGGCGGCGCCGTGGCGCGCAGTCACGACAGCGCTCGCACTGCTCTCGCCCAAGGGAGCGCACTCGACGATTGCGAGCGCCAGGAGATCGTGGATGTGAGTCACGACTGCATCTCGCAGCTTCGGGGTGGCCAGAACACTCTCATTAAATGCCGACTTGAGATAAGCCATGAGAAGTCGGAGCGCTTCATTTCGGTGAGAAATCGGCCGCATGGCGCGGCTTTCGACGTTCGTCACGCGCTGTGCAAGCGCGTCGCGCGGTACGGCAAGACCGAATAGCAATCCGTCGACATAGGTGACGGTGACCGGCTCGGAATGCAGAATTGCGATGGCGTCGCTGGCGTGAAGCTCGATTTCTTGACGGCGCTGCGATAGTTGACTTTTGCCGGGAGAACAGAGGATGACTCCGATCGAGTCATCACCATCAGCGATGCTCGCCTGCAAGCGCTTGAAACGCATAGGGGAGCCTTTCAGCGCGAGCCTGCGCAAACCTCGGATCGCTTGCAGCGTTGCGTAGGCCTGAAACGGTGCGTTCGATAGAGGCTCAATATCAGCGTGGACTATGCCTCGCCCAAAGTCCTCGCGCCATAGCGGGATTCGCATCCGCTCCGGAAACTCTCGCGTCGAGAATCGATGTGATACGAATTCGGCTGCGTCCATAGACATGGGGACCTCCAGCCTTGTTGGACATCGGGATCAAATGCGACAAACTCACCGGTATCTGCATTTTGCAGTTCGCGCACCGAACTTGTTTGATCTGTGCGCAAGAGTCCAAGAAGCTACGCCATTGGCCTGCTAGTCTCGCTCAGCTAAGTTCAATGCTGATGTGAACTCGTTCACTTAGCGGCCAGAAATTAGGTCTATAGTGATTGCGAAGGCCGTGGCGTCAAAAAATCTCCTTTAAGAGGAGGCGCTCGTGATGGCTCTATTTCTGATTGCCGTTATCGGATCTAGTTTAGATATCCTTGGCGGGGTGAACCCGTAAGCTCCGCTTCTATGACTCTCGCGATTGATCGAACTCAACGATCCGCGGACAGACTGTCCTGCAGCACTAGACGTTCTCTGATACCGATTTCGTGTCGCGCCTCGTCGGCCACATCGTCGTCATCCGAGTTCGTCGGACACAAACTACTCCGGCGCCGTTGATATTTACCGTCGGTTGAAATGGTCGAAATCTATCGTCAATGGTGATGATCAAGCGAGGGTTCGATCATGTCCACCCTAGTCGAGATGTTTTACCGTGAGTATTGTCGTGCCCGCCTCGCCGAAATGCGGAAGCAGCTTCTGATACCGGTTGCCAGCGACGACATATTGCAAACGTTTTGGGAGGACGGCGAACCTTCCGGCCCAGGCAATCAAAGCACCGGCTGGCCAACGAAAGAGCCTCCAACCATCAGGTAGCTCGGGCTCGTAACCGCATCGTTTGGTCGGATACCCCGCTCGGCACCCCAGCCCGGAGCAGCAGAGCCTCTCATCGACCGATGTGCGAGTACGCCGGCAGGTCAAACCGATGCACGATCGAACTCACACCTCGAAGCGATTGATCGGCGAAACTCCGCCGGAGTTCAGGGGGGCTGGCCGCGACCTGCGCATCGATGTCTGTCGCGGGATCGCGCTATGGTGGATCTTTCTTGATCATGTTCCCAACAACACCGGAAGCTGGCTGACACCGCGCAACTACGGCTTCTGCGATGCCGCCGAAATATTCATGTTCATTTCGGGCGTGACCTGCGCGCTGGCCTACGGCAGGGCACGTCAGCGCGAGGGCTGGAGCGGCATGATTGGTCGTTCGCTGCGGCGGGGATGGGACATCTATGCCGCGTTTCTGCTGCTCACGCTCGCTTGCACCGTCCTCGTCTACCTCGCGGGCAGCGATCGGCTTGCTGACGAGAGCAATACGCGGATTCTGCTCGATCATCCGGGCGCGACGCTTGCGCATGCCGCAATCCTGCAATATCGCCCTGTCAATACCGACGTCTTGCCGACTTTCGTCATCTTTCACGTGTTGTTCGCGCCGCTGTTGTGGCTGCTGCTGCGAGCACCAAACGTTACGCTTGGTGTTTCGCTGTTGCTTTATGCGCTCGTGCACATCTTCGGCTGGAGCGTTCCAGCCTGGCCCAACGGCGCCTGGTTCTTCAACCCGTTGGCTTGGCAGCTTTTGATCGTGCTGGGCGCGTGGTGCGTCATCGAAGGGGAGAGGGTCTGGCCCTGGGTGACGTCGCGCACGACGCTTACTCTTGCTGTTGTCTATCTGGTTTTTGGCCTGGTCCTGACGCTGAGTTGCAGCGGCAAACCGCTGGTCCCGCAAAATTTGACGACCCTGGTCTTCCCGCTGGATAAATCGAATCTCAGTCCGTTCCGGCTGCTGCATTTCTTGGCTCTTGCAATTGTGGTGCTACGGTTCGTTCCTCACGATTGGCGCGGGCTATCGACGCCAGTCATGCGCTGCGCGAGGTGCTGCGGCGAGAATTCGCTGCCAATCTACTGTCTCGGCGTCCTCCTGGCGCTGGCCAGCCACCTGACGCTGCTTGACATTTCGGACCGGCCTGCGATGCAGGTCGTGCTCAGTCTTGCTGGAATCCTCGCGATGATTGTCGTCGCGATGCTGCTGAACCGGATCAGCGTCAGACGCAGTCATTACCCCGGGTGGACGCAGTCGACCAAGAAGATCGCACCGGTATTTTCTAGCTGGCAGGTTGCGGATTGAGCGCGCAGGGAAGCTCTTGGCCCTTAGCTGACGTATTGGTCACGGTGTCGGCTTTTGACCCGTTTCGGACTTGGACTAAGAGAGCCTGGGTGCGGAGCGCCTTCATAACCGCAATGCACTCATCGATCAGCTGGTCGGACATGGCTACTGTCCTCGGCAGCGCCGACAAGGCGCATGCACTGGCCGAGCGTCTCTCGTCCGAGACCGGCTTGCCGCTCAAGTTGCGTTGGGAGCCTGACTGACGCAGTCCTTCCCCCAGAACGAGTTGGTAGCGCTTATTAACAGGGAAAGGAGAAGTACCTGCCGCAGTTATCAGTACTTCCGCCACGCCCGCGGCAAAATGTTTCACTCTCGAATCGCGGACGGTGACCCATCTTCTTCGAAGGGGCTGTTGCCGCATGGGGTAGGGCACTCACTATGTCCGCTATCGGGACTAAAGCGGCAGTCGCCCTCCGTAGTCGTCGTCGACGGCTTATGACCCAAAGCCGACCTCTGCTGAGATCCGCTATTGCGCCGCTATCAGGGGCACAGCGGACCTCATACGCGCCCTGACTGCCGGGCGTTCTGCGAGTACAAGCCTCGGTGCGCCTCGTGAAATCGGCTCAAGAACCTTCAGCCGTTTCGCTGCGCGGCTGGCGGATGGTTTCCTCGGGCGTGCCGATCCTCGGCCATGATGCCGGCATTCATGAAGCCGACGCAGGTCGAGACATCGGACGAAGGCCATCTCGTGCGTGACCAGCATGATGATGCCTTCGGCGCTTCTGGCCCCGGTCACCCCTTGGCGGCAACGTACCCATAAAAATTCATAAGGAAGTCCCGAACGGCGAGGGGCTTGACGGCACCGGTTTTTTCCTGCGGATGCGGTATCACGTAGTCTCCATCGCCATATGAGAAGACCTTCGCCTTCACGTATCCGTTCATCACTTGTATCTTCTCGCGCAGCACGACCCAGTGCATTGTAAACGCGGAGCCTTTATCGGACTGGTCGTCATAGTCGATCATATTGGCGCTTATGAAAAGACATACGCGATATCCGCTGTCGAGCAGCCGGTTGGCTTCGTTTACATCGTCGATGTCTTTGTTGTATCGCGAAATGTTGGTATTCTCCCGCACGTCCCGGTATCCTGCCTTGCGAAACCATTGCTCCATTTCGCTCGGCAGGGTGACACCCGCAAGATCGCTGATCTTGCCTGTGTCGTCGAAATCGAGGAACCAGTTCTCCGAATCGCGTATGGAGGCGCATGTCAGCCAATCGACGTGGTCCAGTGACCAGGGTGGCGTGAAGTTCCTCACATCCTTTCCCGGCTTGATCAGCAGGCGGCCAAGGTTCGCCTGCCCCTTCTGATAGAGATCGATCGCGAACCGCGCGTAAGACCCTGGCTTGTCGGACGCGTAGCCGAACATCAGGGCGGATGGCCCGCACAGACTTCCCTGATCTTGATTGATGAGGCTCGGCTTCGCAATGCGCCTGAGAATACCTATGCCGACGCGGTGTGGGTCGAGCTTCGGAAAGAACGTCGTCCTCGTGTTTTTCAGGAAATCGCAGACCATTTCCGCGGCTAGTTTTTTCTGGTCGGAATTGAGGTCGTACGGTCCGATCCCGCGCTTCTCCTTGTATTCTTCTCCGACGAAGAGCGTGATGAGCTTTTTCGAGGTGGGGGAGAGCGTTCTGGAGGTGTTCGCAATGGTGGTCAGGTCGTCCAGCTCGAATGCGGTGACCATGCCGTCTGCGACGGTAGCCCGGATGATGTCAACGATCTCTGCGTAGTCCAGCTTTGAATCGTCGATGAGGCCTTTGCGAAGTGCAGCATCGACGGAAGGAGTCGCGATTGCGTCCCATTGGCCCTTTGGCAGGGCGGGCTTAGCAGTCGCCTTCGTCGACAGTTCAACGAGCCGACTGAATGTCGGGCCGGCAGGCCGAACATAGCCGTCAGGCGTGCCGGGAAAGTTCTTCTTTTGGAAGTACAGAATCGAGTTGTAAAGGCCGTCGCTGGCATAACCGGTCACGACCATCTGTGGTTTAAGCGTGTTCTCGGCGCCGCCGTCGGAAATGGCGATCTTGTTGAGCAGCGAAATGACCAGCTCCTGATCCTTTTTCCAGTTTTGGCAGCTGCGCCCTGTCGTCGCGAACCGTCCGACCTTGTCTTTCAACTGCAGCATATCGCGCCTCCCCGGAACGGGAATGCTGCCTCGAACGTCCTGACATGCAGCCGAGGCAGGCGCTGTGGCAAGTCTTCCCGCTGTAGGGTTGGTCGCCCCTGCCGTCCCTTGTGTTCATTCGCAAGGACAGCGGTCGCCCTGTGGCGAGGTTCACGAATGCGTTATGTCTGCCTATCGGGGTAGACCGGAATTCGTCGGCGCACCGCTAGAATGTCGCGAATGGCCCGTAGCGGACGTGCAAGAGATAGGTGGTGATGTCTTGTAAGCTCCCTGCGGCCAGCCTTGGTTGACTTGCATCAAGTCGGCCTCGATCCAGATCGGCATTATTGCATCGAATGCCGACCCGAAGGAGAGGGCGATGCGAATCCCGACGCTGGCCATAGCGCTGCTGCTTACCGCCCTGAGCTACCCCGCACTCGCTCAATCACCCGCCGACCATCAGGCCCATCATCCGGATCAAAAAGAGGCGCCGGCGGCCAAGTCGACTGCTCCTCCGGAGACGCCGCGCAGTACGGGCCCCTCGCAGGGCATGGGCGGCGGCATGATAAGCATGACGGACGGCAATATGCCCATGTCCGACATGATGCGGATGATGAGCATGATGCGGCAGTCTGGCGGCGACGGAATGAGCGGCATGGAGACGATTGATCACGTGGAGGGCCGGATCGCGTTCCTCCGGACGGAGCTCAAGATAACCGACGCACAGCAGTCCGCCTGGAACGCGTTCGCCGACGCGCTGCGGACAAACGCCAAGACACTGGGAGACATGCGCGGCTCGATGTTGTCTCAACAGAGCGCCGGGTCGCCAGGTCTCGTCGAAAAGCTTACGTTGCAGGAAAAGTGGCTCGCGGCGCGACTGGAAGGAACCCGGTCGATGAAGTCGGCGCTTTCGGACCTAGTCGCCACGTTTTCCGAAGAGCAGCAGAAGGCTGCCGACGAACTGCTCGCGCCGCAGATGGGCATGATGCCGATGATGCAGGGCCGTCGGATGGGCTCCATGCGGATGGACGGCAATTGAGACTACGAGCCGTTGATCTGCCTCAACAATGATGGCAACGGCGCTCCTATGCTCCTATAACCACCGGAGCTGCGGATGTCGGTACAGGATCATTCCGGGTACGGAGGGCGCCCTCAAGAGGGCATGTCAACCAAAGCCAAGGCCGGGTTGGTCCTGGTAGGATTCCTGGTCATCGCCGGCGCGCTCCTGTTCACCGAACACAGGGCTCACGTGCTCGGGTTGCTGCTCTGGCTGCCGCTCCTCGCCTGCCCACTCATGCACTTCTTCATGCACGGAGGACACGGCCATCATCACGGCGACGTTCGATCGAGTGATGGGAGAGGCAACTGATGCACGATGCCGCCCCCGCGTACGGCCTCTGGAGCCTCGTCATCCTCAATTCGGCGGTCTTCATTCTGTTTGCCTACAGCTTCTTCAAGCCGCAGACCTCCCACGACTGGCGCTCGTTCGGCGCCTTCAGCGCGTTTCTGGTCGCGCTGTTCGTGGAGATGTACGGCTTTCCGCTCACCATCTACTTCCTTTCGGGCTGGCTGCAGTCGCATTACCCGAATGTCGACTGGTTCTCGCATGACGCTGGCCACCTGCTGGAGGTGATGTTCGGCTGGAGGGCAAATCCGCACGCGGGACCGTTCCACATCCTAAGTTTCGTCTTCATCGCCGCCGGCTTCATTCTGATCTCGGCCGCCTGGAGGGTTTTGTACGACGCGCAGCAGACCCGCCGCCTGGCGACCAGCGGCCCATACAGCTACGTCCGGCACCCGCAGTACGTCGGTTTCATCCTGGTGATGTTCGGCTTCCTGCTGCAGTGGCCGACGATCCTCACGCTCGCGATGTTTCCGGTGTTGACCGTCATGTACGTAAAGCTGGCACGCGACGAGGAGCTTGAGGCTCGGACCGAGTTCGGCGAGGCCTACCCGACGTACGCAGCAGATGTACCGGCGTTCATTCCCCGTCTTGGGCGACTGTTCGGTCATGGCTCTTCCCGCGGCCATCGTCACGGCTGACCTTCACGCGGGAGATGCCGTCGGACGGTTAGCTCGAAAGGAAGTCGATGAGCGAGCCCGTCTTCATCGCCAAGGCACTCACCAAGACCTACGGCTCGGGCGAGGTGATGGTGCATGCCCTCAACAACGTCGACC
This sequence comes from Bradyrhizobium sp. LA2.1, assembly GCF_040547725.1. Taxonomy (NCBI): domain Bacteria; kingdom Pseudomonadati; phylum Pseudomonadota; class Alphaproteobacteria; order Hyphomicrobiales; family Nitrobacteraceae; genus Bradyrhizobium; species Bradyrhizobium sp. LA2.1. The sequence continues at coordinate 82,065 of NZ_JBEPQI010000005.1, forward strand.
TCGAAATCGCCGAGAGGGAAGTGGTCGTGCTGCTCGGGCCTTCGGGTAGCGGCAAGACGACATTGCTCAACATCATGGGCGGTCTCGACCGGCCGACCAGCGGCAGGCTGTTCTTTCGCGATCAGGACCTGACGGATCTTGAGGAGCGCGACCTCACGATGTATCGCCGCGACCACGTCGGCTTCGTCTTCCAGTTCTACAATTTGGTGCCAAGCCTCACCGCGTATGAAAACGTTGCACTGGTCACCGAGGTTGCCAACGACCCGATGCGACCCGCCGACGCCCTCGCGCTCGTCGGACTCGAAGAGCGGATGCATCACTTTCCCGCCCAGCTATCCGGCGGCGAGCAGCAGCGCGTCGCCATAGCGCGTGCGATCGCGAAGCGCCCCGCGGTGCTGCTTTGCGACGAGCCAACCGGGGCGCTGGACTCCAATACCGGCATTCGCGTCATCGAGGCGCTGCTCGGGGTCAACCGGCAGCTCGGGACCACCACCGTCATCATTACGCACAACGCGAGCATCCAGCAGGTCGCCGACAGGGTGCTGTTCTTCGCCGACGGCCGGATTTCTCGGGTCCGGAAGAACGAGACCCGACGCGAAGCCGCCAAGCTCACCTGGTGACGATATGACTGCGCTCGACATCAAGCTGCTTCGGGACGTCAGGCGGCTCTGGGCCCAGGTGCTCGCCGTCGCGCTGGTCGTCGGAGGGGGCGTTGCGACGCTGGTGCTCGCGGTCGGATCGCATCGGTCTCTCGAAGAGACGCGGATCGCGTACTATGAACGTTACGGCTTCGGCGACGTGTTCGCTCAGGCGAAGCGGGCGCCCAAGGCGCTCGCCGACAGGATAGGCGAGATCCCCGGCGTCGCCGCCGTCGATGCGCGCATTGCCAAGCTGGCGCTGCTGGACATTCCAGGCTTCTCCGAGCCCGCCAGCGGGCAGTTCGTCTCGCTGCCCGACAACAACGAGCCGCATCTCAATCGGCTCTACATGCGCTCCGGGCGGCTTCCGGAGCCGGGACGGACGGAGGAAGTCGTTGTCAACGAGCCGTTCGCCCGGGCTCACGGCTTCTCGGAGGGGGCGCGGCTCGCGGCCATCCTGAACGGCAGGAAGCGCGAGCTCGTCATCGTCGGCATCGCGCTGTCCCCCGAGTTCGTCTACACGGTCGGACCGGGCGACCTTATGCCGGACGATCGCCGCTATGCGATCGTCTGGATGTCCGAAAAGGCGCTCGCCAGCGTCTACGATCTCGACGGTGCCTTCTCCGCGGTGTCTGTCAAGCTGCAGCCCGGCGCTTCGGAGCGCGAGGTGATCTCGCGGCTCGACGACTTGCTCGATCCCTACGGCGGGCAGGCGGCCCACGGCCGGAAGGACCTGACCTCGCACGCGTGGCTCGATCATGAACTCGACATGCTCAACAACATGAGCCGCACGCTGCCGCCGATCTTCCTTCTGGTCTCCGCCTTCCTGGTCAATCTCACCTTGAGCCGGCTGGTCGCGCTCGAGCGCGAGCAGATCGGTCTTCTTAAGGCGATAGGTTACGCCGACAGCAGCATCGTTCTGCACTATTTCAAGTTCGTCGCCCTCATTGTCGCGACGGGGATCGTTTTGGGCAGCGTTACCGGGACTTGGCTCGGATTACGGATCACCGCGCTGTTCGGAGACTTCTTTCACTTCCCATTCCTAGTTTTCGCGAAGGCGCCGGATCTGTACGTCACGGCCGGCGCCCTCAGCGCGGCCGCCGCTGCTATCGGCGCGCTGCGGGCGCTGCGCGAGGTGGTGAAGCTGCCGCCGGCGGTCGCCATGCAACCGCCGGCCCCTCTGGTCTATCGGCGGCTGCTTCCGTCGAGCATCCAGCTCGACCAGATCGTGTCGCAACCGACGTTGATGATGGTCCGCAACATCGCGCGGCATCCGGTCCGGGCGGCCTTCACGGCACTTGGGATGGCACTGGCCACCGCGATCCTGGTCGTCTCGCTGTTCACGCGGGACACGATGGAGCAACTGATCGACGTGACCTACTTCCTCGCTGACCGGCAGGACGCGACCATCGGCTTTTCCGAGAAGCGGATCAAGAACGTGGTGGAGCAAGTGAACAGGCTCCCGGGCGTTCTCGCCGCCGAGCCATTCCGCGAGGTGCCCGTCCGGATCCGTTATGGCAACGTCGAACGGCGGATCACGATCAGCGGCCGGCCCGCCGATGCCGATCTGAGGCGCCTCATCGACGTCGACCTTCGACCGGTCGTGCTTCCGGAGACGGGTCTCGCGATCTCCAGCATGCTCGGTCACATCCTCGGGGTGGGGGCCGGCGATACCGTCGAGGTCGATCTGCTGGAGGGCGCCCGACGCACCGTGACGATTCCGATCGTGGCGACCGTCGAGGACTACTTCGGCATCAGGGGGATGATGGACATCGAGGCGCTCCGCAAGCTGATGCGTGAGGCGCCCGTCGTGAACAGCGTGAACCTAAGCCTCGACGAGAAAAGAAAGGAAGACTTCTACGCGGCGGTAAAGTCCATGCCGACGGTCGGCGGCGTGGCACTGCAGCGTGTGTCGCTGGCAAACTTCCGTAACACCGTCGCGCTGCTCGTCACGACGATGGCGAGCATCTACACCGGGCTTGCCGCCGTGATCGCGTTCGGCGTCGTCTACAACAACGCCCGGATCTCGCTATCAGAACGGGCGCGGGAGCTGGCAAGCTTGCGCGTGCTCGGCTTCACTCGCGGTGAGGTGCTCCGAATTCTCCTGCTCGAGCTCGCCATTCTGACGCTGGTCGCCCAGCCACCCGGTTGGGTGATGGGCTACGGGCTAGCGTGGGTCATGAAGACGAACCTCGCCGGCGAACTGATGCGTGTCCGGCTGGTGGTCGAGCATTCGACCTATGTCGTCGCCACGTGCGTGGTGGTACTGGCTGCGATCGCTTCCGCAGCGGTCATTCGCGAACGCATCGACAAACTGGACCTCGTCGCGGTCCTCAAGACGAGGGACTAGCCATGCCAGCAGACTGGACCAAACGTATTATCGGCGCTGCGGCCCTAGCCGCGATCGCGGGAGGGCTGGCTTGGTTCGCCTGGCCCCGGCCGGTTCTCGTCGATCTTGCCACCGTCGCAAAGGGCCCGATCGAAGTCACGGCGGACGACGACGGCAAGACCCATGTCCGCCACATCTACACCGTCTCGGCGCCCATCGCTGGGAAGGTACTTAGAATTTCGCATCCGCTCGGCGAGAAGGGACCTTCGCTTCACGTCGGCGACGAGGTGGTCGCCAACCAGACCGTCATCGCCCTGATGCAGCCGACGCTACCCGGCTTCATCGACGTCCGGTCGCGGGACCAGCTTCAAGCCGAGGTCTCGGCTGCGGACGCCGCCATCCAGCAGCAAGAGGCCGAGGTGCAGCGGATCGAAGCTGCCCTGGATTTCTCGCGGACTGAATTCCAGCGGGCGCAGACGCTCTCCCGGACGCAGACCATCTCCACCCAAGCATTCGACAAGGCGAAGTTCGATGTGGCCACGAACGAGGCCGCTTTGGCGAGTGCCAAGGCTCAGGCCGACATGCGTCGCGCGGTGCGCACCAGCCTCGCGGCGCGGTTGATGGACCCGGCCAATGCCTCCCCATCGGCGGAGCCAACGTGCTGCGTCAGGGTGCTCGCGCCGGCGAGCGGAAGGGTGCTGAAGATCATCCAGGACAGCGAGGCGACGGTCCTGCCTGGGACGCCCCTCGTCGACATCGGCAATCCACTTGATCTGGAGGTGGTGGCGGACCTGCTCTCGACGGACGCCGTCCAGATCAAGGTGGGCGCGCCGGTCCGAATCGACGGCTGGGGCGGGCAGCCCATTAAGGGGAAGGTCGTGCGTGTGGACCCCGCTGGCTTCCTGAAGGTCTCGGCGCTAGGGATCGAGGAACAGCGGGTCCGGGTAACCGTCGATTTCAATGACCCGCCGCAGGCTTGGTCGCAACTAGGTCACGATTACCGTGTCGCGGTCCACGTGACCACTTGGAGCGCTCAGGACGTCCTGACCGTGCCGGTAAGCGCCCTATTCCGAAAGGGTGATCAGTGGGTCGTTTTTGCCGATGAGAACGGCCGTGCGCGGGCCAAGCCAGTTGATATTGGTCACCGCAATAACCGGTTCGCCGAGGTGGTGTCTGGACTGACCGCGGGGGATCGCGTCGTCGTACATCCAAGCGACCGAATTGCCGGCGGAAGCAGGATTGCGCAGCGAGGCGCACCATGACTAGCGCAAAGCGGACGTTGGGAGGGACCCGCACGCCGGCGATGGGCCCAACTCCGCTAAGGAGCCGCAGTCCCACTTCGGGAGTGCATAGCAGTCGTATCTTTGTGCGGACCCACCTGTTTCCCGGATGCGTCAGGTGACGTGGAATGTCGCTGCCCTTGAAGCGGGACGTGCCGAAATCACCGTACGGGGCAACCGAGCAGCACTGGTGCTATCGGCGGGCATGCCCCCTTAGAGACCGTTTTTCGGTCTCGCACCACCGTTCACCGCGAACTCGGCGCGCTGGATACGACGCCTTGGCCAGGTGTCGTGGTGCGTGAATGTGAACGCGAGACACCATTCCTGATCCCAGGTTTTAAGAATGTGCGATATCATTGTGGAGCCGCGGTCGAAGACTATGGGTCCCCGATGATGAATGCTATGGTCCGCCATATTACCGAAGGGGAGCTTCGGCTTGAGCGGAGGGCAAGACCTTTAAGGCAAGAAGAATTTTGTCTGGACCTGCAACAAGGCACGAAAGAACAGGCGTACAATAATGTGGTCGCGATTATGCGGATCATGGACCTGACAGCTTAAGGCTCGTTTCTTCGGGCGGATGGCGGACGCGACAACGCGCCATCCGCGCGGAGCCGATCACCTGGTCCCATGCATAAACGCTTGCATCTCCTCCAGGGTCAGCTTGCCATCCTTATTGCTATCCATTGCCTTGAAAATCCGTTCTTGAGCTGCCTGAAACTCCTGCAGTGAGATGGTCCCATCGCCATCGGCGTCCATCAGAGCAAACATCATACGCATCATAAAAGGTGATCCCATCGCGCTCCCGCCCATCATGCCGCGCCCCATCATACGTCCTTCCATCATTCCGTGCCCCATCATGCCGCCTTGCCCCATCGTGCTCGCGCCTGCCTGGCCGCTGGGATGGGACTGCATTTGTTGCTGATCTGGCTGGGGTGTCATTCGGTCCTGTGCAATCGCACCGACAACGCCGTACGTCAGGATGAGAGCAGTTATCGTGAGTCCTAAAGCGCGCGTGTACATTTCGAACCTCCTCCGAAACGTTTGGCCTTTCTCCATTAAATTCGGCAAGAGTGATATTGATCCTCTGGTCCCAGCTTTCGCCTACGCACCCCGCACACACTACGACAGGGCAAAGCGGGCTATCGTTGGGGGGTAAGCTCGCGAAGGAGCAAAATCTGTATAAACCAAGCGGTTCTAGTGACGAGAAGGAAAGCTGGGCTGACGCATTGATCCTCCTCAATGCCAAAAGCAGGCTTATGGGCGATGATTTAGCCGAGGACGGCCAGAGCGGCCGCGGAATACCCCATGAGCCAAGGAAATCCGCTGTGGGAGAGCTGCGCAATCGGGTTGTTCAGATCAGGTACTTCGGCGATCCTGACGGGTTGGAGGTGGTCGACGCTCCTCTTCCAACGGCCGGCCGAGGCGAGGTGCGAGTTCACGTGCTTGCGTCGAGCGTCGTGTTCACCGATGTGGTGATCCGGCGTCACCTTTATCCGCAAACGATTTCTCTCAAGCCGCCTTTCGTGCTGGGCTACGACGTTGTCGGGGAAATCGATCAGCTGGGACCGGACGTGACGGGCTTCAAGCTTGGCGACCGAGTAGCTGACATGACCGTGGTGGGCTCGAATGCCGCCTACCGAACCCTCCGGGCCGGGGAGGCGACCCGCGTGCCACCAGGCGTAGACGTGGCGGAGGCGGCCGCCTTGATCCTAAGCTGGACAACCGCCTACCAACTCCTACACCGCGCGGCCCGCGTGAAGCGGGGGCAGCGCGTCCTCGTGCATGGCGCGGCTGGCGCTGTCGGCCAGGCGCTGCTCACGCTCGGCAGGATGGCGGGGCTTGAGCTGTGGGGCACGGCGCGTGGGGATCACGCCGCATTGGTGCGCGAACTGGGCGGCACGCCGATCGATTACCAGCGCGAAGACTTTACGAAGGTCGTGCCAGGCGGGTTCGATGTCGTGTTCGACGGAATTGGAGAGGATGGCTGTCGCCGCTCGTTGGCGGCACTCAAGCGGGGCGGCATGCTCTGTGCCTACGGCTACACGGCGGGTGTACAGGCGCACCATAGCCTGTTCAGCATCTTGACGTGGACGGCGCGCCTGTATGTATTGGGGTGGTTGTCCGGCGGCAGGCGGGTCTACTTCTACTCGATCAATTTGATGCGGGCGCGACATCCGGCCTGGTTCCGCGAAGATTTGGCGCGGCTCTTCGAAATGTTGGCGGCTCGCGCCATTCAGCCACGCGTTGCCGAGCGAATCTCCTTCGCTGAAGTTGCTGAGGCGCACCGGCGTCTGGAAGCGGGCGGTCTGGAAGGAAAGCTCGTGCTGTGCCCAGATCTGCCGTCGCGCCATCAACGAGAGCGCGAGCTCACGGTGTAGACGTCGAGACCTCGTGTGCCGTCAGGCGCATTCGGTCTTGCCGCGGTCCGCGGCTACCTCGACCCTCGAGAAAGCAGTATGTCGTCCCAGACGACGCGACGGCCAGTCGTCCGTGTTTGATCTAGCGCAAGAAACTGGGATCGCTTTCAAGATAGCTTCCATCATTCAATGGTCCATTGGAGGTCGCAATGATCATTGAGCGTCTATCCCGGGAACACCGCAACATTGAGATGCTGCTCGCCGTGCTTGAGCGCGAGCTTGAGATTTTCGATCGCGGGGGCCACCCCGACTACGAGGTCATTCGCGCGATCATCAGCTACTTCGAGCTCTATCCGGAGCTGTATCATCATCCCCAAGAAGAATTGGTCTTTGCCAAGCTAAAGCTTCGAGATCCAGCCGCGGCGGCAAGGGTTGGCGATCTAACGCTTGAGCACCAAAAAGGGACCCAGCGTTTGCGCCGCGTCGCTCAGGCGATCGACAGTGTTCTGGCGGATCGGGAGATTCTTCGGCAAAATGTGGACAACATCGTTCGCGATTTCATTGAGAGCGAGCGGCGTCACATCATGATCGAAGACCGCGATTTCTTCCCCGCCGCCCTTAGGGTTCTAAAGCCTTCAGATTGGACTGAGATCGCTTCGGCCTCAACGAATCATGAGGATCCGCTGTTTAGCGAGGCTGCTGAAGAAACCTTCGACGCACTACGAGCGCGCATCTTGCGGATGGAGCAAGAGTCCGAAGCTGAACGGCACTAGAAGTGCAGTCAAGGGCCGCTTGATTTTTGATCAAGATGCTTCAAGGCAAACGCCAAAAAGAATTGACGCCCAGTGGGGTTAGCTAGTTGATGGAGCGTCCAAATGGCAGATTGTGTGATTGTTCGAGCCTACGGAAGGCAATTAGATCAATTGCGTGCAGAAGCGTTCCGCATTGCACGAGGACGACAAATCGACTGGTGGATAGACCGTGGCGACAAAGGGACGCATTTTTGCTTCGAGAGTTCTGAAGCAAAACAAGCGTTCACCTCAATGTGCGACAACTTCGCCGTCCCATACGTCGAAGCCTAGATCATTTAATCTAATCGTGGCTGTCGCTCTTGTTCGGCCTGTACCGCACTGGCGATCCGGCTGGTTGCGACCACGGTTTGCGCGGAACCCTCCGCCTCGATCCCACTTTGTTGTTCGCTGGGATGGGCGGCGCGGGCGAGCAGATGGAATTGCGAAGCGCGAAAAGGTCTGTTGGATCGTCCGGCGCCGTGGTGAGTGAAGACCGCGAGTCAAGTCCGGGCCGTGTCTTCAGGTGCCGGGATCTCTCCGATCGCACTCCGGGCATCGGCCATCTGTGGCGCCGCCGAGTTGACGGCCGAATTCTTCCCTGAGGACGTCCGATGCCCAGAACTCGCCATCGCTCTTGATGATTCTTTTCGCCCGCTCAAAGGCATGGCTCTCGGCGGCATCGTCGCCGACGCGGATGATAACCCGATCGTGGAAAGGACAGACAATCGTGGCACGGGTGGTTTCGAGCGCGTAGCGCACAACCGCGCTCAGATCGTCGGCATGAATTTTGCTGGACATCGTGGCTCTCCTGTCGACGTCGCGGAGCGGAATACAAATCAACCCCGGGCTTCTGAAGAGGAGGTCGGCATGCTTACAAACCCCAATTCCTCGGGTCCGCATTGATCCAGCTCAACAACGGATGTCGCATGCTCCAATCGCCGTAAGGGGGCTCTATGATCATCCGCAATTTCGCCGAGGCGCAACTCAAAGGTCGCCTCCACGTCAGCTGCCGGAAGAACGAGCAAATCGTTGATCTAGATCATTTCGCCATACTGCCAAGATCGCATGCTGCGCACCGGACACGAGCGAGCTTCTATATGGCACCAGTCTCAACACCGCATGATGAAAAATGCCCTCGCTGTCGTTCCAGGTTAGTACACCTCGAGTGGCACGAACGCGTCAATGCTCAGGAGGCCCATGAGCTCTGGCGCTGCTGGAACTGCAAGAGCGAATTTGTCACCGCCGTCGCTCCTGACGGGACAGAGTCGTCAGTGGCTGGGATCACCGAACCATTCTTTACGAACCTGCTCGTCTAATCAGTTCCGCTTGAGCGGATCGACAAGGAAATCGTTCGATGTCCTTGGTTAATGCATCGCCTCATCATCTCGAGCGCTGGCATGAAGTTTCGGACGCTGATGGTCGCCGCGATTGTCGCCATGCTCCTGCAATTTAATGCGGGAGCACAGGTGAACTTGTCGGCTGGCAGCACGTCGTCCCAACTGTCCGACCTTATGATCGCGATACAATTCCAACACATCAAATTATGGTTGGCCGGAAAGCTAGGCAACTGGGACTTGGCGAATTATGAGCTTCGACAAATCCAGGCAAGCTTGCAGAAGGCAACGCCGACTCCCTCCGAAGGCCTGCGCTCGTCCCAAACTACCGAACAGCTGCAAGCTCTGGATCGCGCGATTCAACAGAAGGATGGTGCAGCTTTCGCCAAGGCTTACTCGGATCTCACGAACGGATGCAATGCCTGCCACCGCGCCAGCGGATACAGTTCGATCACCATCCAGGTGCCGGTTAACTCGCCGTTCAGCGATCAGCTGTTCGCGGATCAGATCGCGCAGGGTCGCGCGCTCGCTCGCGGGACCTGCGGCCTCTGTCACATTGTCTCGGATGCTTCAAGGGAAACACCAGCCTTTCGCGTCCCCGCGCCAAGCTTCAGCGAAATTGCCAGCCGGCCATCTTTTTCAGCCAACTATCTCCGAGAGCTATTGACGTCAAACCACCGTCGCGTAGGCCCGAACCAGGCAATGCTTAAGCCAAAGCTCGTCGAATACCAGATCGATGCGATCGTTGCGTTCTTCGAGACCGTGCAAGCCGACCGGGCTCGCTAAGATCTGAGCTTAGGGTCATGGTCGCGCCGATCAGCGTTCTAGTCTTGAGTCTTTAGGCTAAGGATGTAATTCGCGAGAGCGTCGGCCTGATCGGGCGCGATGACGAGGTTCGGCATGTTCTGGTGGCTGGTCTTCAGGAACACTTTCAGCGAAAGTGCCGTCGTTCCATATCTGTTTGCGATTGACGCGAAGCCCGGTGCCTGATCCGACATTCCCGGCATGTGCGGTTCGATTGCATGACACGGCTTGCACCATGCTTCCGCGAGGCGACGTCCTTCAAACGCGCTGTCTGCAGCAAGTTTAGATCCGTCCGCCTTGTGCACGCGGACGAGAAACAACGCTAATAGCGCGATCAGGATCACGAGGCTGATGTTGACTCGCATGCTGCGGAACATGTTCCGTCTCAACTCGCGGTTGGGGCACTCACAGCAACCGCGCGAGCGCCAGCGGGCATCTCATCGCCAAAACCGCCTGCCGATCAGCCGTTCTGGCGAAAGAAAGCAGAATGACCGAGCGCACCCGCCCTTAGCGCAGGATGCGGCGCTTTAGCACGCGATCAGGTCGGTATGTCCAAATCCCTTTGAGTAGTCGAGCAGGGAGACAATCGTGGGTGTCAGGCGGAAGACGCAGACCTCCGAAGTGTTCGGCATGGGGAGATCAAGGCTCTTCTGGTTCGGATACCGCGAGATCAGGAGGCGCAAGGCTTTTTCGAATTCGGCGGGATTCGTTACGAGCTTCGCGCGTGCCGCCATCGATAGGCCCACGATGTCCATCACTTGCGTGGGATCGTCATCCACCGTTAGCGAGACCCGATCGTCCTTCGCCAGGTTAGCTGCCTTCTGGCTGTCCGCTCCGCAAAGGAAATAGATGACGAGCCCATCATTGGCGTAGCCGACAGTGGTCACCTGGGGCCAGCCGTCAGATCGTAGGGTAGCGATCCTCGTCGTCCGGTGCTGATCCAGAAGCCGAAGGATTTTCCGCCTGAACGTTTCGTCCATTGGTCGCCTCCGATTTAGACCAGTTTAGCCCCGAACTAGCGTGTACGTTTTGAGGCAGGTCAAGTATCGAGGAAGCCGGCCGCCAAGCGTAGGCGCAGTGGGCCTGCCATACGCCTGAGCGCAATTGCGCCAATCGCTCTCGGAGGGAGCGCTGTTTGGCAGTTATGCTTGTCGCGATAGCGGGCCCCATCGCCAACCGACCTCATGCTTTGAGCTGCATCAAGCTGGCTTTGAACGGCGGTGACATCGTGTGGACTGGGAGGGCTGCTTCGATGCGCCGATTTGCCTTGAAAGCCCTATTCACGGCTCTCGCTTTCAGAAGAGCCGAGAAGGAGCGAGTCGATTGGGATCGAAATATCTTGATCTTCTCGACGGTGGTGACCGTCGGGCTGGTTGCGCTCTACGTCTACGGCAAGGCTACCTCGCGTTGGTGAACTGTTTCGCGGGAACGACTGCGATGATGCGATGCTTGCTGATACTTTCGACAATAGGTCTCGGGTCGAGCACCTGCGCCCATGCGCGCGATGAGGAGCAGCAACATGGCAAAGAGCTGTTGCAACAATTGTGCGCCCGCTGTCACTCAGTTGGTAGGACCGGCGCGAGTCCCAACAGGCAAACGCCGCCCTTTCGCAGCTTCAGCGAAACCAAACTCTATGACAGCGACTTCCTGCAACGACTACAGGATGGCTATAGCAGCATTCATCCCTCCATGCCGACCTTCCGCTTCAACAGGGACGATGCAGAGGCTGTCCTAAACTACATGAAGTCAATTCAGGAACCAACTAAGCCGAAACAATCTCCGCCGCGATGAGGTCTGAGCATCTCCAGGAGACCAAAATATTCGTTCAAGGACAATAGACAGCATCTTTGGGTGAAGCCGGAGACCCAGTGGTCGTCCTCTTGAGAGCATCTGCCAGAACCCTCGGAAAGATTTTGACCTAGCTCATCGGCGCCTTGCGAATGGCTGCGTTCGTTGGAGGCGAGTGTTCGAGACTTGTCATTGATTCTGCTCAAGCAACGGAGCTTGTTTCGGAAGAGAATGATGCAGGTAGTGTTGGAATGAGATCATGTCGTTTGAGCGGGTTCTACGATGGACTCTGGTTGCAATCGCAATCGCGGGATTAACCGCGGGTATCCTTGCGCGAGCTGCCGGCCGTCCTGATCTGGCCGATTTCGCATGGGCAATCGGCACGGCACCCGTGATAGGTGGACTGGCGGTCTCGATCGTCAGGGACTTGCTGGGCGGCCGACTGGGAGTGGACGCGATTGCGCTCCTGTCGATGAGCGCGGCATTGGCGCTCGGCCAGCCGCTTGCCGGCGCCGTGGTGGCGCTGATGTATTCCGGTGGCAACGTACTGGAGGATATCGCGATCGCGCGGGCTGAGCACGACCTGCGGTCACTGGTCGATCGTGCGCCGCGCCGGGCACATCGCAAGACTGGCGAGCGGATCGAAGAGGTTCCGATCGAGGCGGTCTTGGTCAGCGAAGAGCTCCTGGTACGGGCCGGCGAGATCGTGCCAGTCGACGGCATCGTCCGTTCGGCCATGGCGACCATCGACGAGTCCGCGGTTACGGGCGAGCCGATCCCGGTCGAGAAGACACGCGGCAGCGCCGTTCTTTCCGGTTCGCTGAATGCGGGTGAGACCTTCGAGTTGACCGTTACCGCACCGGCTGGCGAGAGTACCTACGCTGGTATTGTGCGCATGGTGACGGCGGCGCAAACTGCGAAGGCCCCCTTTGTGCGGTTGGCCGATCGCTATGCGCTGATCTTTCTTCCCGTGACGCTCGTCACCGCCTTCCTGGCGTGGTGGATCTCCGGTGATTTGACCCGCAGCCTCGCTGTGCTGGTGGCGGCAACGCCTTGCCCCCTGATTCTGGCCGCACCTGTCGCCTTCATCGCCGGCGTAGCGCAAGCGGCCCGTCGCGGCATCTTAGTCAAGGGAGGAGGGGCACTGGAGGCGCTGGCTCGTGCGCGCACCGTGCTCTTCGACAAAACCGGCACTCTCACGGTTGGAGGTGCGCGGTTGCTTTCGGTTGAAGTCGCTCCGGGGGAAAATCCGGACGAGGTCCTCACGCTTGGGGCCTCGCTTGAGCAGGCCTCGCATCACGTCCTCGCCAAGACCGTCGTCTCTGCGGCCGTCGATCGCGGCCTCAAGCTCAAAGCGCCCGAACAGGTCAAAGAAACCATGGGCACCGGTTTGTCCGGCCTGATCGACGGCCGCCGGGTAACCGCGGGCTCGCGAGAGTTGCTTCGCTCACATGCCGAGCTGTCGCCGTGGGAGCTGCGGGCAATCCGGCGCGCATCGTGGCGCTCGGCGCTGATCGTCTTTGTCGCCGTGGACGGCCTTCCGATCGGTGCGCTGCTGCTGGCCGACGAGCTGCGGGCTGATACGCCGCGAGCGATCCGGCTGCTGCGCGATGCGGGCATCGTACGAATGGTCATGGTCACAGGCGATCGTGCCGCAGCGGCGCAGGCAATCGGAGCAGCGCTCGACCTCGATGCCGTGCTGGCTGACCGCGTTCCCTCGGACAAGGTCGAGGCGGTGCGCACTGAACAGCGGCTGCATCCGACCATCATGGTCGGTGATGGCATCAATGACGCCCCGGCACTGGCCGTGGCCGATATCGGGGTCGCGCTCGGCGCACGCGGCGCGAGCGCCTCGTCCGAGGCGGCGGATGTGGTCATCCTTACCGATCGGCTTGATCGCGTCGGCGAAGCGATCATAATTGCGCAGCGTGCACGGCGTATCGCTCTCCAAAGCGTCATTATTGGCATGGGATTGTCGATAGCTGCCATGGTGGCCGCTACCGTTGGCTGGCTGGATCCCGTGCCGGCGGCGATCGTGCAGGAGGTGATCGATGTTGCCGTCATCCTGAATGCGCTGCGGGCGCTCACTCCAGCCCATGGGAGCGCCGGTCGCCGGATATCCGCAGAGGAGGGCCTAGCACTGCATCACGACCATCAGGCGCTGTTCGGGGATCTCGACCGACTGCGCAAGATCGTCGATGCGATCGACGATGTGCCGCCAGACGCCGCTGCGGCCTTGATCGAAGAGGCTGATCGCCTCGTTCAGGGCAGTGTAGTGAAGCACGAGCGCGAGGACGAGGGCAGCGTCTATCCGAAAATTGCGGAGGTGCTGCGCGAACGCCACGGCCTCTCTGCCATGAGCCGCGCGCATCGTGAGATCCTGCACCTTGCGCGGTTGCTCGCACGGATCGCGGCCGACCTGCCGTCAGAAAAGATCGACCGCTATCTTATTCGAGATGCCCAGCGTGTGATCGAGGCGATCGAAACGCTGGTGCGCATGCATACGGCCCAAGAGGACGATATTTACGAAGCCGTGGCGGCGGACTGAGCAGCTTGGCGATGTCGGTTAGTCGATCGTGCCGAATTCCGCCACGGGCAGAATCCAATAGACGAGGTTGGTGCCGGTGAACGAAGCCCGAACCCGGTCGAGCAGGCGCGCGGCATCGTTCCGTGGTAGGACAATCCATACGATGACCTGATTGGCGTGCCCTTTGACGCGCTCGGCCATGCTTTGGAGCCGCACGGCGGTGCCGTGTCCGGCAGCATCGGAGGCCGTGAAACCCCTCACCAGATCGGTCTGTTCGCTGAGATAGTCGAAGAGCTCGTCGCGAAGCTGGCGCGGCAGGATCAGCGTGAGGCAGACGGACACGCTCGTCATTTGGCCCCCTTCGCAGCGCCGCCGTAGCGGCGATACAGGATCGGCAGCAGAATCAGCGTCAGCATTGTCGACGAGACCAGGCCCCCGATCACGACGATGGCCAGCGGTCGCTGCACTTCAGATCCCGGACCGGAGGCGAACAACAGCGGGATCAATCCGAGCGCCGTGATGCTGGCCGTCATTAGAACGGGCCGCAGTCTTCGCATGGCGCCTTCGACGACGATGCGACCCTCGCTCAGGCCGTGAGCGCGTAGCTGGTTGAAATAGGAGACCAGCACGACGCCGTTCAGTACGGCTATGCCGAGCAGCGCGATGGATCCGACCGACGCCGGAACGGACAGATATTCGCCGCTTGAGACCAGCGCGAACACGCCGCCGATCAGCGCGAAGGGGATGTTGACCAGCACCAGCAGGGCATGGCGCACCGAGCCAAATGTGGTGAACAGCAGCACGAAGATCAGGCCGATGACGACCGGCACCACGACAGAGAGCCGCGCGGCGGCGCGCTGCTGGAAACAGGTCCGGCTGCAGCGCCGTAGACCGGCGGGAAATCACAACGACGTTCTCCCGGCCGGTGTCGTCGAAGAACGGCACCTGAGCGCGCTCGCGCCGCTCGGCACGCTTTCGACTCTATCCGTGCATCGGAAGTTCCGCATTGACCCATCTCAACCCGGGCTTCGAACCTTGGCGGCGGCGGTGGGCCGTGCCCTACTTGAGTGTGCGGACGTAGTCCGCGAGATCCGCGATTTCCGTCCGGTTCAGCGATAGCGTCGGCATGTTCGGATGCGGTGCGAGTAGAAGGAAAGCGAGCTTGTTCTGGTCGAAATCGGGCATCTTCGCGAAGGTGGAGAACGGCGGCGCCTGGTCGGAGGCTTTCGTCTGGCCACTTTCGACGAGATGGCACGCGGCGCACCAACGCTTTGCGATGTCCTTGCCGTGATCCGCGTCGGCCGCTGCGGCCGGTGTCACGATCGCAAGCGCGCAAATCGTGGCGGACGACAATCTGAATGCTTTCGACATGCGAGGGTCCCCAAGGATCGAGCGTTATTGTCGGCGGACAATCTGACCGGTGACGTCTTCCACGTGAAGCAGCAGAAAGATAAGCGGCGCCCCGTCGTCGTGGACCGGCGTGTTGATCGATCGCTCGCCGCGCGTTACGGCAAGGCAGCCCGGGACGATGTCCGACCAATTTTGACCAAGGCTTCTCTCGATCGCGCACGTCTGATAGCTCATTGCTCCAACGTCTTCAGGAACGCCATGAAATCGCCGACTTGGTCGGAATCGAATTGAAATTCCGGCATCGCCGGATGCCCAGTGACGATGCCCTCGGCCAAGGCCTCCTGCAGCATCTCGATCGGATATCGCTCGTGTAACGTCCTGAACGGTGGAGCAATCTTGAGGGGGCTTGGGCTGACCTTGTCGGTCGAGTGGCACTTCGCACAATACAGCAGCGCAAGACGTCGGCCTTGCTCGACGCTCGAAGCTGCGGTTGGGTTAGGGGAGAAAAACAAACCCGCAACGAGCATGGCGCCTGCCACGGCACGTCCAGTTCCGAGATGCGTCCTCACGTAGTGCTCCATCAGTGCGACATCATGACTGGAACTGTCATACTGCGGAACATTTCCTGCGTGACCCCGCCGAATACCGTTTCCTGAAGTCGAGAGTGGCCGTAACCGCCCATGATCAGCAGGTCGAGGCTTTCATCCGCAGCGATCGACAGGATGCTCGCTTGCAGATCGCTACGGTCGGCCTGAAGCGATACGGCCTTCGCCGGCAAGCCCTTCCGCGCGAGATGTGTCAGGAGGCGTTCGGGCGATGCATCGGGCGGTACCTCGGATGCATTGAGGGTGATGGTCGTCAGAGCGGCTGCGTCGGTGATAAATGGCATCGCGTCCCGCAAGGCGCGGGCGGCAAGGCGGCTGCCGTCCCAGCAGATGCCGACGCGTGCCGCCTTGAACGCACCCCGGAAAGTATAGGGAATGAACAGCAGGGGCCCACCCGCCTGCAAGAGCAGTTCCTTCGGAAGCCGGTTGTCAAACGTGTCGCCCTCGGGGTCGCCTTGTGACACGATCGTCAGATCATAGAGGCGCGCCGCTGCACCAGCTTTCGCAACCGCGTCGGCGAGAGTTCCGTTCAGTGCGTACCTTCCATAGTTGATCAGGGCGTTCTTCGCCTCGACCTCGAAGACGCGCAGCGCTGCCTCGGCTCGCTCCAGCGCACGTTCATACTCGAATTGCAGGGACGATGCGATGGCTGCGCCGCCTTCCGCAAGAAACGGCACGTTCGTCGAAGCATATCCTGTTGCAATTGCATCCAGATGTGCCGAAGCACTCATTGCAAGAGAAACAGAAGCGTCGATGGCAGGCCGCGGTGAGCGCTCCGTAGGAATATGCACCAGTAAGTCCTTGAACATGCGTGCCTCCCGTTCCGATCGGGCTGAAGAGCAGCACAGGTCGACATCGAGAGCCTTGACGCACGTCAAAGCGGTAGCCGGCGCCCCGGGTATCGTTTTGACCATAGGGCGGGAGTTCTAGATATGGCGCGGGTGGCATTGGTAACTGGCGGTACCAGAGGCATTGGCGCCGCCATATCTCAAGCGCTTCAGGCCGAGGGTTGCCTCGTAGCGGCGACCTACGCCGGAAATGCCGAGGCCGCCAAAGCCTTCGCGAGCCGAACAGGCATCTCAGCCCATCAATGGGATATCGGTGATTTCGACGCTTGCGCTACCGGAGTGAAGGCCGTTGAGGCGTCAGTCGGGCCAATCGACATTCTTGTCAACAATGCCGGCATCGTTCGTGACGCCACGTTTCATAAGATGACCCAGCCGCAATGGGATGCCGTGATCCGCACCAATCTCGACGGTGTGTTCAACATGTGTCGACAAGTGATCGACGGCATGCGCGCAAGACGGTATGGCCGAATCATCAATGTCTCGTCGATCAACGGACAGAAAGGCCAGTTCGGCCAGACAAACTACTCCGCGGCCAAAGCCGGCGAGCTTGGATTCACCAAGGCGCTGGCGCTGGAAACGGCGCGTCTCGGAATCACGGTAAACGCCGTCTGCCCCGGCTATATCCATACCGAGATGCTGGATGCCGTGCCGCAGGATATTCTGGAGAAGAGCATCCTGCCGCAGATTCCGGTCGGCCGTCTCGGCCGACCGGAAGAGATTGCGCGCGCTGTCCTGTTTTTGGCAGCAGAAGAGGCGGGATTCATCACCGGGTCGACGCTGTCGATCAATGGCGGCCAGTACGTGAGTTGAGCATGGACAGGTCCCCGACCCTCAAAGTTTCTAACTCGCCCGAGCCGTTCACTCCCGAGCCTTACGGATTTGAAACCGCCAGGCGCTTGGCAATCTCCGCCGTACGAGACAAGCGGCCTCGATACCGATTATCGCGGCCAGCAGTGCCGCGGAGGGAGCGGTAAAGCCGAACAGTCCTCCCCATGGCCCGAGCACAAGCGCCACGCCGGCAGCGAAAGCGCCGAGAGACGTGGCGGTCAGGATGATATGGGGGTGATTTACGCGCCGCGGCATCCGACGAGACCGGATAAAGAAAATAACTAGGATCTGCGTGCAGATCGATTTGACGAGGCGACGCAGCGGGCAAGGATGGATTCCGGAGTTCCTTTTGCGATCAGCATGTGTTCGCCGTTCTGCGCATCAGCACGGGCAGGGCACCTTCGCTCGAAATCGAACGGCACTTCCGAGAGACGAACCCAGCCATCTCTGCCGCCGTCCCTCGCTGAGAGTATCGCATATCGCATCATCGAGGGGACTTCTGACTCCTGCCTGAAAGGTGCTGTTGAGGTGTGCAAGGCTCAGAACGCGATCGCAAGGTCGCCCCTTCGGATCGACATGCACTTCAAGCGTGATGTCCTTCATTCCGAACGACGAGGTCTGAATGGCCACCGATTCCCGCGATGCTTCGGTCGTCAGCTCGGCGCGATGTTCCTGAACGATATCGAGCGTGAGAGATAAGGACCGCACGGTTGCGATGATTGCGAAACTGCCGACATCGCCGCTTAGTCCGGATACGAGCGCGGCAGCCAGCTAGCATCGCAATCAACGGGTTCCAAAGGCGTTAGCCAAGCCTGCGCAGGACCGATCGGCTTTGAGAGGAGCTAGCGCGGTTTGCTCTGAAAATCGCGAGGCGCCGGCCCGCTTCGACCTGGGATAGCCCATTGGGGCCGGAGTCGAGCGCGCTGTAGAGGGCGTCCTTTGGCGTCTGCCAGAACTCGGCGGCGGCCAAAGCCTTGGCCGCGCTAGACTGCTCGATCATCGAAGGGCTCGCCGGCCTGTTGGTCACTTGGTCAGGAAGGTAAGAGGCAGCTCGATCTCCGAGTTGATGCAGCTCAATTCGGTCTCGGACAACATGGTTAGGTTGCGGGGGGCCAAAGGAGTTCACCATGCCGCCTCCAGCATCCGTCGGCCGCATTCCCATAGCTTCGAATTCTGACCAGGTCCCCGTCGAGCCCCCGGTTACTGAGGCAATGGTGCCAGCGCAGCCGTTCGGCTCCGATGCAGCCGTCGATGCCATCGACCGATCCTTCCACGCGGCGCTGGCGCGTTTTACCGGCGGCGTCTCGCCGGCAGCGCTGGCCCTGGCTTTTGCCGACTGGCAACTGCATCTCCTGGCCTCACCCGGTAAACAGGCCAGTCTTGCCGGCCGGGCGATCCAGAATGCGTTTGATCTTGTCGATGCCATGGTGCCGAGGCATGCGATGTTCCAGCCTTGGTCCGTGATCAGGCCGCCGGAGAACGACCGCCGTTTCACGGGCTCAGATTGGGAGCTGCCATCCTTCAATCTCCTGGCCCAGGCTTTCCTGCTGACCCAACAATGGTGGCATTCGACGACGATCGGCATTCACGGACTGGCCCATTCGAACGCGGCAATCGCCGACTTCGCGCTTCGCCAATACCTGGATACGGTGGCTCCGACGAATTTCGCCATCAGCAATCCCGAGGTTCTGCGCAAGATCATGGAGACCGGCGGGGGCAATTTCGTCTACGGCCTGCACAATTTTGTCGAGGATTGGCAGGCTCTGCTCGCCGGTGCAAGGCTGAGGAGCGATCAGACTTACGTCGCGGGTAAGGATGTTGCGATCACACCCGGCAAAGTCGTCTATCGCAACGAGCTGATCGAGCTCATCCAATATTCTCCGACGACGCCGACCGTGCGGCCCGAACCCGTTCTGATCGTGCCTGCCTGGATCATGAAGTACTACATTCTCGATCTGTCGCCGCGCAATTCTCTCGTCCGCTATCTGGTCGAAAGCGGTTTCACCGTCTTCATGATCTCATGGAAGAACCCAACGCCTGAGTATCGCAATTTCAGCCTCGAAGACTACCGCGAGTTCGGCGTGGATGCTGCCATCGCCGCCATCAACTCGCTTCGGCCTGGACAGGCCATTCACGCCGCGGGGTATTGCCTCGGCGGCACGCTGTTGTCGATTGCGGCAGCCAGGCTGGCTCGCGAGCGACCCGACTGCCTGCGAACAGCGACACTGCTCGCGGCGCAGACCGATTTCACGGAAGCCGGCGAACTTACCTTGTTCATCAACGAAAGCCAGGTCGCGTTCCTGGAGGACATGATGTGGCGGCAAGGTTTGCTCGGAACGGCGCAGATGGCCGGGGCCTTTCAGATGTTGCGGACCAATGATCTGCTCTGGTCGCGCGTCGTGCGAGACTATCTGGTCGGAGAGCGGGCCGCTCCAAGTGAGCTAATGTCGTGGAACGCCGATGCCACGCGTATGCCGTATCAAATGCATTCCGACTATCTGCGGCGGCTGTTCCTCAACAATGATCTCGCCGAGGGGCGCTATCAAGTCAATGGTAGGCCGGTCTCACTCTCGGATCTGCACATGCCGATGTTTGTTGTCGGCACGTTACGCGACCATGTCGCGCCGTGGAAATCGACCTACAAGATCAATTTTCTTGCCGATGCAGACATCTCCTACGTCCTGACCAGCGGCGGGCACAACGCCGGCATCGTCGCGCCACCAAGCGAGGAAGGGCATAGCTACCAGGTGCTCGCAAAGAAGGCTCATGATCCCTATCTCGGCCCGGACGAATGGATCAAGCGCGCGCCGTCTCACGAGGGATCATGGTGGACCGAGTGGACGCGATTTCTCGCCGCGCATTCCGGTCAGCCCGTTTCGGCCTCCTTGCCGGCGGGCGCGGCAGAAAAAAGCGCGCCTTTGGATGACGCGCCGGGCTCTTACGTGCTTGAGCAGTAGACGCGGCGGTCAGGGACGCAAAACGGCTGCGCCAACGAGCTTGCCTTCCCTCAGACAGGCGAGCGCTTCATTGGCCTGCGAGAGCGGAAATACCGTCGTGTAGGTCTGAATGTTGGTCCTCGCCGCGGCGGCGAGAAAATCGATGCCGTCCTTTCGGGTCAGGTTAGCAACTGATACGATCTGCCGTTCACCCCAGAGA
Source organism: Bradyrhizobium sp. LA2.1 (assembly GCF_040547725.1). NCBI lineage: Bacteria > Pseudomonadati > Pseudomonadota > Alphaproteobacteria > Hyphomicrobiales > Nitrobacteraceae > Bradyrhizobium > Bradyrhizobium sp. LA2.1. Next base: position 102,700 of record NZ_JBEPQI010000005.1, read on the forward strand.
ATATGGTACGGGAACGTCGGAACGTCGGACATGTGAATGCCGGCGCACACAACGCGCCCGCCCTTGCGCACCGAGCGCAAGGCAAGCGGCACTAATGCCCCGACCGGTGCGTAGATGATGGCGGCATCGAGCTCGGTCGGCGGAATGTCCTCCGAGGCGCCGGCCCAGTCTGTGCCGAGGGAAAGCGCAAGTCGCTGTGCGTCCTGGTCGTCGCCACGGGTGAAGGCGTAGACGGTCCGCCCCTGTGCACGCGCCACCTGCGCCACGATATGGCCGGCAGCGCCGAAGCCATAGATGCCGAGCGTCTTGCCATCGCCTGCCATTGCCAAGGATCGCCAGCCGATTAGTCCGGCGCAGAGCAGAGGCGAAAGGGCTGCGTCATCGCCGCGCTCGCCAAGCGGAAAGCAAAATCTGGCATCGGCAACGAGATGACTAGCAAAGCCGCCGTCGCGGGTGTAGCCGGTGAATTTGGGACGATCGCAGAGATTTTCCTTGTCCGCGCGGCAATAGAAACATTGGCCGCAGGTGTGGCCGAGCCAGGGAACACCTACACGCATGCCCACCTTCAGCTCGTCTACGCCCGCGCCTATCGCATCGATTCGGCCGACGACTTCATGCCCCGGGATGATTGGATAGGGAATTCCGGGAAGCTCGCCATCCACTACGTGCAGGTCGGTCCTGCATACGCCGCAGGCACTGACCTTGACGCGGACCTCGCGGGGGGCGGGGATCGGGTCGGGTCGTTGCTGGAACGTCAACGGCGCGCCGCGGGCGGAGAGAACCATCGCGTACATGTCGCATTTCCGTTACGGCTTGTAATGCATCGTGCAGTTGTACCTGGCGGATTTAGTGCCAGTGTGCGCCGTCCGCTAAGGGGGCGCAACAGGCGGCTTCCGCAGGCTCTAGACGCGATCGCAACCAGTGGCGTGAGAAGCGGCAACAGGCCGCTCAGCGGATAATAGACCGCGCCCGTAACTTGAGCGATCAGGCATCGAGAGTGTGCAAGCGCTGGCGGTTGCGCAGCACGATCTGGCAGGCACGGGAAAAGCCGAGAATGCCCTGGACGTGAAGCTGCGACAGCGCACGCGACACGGTATCGAGCGTGAGGCCGAGATAGTCGCCGATGTCGCGGCGTCACATCGGCAGCGCCATCATGCCGACGACGGCGAGGCGCCGATCCATCTCCAGCAGGGAGATGGCGACGCGCTCCATCGCAGTCTTGCGCCCGAGCAGCAGCATGTGATTATCAGCGTGGCGCAGCTCGGAGGCGGTCATCGTCCAGAGCTTGCGGGCAACCTGGATGCCGGTGCCGGCGGCCTTCTCGAGGCTCGCGCACTTCACCAGGCGCACCGTGGTGTCGATGATGGCCTCGACGGCAAGCCGATCCGTTGCGCTGAAGGCTTTGAGGCGTCAACTCTGCACTCCGTCGCGGGAGGCTTGGTCGAAAGACTTACGCGCTGGCTCGGTGTGGGCCGGGACGTCCGTGAAATACGCAATCTCGACCAACCCTGCTCGGGCTCGTCAATCGAGTGAACTGGCTTTTCATCGGAGCTCTCGTCGTATCGTAGAAGCGCAGCAGGCGGCTTTTTCAGACCGACAGCGCAGCCCGCCGCGGATCTCATCACGGCATCGGAAGAACGGGAATGACAAACCCCGGAGACCGCATGGTCCGGCTCTCCGGTTTGTTACGAAGACTGTACAGGACTAGGCAGCCTTGCCGGGCGCCGTGGCCTTATCCGATACTGGGTTCGCGCTCGGTGGAGCTCCTGTCTTGATATCGATGGTCTTGGTGGTCTTCACGGCCTTGGCGGGCTTGTTGATAGCGAGATGCAGCACGCCCTTGTCGAAATGAGCTTCGACGGCTCCGTCTTCCGGCTCGAAAGGCAGAGACATCGATCGATAGAAGGAGCCGTAGCTGCGCTCCTCGACATGCCAGTTCTTTTCGTCTTTCGTGCTCTCCGCCTTTTTCTCGCCGGAGATGACTAGCTGGTTGCCGTCCAGGCTGACCTTGATATCTTTCTCGTCCACGCCGGGAAGTTCGGCGGTCACTTCGAAGGCATCCTTGGTTTCAGCCACATTGATTGCCGGCTCGCCTGCCCCAATACTGGGAGAGGACGAACCCTGATTGAAAGCGCGAAGCGCGTCTTCCACTTCGCGTCGCATGGCCCTGAACGGGTCGAACGCAGGTTCCTGGCTGGTGGTCCACAATCTCGGAAGGCTCATCTGCTCTCTCCCACAGGTTGAAGAAATATCCGAAATTGTGCTCCGCCCGCTCGCGCCGGCCTTGATGTAGCGCAAAAATGGCTGGGTTATTTGGAGGCGGAAAGGCCGGTCATGATGAGGAAGCCCGCAAGCAAAGGGTGCGCGTCAGCGAGGTTGACCTATGAGGCGGGAGCGTACCCAGTGAGCTTGCGTCGCTTCACAAGCTCGATGTGTTGGTCTTCGCAACCGGCTTCGACGCTGTCGACGGCAACTATCGGTCGATGGATCTGTCTTCCAGCGCTTTCAGTAATACTGCGTGCCGTCCGGCAACGGTCCGGTCGAAGCGACCGAGGTCGCGGAGACCAAGAAGAACTTCGATGCGATCTGGCAGCAGGTGCGCAACTCGGTCGTCGCCTTGGGCTTCCAGGAGAGCAGCATCGAGGCAATGAGCGTTTCCGAGGAGGTATGGAGTGTGAGGCATGAAATTCGGGCTGCAGACTCTCGATAGATACTGGTAGCTCCAGTGCGGTCAGCGCCTCGCGCTACCCTGTGAAGTTCTGATTTTGTGTAGGCGGCGCTCAAAAATCGCACCGATTGCTGGCATAGACTTCGCCGCCGGCGACCATATACACGAAGTCGGGCAGGGGTTGACCTGCGTCAAATAGGCTACATTGGGATCAGCTAGAATACGGCTATTCTCGGAGAAGCGTTAATGGCTATCAAGGATATGCTTTTGCCGCTGTTTGGGAACCCAAGCCCAAGATTAATTGCAGCGATTGCGAAATGCGTTAGTGTGGGGGCGAGTTTCGACGCCGAGATCACTGCGCTGGCTGTCGAAGAGGATGTCTCTGTTCGGCCGCAAGTCATGATCTCGGCCGATTTCCCCGCCGAGGTCAGAAACACTACGGATGCGCAAGGCTTATTGAAAGCGTTCGATGCCGCCGTCGCCGAGGTCGGGGTACGCAACGTACAGAGGGTTGCGCATTTGAGAGCGGGGGAGGATGCTCCGAAACACCTTGCGCTATGCGCACGCCAGAAGGATTTGTCGATAGTTCCGGTCAAGCCGGGCGATGACCAAGCGGAAAGGGTCATCGAGGGATTGATTTTTCAATCAGGTCGACCGATTCTGTTGTGCCCGGAAGAACTCGCCGCCGAGCTGCCTGTCAACTTCGACCGGGTTATCGTTGCCTGGGACCATAGCGCGCCGGCTGCAAGAGTCGTTGGCGATGCCCTGTCGATGCTGCGCCGTGCTCGCGATGTGCAGATCATCACAGCGACCGATGGCAACACCCTGGCGGAGCAGCAGTCGGGTGCGGCAGTGGTCCGCCATCTGGCCGAACATGGCATTAGCGCAAGCTTCGAAACGGTGCGGATTGATGGCAGTTCCGTCGGAAAGATACTCGAGGCGGAGGTCAAAGTTAGAGGCGCGGATCTCTTGGTCATGGGGGCCTACGGTCATTATCGGTTGAGCGAATGGGTCTGGGGCGGCGCGACCAAGACTATCATCGGGCGGCCACCTTGCTGGGTGATAATGTCGCATTGAAACGCTCGTCTCGGGCCGAGCAAGGGCGAAGCTCGATGTGGGACACGGCTGTGAATGGGCAGCCCGGACCATCCGGGACCGCGACTTCGGGTCTCAAGCGTCGTGTTCTGCAATAACGGCTGTCCGTCAACTTCTGCGACGCCTCGTTCGCAACCGAGATTGCGTGGCGCTGCAATATGTCGCGAAGGGCCATTTGCAGACTCATGCAATGCAGCAAACAGCATCGTTTCACTCAATCACCTTGTCGGCGCGCACCAACAAAACCTCCGGAACCGTCACACCCATCGCCTTAGCGGTCTTGAGGTGGATTACCAGCTCGAATTTCGTCGGCTGTTCGACCGGCAGATCGGCAGGCATCGTGCCGCGCAAAAGGCTCGCCGCGAATCGGGCAGTAAGGTCTGCCAAGTGATCGGAGGATGGACCGTAGCCGATAAAGCCACCTTGCTCGGCCCGCACTCCCCACTGATACATGGTTGGAAGGCGCAGTGCTGCAACTCGTTCCATAATCAGTGGACCATTGCCGTCGAGCATCCCGGAATTAAGAACATTCAGCGCCGTGGCCCCCGATGCCTGTGCCTTATCGATAGTCGCTGCAATCTCCTCAGCCCTCGTGACGCGATAGATTGAAAGCTCAACGTTGCGTGTGCGCGCCGCCTCTTGCAGGGCGCGAACCTTCGCCTCGCCTCGCAACCCCTTCACCACACGTTCAAACCAAAGGTCGTCGGCGAGAGCCGCCATGCGGCGAATCCCGGGCACGGCTTCGATCAGGAGGTCCTGTCGCAGGCCGTCAAGCTCAGGGGCAAAAATGCTGATCCCCGTGATATTGCCATTGGGCCGGGCGAACGATTTTACCAATCCCTCCCCGACCATATCGCCTGTGATCCCAACGATGGGAATGCTCTTGGTTGCCCGCTGTACGGCGTTAACTGCCTCGGGTCCAGCAGCATAGATGACATCGGGTTGGGCTATGACTAGCTCCGCCGCAAGTTGCGAAATCAGATCGATCTGAGATGCAAAGGCGCGGTAATCAATCGTGAGGTTTTGGCCGTCAATGAAACCAGCGCGCCGTAGTTGGTCGAAAAAACGTACGTTAAATTGAATATTGCGAGGATGCGGAGACAAGCAACCCAGGCGATAGGTCCGTCCCGCTTTCTGGGCCAGCGCTGCGAGCGGCACCGCCAACACCGCGCCGCCGGCAAGCGTTATGAACTCGCGCCGTCGCATCGCGTCGCCCTCAAGGCCGAGCGACAGTCTAACATATGCTTCAAATCCCATCGGTACTGTGCATCACAGCAATATGCGCGCGGATGTCGCAGCTGGGTCAAAACCGCCACCTGATCGGTTGGATCGAGCCTGAACCACGTCTCAAACGAATTGAAAGCCGACGTTCTTTCAGAGGTTTACCGGCTCCAATATGGCGCACCTCACTAACTGAGGAGGCCATCATGCCTGACATCTCAAGCGTTACCAAAGTGGTTGCGAAGCGCATCCCCTGGAATAAGGGGAGGATCGTCGGAGCGAAGCCGCCACTCCGGCCGAAGCACGTGTGGTCCATTCGAACGAAGCTTCAAGTCGAGGGGCGCGTTCGGGACCTTGCTCTCTTCAATCTCGCCATCGACAGTAAGCTCCGCGGCGGCGACGTTGTGGCGCTTAAAGTCGGTGATATCGCCCCTAGGGGCTACGCGGCCGACCGCGCAACCGTTCGGCAGAAGAAGACCGGCCGGCCGGGTTCGGCGCCGAGGGCGGTCGATTGCGGACCGAGAATGGATGGATCGCCGTGCCCTTTTGCTATCGCATCCACCAGTCGTTCGATTTCTCGATTCAACTGTCTAAGCTGTTGTTCGAGGCGCTGCGTTTTCCATTCGATGTGATTGCGAGGCGCTTTCGCTCTTCGAGATAAGTACGCACGTACTCCGCAATAACTTTCGGCGCGCTCAATTCAGCCCGCAAACCACTGAGAACTGCGCTCTCAACCGTGTCTATAGAAGGTCTTTGGGGCAGAGCACGTGCCGCTCTCCGTGGCAGCTGAGCATCGAATGCGAACACGCCCCGATGTGTCTTTGCCATTGGTCGACATACCGGCGCCGCACGCACTGCTTGCAGGCAGCAAAGCTCGCAAAACACTCGCTCAAGCGAGTTGGCAGATTGTCGTGGCCGACGTTTCCATGTCTCTCGACAACGTTCTGGCCGTGGTAGGGGCAGCACGCGAGCATCCGATAATCTTGATTTTCGGCCTGGGGCTTTCCATCGCGATGATGGGCGTGGCCGCTTCTTTCATTGCACGCCTTCTGCAAACTCATCGATGGATTGCTTGCGTCGGCCTAGCCGTCATCCTTTATGTGGCGGGTGAGATGGTCTTTCGCGGGATGTTGGATATCATCGAGGTTGCGTCGATACAAGGTGCTGTTTCACCCTAGGTGTCTCTAAGTCGGCAGGCAGACTTCGAACGCGGTGCGCATGATGCGCGGATAGGGATCGTCTTTCTCAAAAGAAAGGGCCGCCTCGTGGCGGCCCCTTCCTTCGATGCTGTGATTGAGGTGGTCGAGCAACTCGGCTCGGAAATCCTGCTCGATATGAAGGTCGGCGAGAGCATCATGGTGGCGAGCGTCGAGCCGACCGCGAGGGTGGGCGACAAGCTGCGCGTTGCCATGCGGCCCTCTAGGCTTCATGATTTCGACGGGCAGACCGAGGCGGCCATCTAACGGCGGCAGTTGGCCAATTCCACTGGCGAGGGGAATTCTCTCAGAACCGGTGACCTCCCTGTCACCAGCTTCGATGACGCCCGGAGAGTGCGAAGGCACTTGGCCTAACCGCTCCCGAGCCCTTTCTGCTGCGCGCTGACAAGGCGGCCATTGCGCTGGCGAGTGCGGAGACCCGGAAATGGCATGGGGCTCGCAATCCGCGAGCCCCGCTGTGCGCTCGGCAATTTCAGGCCTTGTGATGGACAGTTTGCAGGCCGTAGACCGGCGTCGGGATGCTCTCGTAGCGCGCCTTCAACTGCAGGGAAAGGAATTGCGAGTAATGTCGCGACTGATGCAGATTGCCGCCGTGGAACCATAGGCCTTCCTGCTGCGTCGGCTTCCACATGTTGCGCTGCTCACCTTCCCATGGGCCGGGGTCCTTTGTCGTATTCGAGCCGAGGCCCCAGACCTTGCCGACTTTGTCGGCCATTTCCGGACTCACGAGATCGGCGACAAAGCCGTTCATCGAGCTGTAGCCGGTGGCATAGACGATTACGTCCGCTGGAAATTCCTTGCCATTGTCGAGCCTGACGCCGTTGGGCGTGATTTCCTCGACCTGTCCAGCGAACAGTTTTATCTTTCCGTCAATGATAAGCTGAGAGGCGCCGACGTCGATGTAATAGCCCGAGCCGCGGCGCAGATATTTCATGAATAGCCCGGAATCGTCATCACCGAAGTCGAGCCTGAAGCCGGCCTTCTCCAGCCCGGCATAGAAAGCGGCGTCGTCCTGACGGATCTTGTCGTAGACTGGCTTTTGAAACTGATTCAATATCCGGTAGGGCAGTGAAGCGAAGATCAGATCGGCCTTTGCCGTCGTCATTCCGCCGCGGACGGCGCGTTCGGAATAAAGATCGCCGATACTCTCCATCAGCGAATCCGAGCGCACAATGTGCGTCGTTGAACGCTGCACCATCGTTACGTCGACGCCGGCCTCGTACAGCGCAGCGCAGATGTCATGGGCCGAATTGTTCGAGCCGATCACCGCCACCTTCTTGTTCTTGCCTTTGTAGCCGCCGGAGCCGGGATGGCGTGAGGAATGGTGTTGCTCGCCCTTGAACGTTTCCATGCCTTTGATTTTCGGCATGTTCGGCTTGGCCGACATGCCGGTCGCGAACACAAGCTGCCTGGGCCGCAGAGTAATCTCCTTGCCATCGCGTTCGACGATGACGGTCCATTCCTTCTTGGTGTCGTCCCAACTGGCGCGTTTGGCCGTGGTGTTCGACCAGTAGTTCAGCTCCATGACCTTGGTGTACATTTCCAGCCAATCGCCGATTTTGTCCTTGGGCGAGAACACAGGCCAGTTCTTGGGGAAATCGATGTAGGGCAAGTGATCGTACCAGACGGGGTCGTGCAGGCAGAGCGACTTGTAGCGGTTGCGCCAGGAATCGCCGGCGCGTGCGTTCTTTTCGACGATGATCGTCGGCACACCGAGTTGGCGCAGCCGGGCCCCGAGCGCAATGCCTCCCTGTCCGCCGCCGATGACAAGCACGTAGGGCTGGCTCTTGAAACCAAGTTGCTCGACTTCCTCGTCACGCAGTTCCTTCCAGGTCTTGGCGCCGGGATTGACGCCATGCCTGGCGCCGAGCGGTCGGCTGAAGCCGGCCTTTTCCTCATGGGCCTTCAGTTCGGCCATGGTTGTCAATAGCGTCCAGATCTGACCGTTCTGCAGGCGGATGAGTCCATATCCGCGCGCGACCTCGGTCTCGAACGTGATCCAAGATTCGGTCACGCCGCCGGCCTCGGTTGGCGTTTCACCCTCGGCGATTTTCCAGTTGCGCGGCTTCACATGCGCGAGGCAATGCGCGAGCATGTCGCGGACCTGATCGCGGCCTTCCATGGTCTTGATGTTCCAGGTGAAGGTAACGAGGTCGCGCCAGTAGCATTCCGGAGCGAACATTCCTACGGCGGCGTCGAGATCGCCCGCCGTAAGCGCGGCTTCAAACTTGTCGAGGAAAACCTGGACGCGCGCGCTAAGCGTGGTGTCGAGCATCACTTCCTCCCGGATGTCGTTTGCAATTGTTCTGCGCAGGCCGCACGACCTTACTCCAACCATCGCGGGAATCCAGACTCGCGCGGCAGGGTTCCCGGTCGGCTTCAGCGCCTCTCAGCGCTCGCCTGCAACAACGCCGCTTTGCCCACCGACGATGGGGCAGACTAAGAGCTCTGTTTGCTGCGGTGCATGCGTCCGGAATTTGGCCCGCAGGCTCCTGTAACGGAGGGGCGGAGCATGTCCGCTCTACCCCGGACAGCTCACGATCGCCATGATTCGGCGGACTGCAACCCGATGCCAGTCCCCCACTGAAATCAACGAAACTACTGCTCACCGATTTGCGCTAAGGTGCGGCATGATCCGGGAGATCAGCGATGCGATTGTCTAGCCTTGCCACTCTGGCGCTTGTCGCGGGAGCTTCCAGCCCAACTTATGTTTCTATCGTCCTGGCGGCTTCGGAATGTTCCAGATCAATGGAATTGGCGGATTGGGGCGAGAACTCGACCGGCGACATCAGCGTCGCGTCTGGGGACAGTTGCATCTTCCCGATCACGTTGCGCGGCGCGGCGAGTAGCTCGGAAATCTCGCAAAAGCCAGCACACGGCAAACTGAAGAAGCTCGACGTTGCGACTTACGAGTACAGGACGAAGGCGAGATACAAAGGAAGTGACACCTTTGCCATCAAAGCAACCGGCAAGGGGCCGAAGGCTTCTGGCACATCGGTCATCACAGTGCACGCGACGATCAAGTAGGCGGGTCGAGCATTGGCGTGACGCCGAGTTGATGCGCGTCGCGTGAGGGCAGGGAGCAACAAGCGTGCCTCAACCCGTCCGAGACGCTCCCACAAGAGCACCCGGTGGCGGATCGTGATCAGGGCCTGGTTGAGTCAGCCAACAGCATCGGCGGAAGTGATTTGAAGGCAGGATCCGAATGCGATTGCGGTCTCGCGGGGGACGCTCCATCCGCAACTCCGCGAGCTGCTTAAGCGGGTTGGGCCCAGACGCAAACTTGGTTTTGCCGGTATTGCAGCTAAGCTGCTCTCCGCTATGCCCAGAAAGACCCAGCCTCGGAGAGTTGGTTTTCGTTTAGCCAGAGGAGTGCCTGACGAAGACTCAATGGGACCAGTCGCTCCCTACCAAGAGGCGGTGGGGCTCCATCTGTTAGATAGAGCATAAAGCCGTCTTTGCTTCGGAAAAGTGCTTCTTTTGCCTCACAACATTCAAGGGACTCTACGTCAAGAGTAGGCAAGCTGCGCTGGACGATCAGCTCCATGTTTTGCAGCATGGCGCTCACGACGCAGACTTCCTCTTAACAGCCATCAAGTTGACGGCGTGCTGATGGGCAAATTGAACACGGTCCGATTTTCTTCGACCAAAGGCCATGCGCGGCGAAAAAATAGAAGTATGAAATATCTGACGTAGAGCGTGTACCCCAATGATTAACAAGAGTTAGCGATTCGCGCTTTGTAGCTCGACTAATCGCTAGCGAAAATTGGCGAACTTCAGTGAGACAGTGCGCGCCGCCAAAAACGGTCGGAGCCATCGCATCCTCTGGCGGAGCCAGGAGGCGAACGATGCGATCAGTCATTGCCATTGTTGTAACGGTCGGGGCGTCATCGCCCGTGCTCGCCCTGACGCAGGGGGAGATTGAGGCCAAGCTACGTGCCGCGGGCTATTCGCAGATTCAGGAGGTCCCGAGCGGCAAGATCAAGACCTACCGAGCAATCAAGGAGGGTACGGAGCGGTCGCTCATCGTCGACAGCACCGGCCACATCAAGGAGCTTCGGTAGCGCTCTCGCTGGGTGGCCAGTGTTCGGTCAGGGACGCTGCCGAATACTCGCGCTAGGCGGCCCGCCTACCGTTTGTATCGGTTCACCTGCCGCACGGTCCAGCGGCGGGTGTGGCCTAGCGAGGCCTACCGTTCCGGGAGGTGCGTCGTTGCTGGCCGTACGAGTATCGAGGCGCTCTGACATGATTGCCGATCCAATGGCGATGGCCAGAGCGATAGCAGATAGGAGTAAAGCTGCTCGATTCGGGTCCATCACTAGACCTCCGCGAAACGGCTCCATGGTGCCGGGATAACGCCGATCTGGTGATTTGGTTCTTAGGTTCGCCCACAAAGGTATCCGAACAACACTCGCGCAATTAAATGTTGGTCGGATAGCGAGGCACAACGATAACGATTGATCGAAAGTCGGAAGCGGTTTTGTGGGGCGACCGCGCAACAGTGTTGCACCGATTTGGAGTTCAGCGATGAGAAACGTACCGCATCCAACAATCACGACCCGTCGCTCGCTGCGTCTTTCGACCGCTGCCCTTGTCGTTACGACGGCTGACGCGCCCGCAGACGGTCATCTTCGGAGAGCGGGGAATATTCGAGGGAGTACATCGCCGTTACGAGGCCATCGCGTGCCTTCTCGCCCCACTGATCAACCGTAGGGCTGAGGAGATCGATCCGTCTTAGACCGAACCGATCTAAGATTCCGCCGACTTAAGCCGATCGTTTGCGATGGTTCTTGGGGTGTTTGCCTTGGGGGCGCCCGTGCGATCGCTCCAGTACTTTCGGCAGAGAAGCCGCCGCTGGCGGAGCTATTGGCGAGGCTTGCTCGACCTCAACCGGCTCGGCTGGGTCGGGGGGCCGTATGGCCGGCGTTGCACCCAAGGCAGCCTCCTCGAGTTTGGCAAGGAAGTCGCGTCCTTGGTTCGTGATAGTCCATGCGCCGCGTTCACGAGTGATGAGTCCTTGGCTGAACGCATCAAGATCCGGCGCAAGTTCAGCGAGACGCTTCATACGCAACGTCCATTCCGGGCCGCTCGTATAGAAAACCGCGAGATGCAGCTTGATAAGCTCAAGGTTTCCCCGGCCGTCTGGCTGCCCTGCCAAAATCTTCAATATGGAAAGCTGAAAACTCACGCGCGCCACTCGAACGCAACGACTCAATCCTTGCAATCTATCGGTTCTGGCCAACGGCTCATAGATCGGCCGTCAAGCTTCTCGCGGAGATGCTTGCTCGGTAAGCCTAACCGCCAAGGTTAATCGTGCCTGGAGGGTCAAAGGCAGACTTCGACAAGATAAAGGCGCTTGTAACGGAACCGATCCAGGTGGCTCCTTCCGTTACCGAAACACATCCGCCGATTCGTTAGACCATAACTCCATCACCGCCAGCTTTTCCAGGATGGTTGGGCCATGAAGCACCGGCGCTTGCCGGTATCGCTGGCGCGGTCCAGATCGGATCTGTGATCACCTGGCATTTCATGAGCGATGATGAGCAAGGCGGTGCTTTAAGCAAAGTAGGTTTGGTCTAAATTACCGACGCAATACTCCGACGCCGTGGCGCGATCGCGCCCGACGCATTCGAACCGTCGTGCCACAGGTCGAAGTTACATCCGAGTTGCCGTTGGTCTTGGCAGATAGATGCGCGATGCCCGCTCAAAAAAACAGTACCAAGATTGTCGATTTTGGCTGTACCACCGCGCGATGTCATGGCGCTCGCGAGTAGGGCGGGATTGCAGTGGCGAAGATGCAACATGTGTCATTTGAAAGCGGGCGCGGATGAAGCTCGCGCCGCCGCGCATGTTCAACGAGCGGTCACTCGTGGTTCTCACGATCGTGATTGGAATGACGAACGCCTATAAGCGTATCCCCATTGGGATTGAAATGCACAGCAAGCTCCGGGACGATTCGAATACGGCAGAGAATGACCATCTTGTCGCGCCTGTTGGCGCTTGTCGCAGTCGCGTTATTGCCCGCTATCTCGATTCAGGCGTACAACGAAGTTAACCTTCGACGCGCGCGCCAAGTGGACGTACAGAATCAGGCGCTCGGTCTCGCTAAGCTCGCCGCCGAACAGCAGCAACAGATCGTTCAGGGCATTCGGCAGGTCCTGATTGCGCTGTCCGAACTCCCTGCGATAAAGGCGAAAGATAGCAAGGGGTGCAATGCGGCGATGGCGGGGATGAGGTCCCGGTTTCCGGCTTTCCTCACTTTCGTCGCTACCGATCTGAGTGGCCAGCCCTTCTGCGATACAAACACAGATCGCAAGCCGGTGAATGTCTCCGGGCGTCCCTACTTTGCGGACGCGTTGAAGACGGGCGCGTTTACGGTGGGACAATTCTCGATCGGTCTGTCCGTCGATCGGAAACTCATTCAGTTTGCGCTGCCTTTCTACGGAGATGATGGTCAGCCAGGGGGCGTCATCATTGCGCCTCTCGGCCTGGACTGGTTAGCGGACTACATCGCGCGCGCGGGTGTTCCGGCGGGAGACGCGCTGGCCATCACCGATCGCAACGGCACCTACCTTGCCCGCTATCCGGACAATGACCGATTTGTCGGTAAGAAATTGGTTCGCGCTGGTGATGAGAGGCAGTATGGCGACGGTCTCGCAGCCGACCTGGTTGATGTCGACGGCGTCGAGAGGATCGTGGGTTTCTCGGCTCTCGGGCCCGATTCTGGGGGACTTCGCGTCAGCTTCGGCCTCGACAAGGCGAACGCCTTTGCCGAGATCCAGAGCCGGACCCGACACGACATCTTCCTCATCGCCCTCAGCGCCATGATGGTGCTGGGCCTGACGCTGCTCGGAGCCCGGCAATTCATCCATCGGCCGCTCGGACTATTAGTTGACGCCGCGAACCGATGGCGCCTCGGCGACTATGCTCGCCGTGTGAACATCCGCGGCAGTTCTGAAATCGCGGGCGTAGCCGGCGCCTTCAACACCATGGCTGATGCGCTGGATCGCCGCGAGCAGGAATTGTCCGATGCAAAAGAGAAGGCCGAGGACGCCGCGGCCCGGCTTACGATGCTCTTCGAAAGCACAACCGACAGCGTCGTGATCGTCGACCACGATTGGCGGATCAGCTTCTTCAACCAGAGGGCCTGGTCTCAGATCGCTCAGGGGCGTGATCTGATTGGAATGCACCTGCAGGCGTCGCTTCTGGATGCCCGCGATACGGGAATCGTCGAGCAGCTTCGGGAAGTCATGTCGGACCGCCGTCCGGTTTCGTTCGAAGCGCACTGTCCTCGTCGTGCCGCATGGTATGCGATCAACGCGTTTCCTTCTGGCGAAGGGATCGCGATCTTCTTTCGAGACGTCACCGAGCAAAAGCATGCTGTGGAGGCGCGCCAGCGCATCGAGGAGCAGCTTCATCAGAGCCAGAAGATGGAGTCCGTCGGACAGCTCACGGGCGGTGTTGCCCATGACTTCAACAACCTGCTTGCCGTCGTTTCGGGGAACCTTGATCTCATCGAGCGCGCGGCAAATGACGGCAAGATCCGGCGCTTCGCCGCGACTGCGCGGCGTGCCGCCGACCGGGGGGCGAAGCTCACCGCACAGCTCCTCGCTTTCTCTCGACGGCAAAAGCTCAACCCCAAACTGATTAATGCCAACGAGCTGATCTCCAACTTCCAGGGGCTCGTCCGTCAGGCGGTCGGCGCAGAATGCGAGGTCAGGCTGAAGATCGACGAGCGATTGTGGCTCTGTCAGGTGGATCCATCCCTGCTGGAGACTGCCCTTCTCAATCTAGCGCTGAACGGTCGCGATGCGATGCCGGGCGGCGGAGTGCTCGAGATCGAGGCGCGGAACGTCGTTCTGGATGGGGAAGCCGTCGCTGGATGTCCGGCCGGATCATATGTGAGGCTGTCCGTCTCGGATACGGGGCAGGGGATGTCTCCCGAGGTGCGAGACCGGATTTTCGAGCCCTTCTTCACCACCAAGGAAGTTGGCAAGGGCACTGGCCTCGGTCTCAGCATGGTGTATGGCTTTGTCCGGCAATCCGGTGGCTATATTTCAGTCGAAAGTGCCCCTAACGCCGGCACCACGATCTCGCTGTACCTGCCGAGAGCCAATCAGGAGGCTCGCGACGAGGTGGAAACTGAACAGACCCGGGCTATGCCGGGAGGTTCCGAGCGAATTCTTTTGGTCGAGGACAATGAAGATCTGTTGGAAGTCGTGTCTGCAATGCTGACGAGCTTTGGCTATCGGATTCGCCTTGCTCACAACGGTACCGAAGCCATCCGAATTCTCGACAGCGATCAGGGGTTCGATCTTCTGTTCAGCGATGTCGTCATGCCGAATGGTCCCAATGGCGTCGAGCTTGCTCGCGAAGCAAAGCGGCGGAACAGCAGGATCAAGATATTACTTACGTCGGGCTACGTGGGAGACGTGCTCGCGCGTCACGGGGCGACAGACGAGTTCCCGATTATTCACAAGCCCTTTGGCGTGTCCGAACTCGCTCAACGTCTGCATTCTCTTCTTCAGAAAGAAGATGTTTAGGCAGGCACGAAGCCAGACGGCATCGCCGTCCATAGCGACAATGCGTATTCGTCTCTAGAGCCAGCCATCTCACGGTTCTTGCGGATCAGGTCGAGGCAGCCGTGCGCGAACGCAAAGTCCCTGACGTCGCGAGGAGCACCATGACCGAGCGACTTAAGAGCGTGCTTGCAATGTTTAGTATATAGTGTTTCACTAAACAAATCGAGCTTGGCTGAATCCCTAAGAATCCAGGCAGGCGCGAGGAAACGTCCGTTTAGTCGTTCAGCCCGTGAAGGACTGTATCGCTCTGCTCGAAGCATTCGAGCGGGTTGGAGAGTCGCGCCATGTCGATGGCCGGCCCCACTGGGAGGGAAAGCGTTATGAAACAGACAGTAAAGGCGCTTCTTACTACGTTCGGAGTTCTCGCATCCGCGCTCGGTGTCGGAGTGGGGACTACTCCTGCGCATGCGCAGGCCAAGACCATCACGCTGTGCTGGGCCGCGTGGGATCCTGCCAACGCCCTGGTCGAACTGTCGAAGGATTTCACCGCCAAGACCGGCGTCGGCATGAAGTTTGAGTTCGTGCCGTGGACCAACTATGCCGACCGCTTCCTGAACGAGCTCAATTCGCATGGCTCGCTGTGCGATCTCATCATCGGGGATTCGCAATGGATCGGGGGCGCCGCCGAGAACGGTCAGTACGTCAAGCTCAACGATTTCTTCACAAAGGAAGGAATCAGCATGGACGACTACATGCCGGCGACAGTGGTCGGCTATTCCGAATGGCCGAAGAACAGCCCGAACTATTGGGCGCTGCCCGCCATGGGTGACGCGGTGGGCTGGACCTATCGCAAAGACTGGTTTGCGCGGCCTGAGATCCAGGCGGATTTCAAGGCCAAGTACGGCCGCGATCTCGCCGTGCCGAAGACGCTCGATGAACTGCGCGACATCGCAAAATTCTTCCAGGGCCGCGAGATCGACGGCAAGAAGGTCTATGGCGCTTCGATCTATACCGAGCGGGGCTCGGAAGGCATCACCATGGGAGTGTCGAACTACCTCTATGATTACGGCTTCCAGTATCAGGATCCGAAGAAGCCGTATTCAATGGACGGGTTCGTCAACTCGCCTGGCGCCGTGAAGGGGCTCGAGGCCTACAAGGAGCTCTACAAGTGCTGCACGCCGCCCGGCGCATCCAACTCCTACATGTCCGAAGGGCTTGATGCGTTCAAGTCGGGGCAAGTCGCGCTGCAGATGAACTTCTTCGCCTTCTTCCCGGGCCTCTACAAAGATCCGAACGTCGGTGGGGACAAGATCGGCTTCTTCAGCAATCCCGCCGGCCCAGCGACCCGGGCGACGCAGCTCGGCGGGCAGGGCATCTCGGTCGTTTCTTATTCCAAGAACCAGGCCGAGGCGCTGCAATATATCAAATGGTTCTCCGGTGGAGATGTGCAGAAGAAGTGGTGGGCGCTGGGCGGCTATTCCTGCGCCAAGTCAGTGTTGAACGATCCGGGCTTCCCGAACAGCGCGCCGTTTGCCGGCGAGTTTTTGAAGTCGATGGGAATGGTCGTCGACTTCTGGGCCGAGCCTTCCTATGCCCAACTCCTGCAAGCCGAACAGAAGCGCGTGCATGACTACGTGGTGGCGGACAAGGGCACCGCGCAGGAAGCGCTCGATGGCCTGGTCAAGGACTGGAAGGCGATCTTCAAGGAAGAAGGCAAGAAGTTCTAGGGCAAACGCCTGGAGCACGCCGAGCGCGCTCCAGGCTCTCTTCGGTAGAACCCGCAGGCGTCGCATAGTCGACAATCGCGACGCCAGGATTGACCAGGGCCATGAACGATTTGAGCACTTCGTCGCAGATCACCTACCGGGCCGTCCCGATCCGACCAGGCGTGATACGTCGTATCCGCGGCCTTTCGGACCAGGCGCTCGCATGGCTCTTCATCACGCCGACGATCGTGCTGCTGCTGGCGATCAATATCTTCCCGCTGGTATGGACGATCTACCTGTCATTTACCAACTACCGCGCCAATCGGCCGAACGCGCCGACGCTATGGCTGGGGACCGATTGGTACCAGTCGATCCTGACCGATCCGGATATCTGGGCGGCAATGCAGGTCACGGCGCATTTCGTGGTTTGGACCGTGCTGATCGAGACTGTGCTCGGATTCGGCCTTGCGTTCCTGATCGACAAGAAATTCCGTGGCCATGGCCTGTGGACCACGATCATTCTGTTGCCGATGATGCTCTCACCAGCGGTTGTCGGCAATTTCTGGACCTTCCTCTATCAGCCGCAGATCGGGCTGTTCAACTACGTGGTCGCCTTCTTCACGGGGCGCGGCGCTTCGTCGTTCCAGATGCTGGGAGACGTGACCCTCAGCCCGTGGGCCATCGTCATCGTCGACGCCTGGATGTGGACGCCTTACGTGATGCTGATTTGCCTGGCGGGGCTGCGGTCGATCCCGGATTACATTTATGAGGCGGCGGAGGTCGACCGCGCGTCGAATTGGCGGCAGTTCTGGTCGATCACGCTGCCGATGGCTCTGCCGTTCATCATGCTCGCGGTGCTCTTTCGCGGGATCGAGAATTTCAAGATGTTCGACATGGTCAACCTCCTGACCGGAGGAGGGCCGGGCTCGACCACGGAAGTCGCTTCGATCACACTGAAGCGCGCAGCCTTTGAGAGTTGGCGAACCGGCTATTCCTCGGCCTTCGCGATCATTCTGTTCGTGACAGTGTTTGGCCTTGCCAACATCTACGTCAAGGCGCTGAACCGGGTGAAAAGCCGATGAGCGCCTCAAATGCAGCCCACTCAGTCGTCGAACCGTCGACCGGCACTCGCCGCTTTGCCGGCCTGCTCGTCATACTCTATGCCATCATAACGATGGTTCCGCTGATATGGATCGTGCTCACCTCGTTCAAGTCGCCTGACGATGCGATCTCCTATCCGCCGAAGGTCCTCTTCAAGCCCTCCCTTGAAGGCTATTGCAATGTCTTCACAACACGCTCGCGTCAGACTCAGGAGTTTATCCAGACGCTGGGGCCGCCGCAGGGGCTTTGTGACAACATCGCGCGCAGCCGCAACATGGTTGTCGCCGGGCCGTCGAACTACGTGCCGCGCTTCATCAACTCGCTGATCATCGCCTTTGGCTCGACGGTGCTTGCCGTCGCGCTCGGTACGCTCTCGGCTTATGGTTTTTCGCGCTTCCGCGTGCCTCTCAAGGACGACCTCCTGTTCTTCATTCTGTCGACCAGAATGATGCCGCCAATCGCGGTCGCGATCCCGATCTACCTGATGTACCGGACCGTCGGGCTATCGGATACCCGTCTCGGGATGATCCTGCTCTACACTTCGGTGAACGTCTCGCTCGCTGTCTGGCTACTCAAGGGCTTCATCGACGAAATCCCGCGCGAATACGAAGAAGCAGCAATGATCGATGGCTATACGCGCTTTCAGGCGTTCGTGAAGGTGGTTCTACCGCAGGCGACGACGGGGATCGCGGCGACGGCGATTTTCTGCCTGATTTTTGCGTGGAACGAATACGCCTTTGCTGTGCTTCTGACCTCTGGCAACGCTCAGACCGCGCCCCCATTCATTCCGATCATCATTGGCGAAGGCGGCCAGGATTGGCCGGCCGTAGCCGCCGGCACGACGATCTTTCTTGTGCCGATCGTCGTGTTCACGGTGCTGCTTCGCAAGCATCTTCTGCGCGGGATTACCTTTGGGGCCGTTCGCAAATGAACCTTGATGTGAACACGTCAACGCCGAACGTCAGCCTGACGAGCAGAATGTTGCGGCGCGGTCCGCTGGAGGCCATCGCGACGGCGATCATTGCCGCAGGCGTGGTCATGCTGATGCAGCCGTGTTTTCTAACGCTTTATTCCTGGTCTTTCGCGGTCACTCTCTTTGGGACGGTGATGTTCATGATCGTCTCGAAGGTCCGGGAGTAGCGCTCGATGGCACAGATCAGGGTCGAAGCGCTCAACAAATCCTTTGGAGAGTTTCACGCAGTCAAGGGCGCGAGCTTTACGGTGGATGACGGCCAGTTCCTTTGTCTGCTTGGGCCGTCCGGCTGCGGCAAAACGACAACGCTGCGGATGATTGCAGGACTGGAATTGCCGACATCCGGCACGATCAGGCTCGACGGTGAGGACGTGACGATGAACCGTGCCTCCGCGCGAGATATCGCCTTCGTCTTCCAGCTATTTGCACTCTATCCGCACATGAATGTCCGGCGCAATATCGGCTTTCCGCTCAAATGCGAGGGGATCGGAGCCGCGGAGTGCGACCGGCGCGTGGTGGAGGCCGCTCGGATCCTGCGTATCTCCCACCTCCTTGATCGGTCGGTTTCGACCCTCACCGGCGGCGACCGTCAGCGCGTCGCGCTTGGGCGGGCGATCGTCCGCAAGCCGAAGTGCTTCCTGATGGACGAGCCGCTCGGAGCGCTCGATACCGAGATGCGCGAGGCGATGATCCAGGAATTGCGCGCGCTGCATGACCGGCTTGGCGCGACCACCGTTTACGTCACGCATGATCAACTGGAGGCCATGGCAATGGCGGACCTGATTGCGGTGATGAACAACGGCGTGGTCGAGCAGATTGCGAGTCCGCGCGACATTTATGACCGGCCTGTTTCGCTCTTCGTCGCGGACTTCATCGGTTCTCCAGCGATGAATTTCCTGCCGTTTCGCGGCAGCCTGCAAGCCGGGGCGCAGGCGATCCGGCTCGGGGACCGCGACGTTGCGATACCCACCGCACGCGAGGCTCTGGTGGAGAGCGACCTTGTCCTGGGCGTCAGACCCGAGCATGTGCGTTTTTCCGATAGCGGCATGGTGCGGGGCGAGATCTATGGGTCGGAATATCTCGGCACGACGCAGATCGTGACGGTGACGACGCCTTACGGCGCTCTCAAGGCCCGCTCGCCCGCCAGCATGCCATTTCGGATTGGGATGAATGTCGGGCTCGATTTTCGGCCCGATACGTTGTCGCTCTTCGACCAGGGGTCGGGACGGGCAATACGCACCGCATTGCACGAGGGAGGCAAGCATGGCTGAAGTCGAGATCGGGGCGGTCTCCAAGGCGTTTGGCAAGACGCAAGCCGTCGTCGATCTGTCCCTCACCATTGGAGATGGCGAATTCGTTGCGTTGCTGGGGCCGACCGGCGCCGGCAAGACAACGACGCTGCGTCTCGTTGCCGGATTAGAGGCGCCCGACAGCGGTTCGGTCCGCATCGACGGACGGGATGTGACCAGTGATGCGCCGGCGGATCGCGACGTCGCCTTCGTATTCCAGCAATATTCGTTGTACCCGCATCTGACCGTGTTCGAGAACATGGCCTTTGCGCTACGCGCGCCGACTCGGCGCCTGCCGGAGGCCGAAATTCGCGCAAAGGTCGAACAGGTTGCGCGTCTTCTCCATATCGAGGCCAAGCTCCACAGCAAGGCGACCCAGTTGTCGGGCGGGCAGATGCAGCGCGTTGCGATTGGCCGCGCTCTGGTGCGCTCGCCCTCGATCTACCTGATGGACGAGCCGCTTTCTTCGCTCGATGCCAAGCTGCGCGGTGAAATGCGCCTGGAGCTTAAGCGCATCCAGATCGATCTCGGCGCGACGATCCTCTACGTCACCCACGATCAAACCGAGGCTATGACCATGGCATCGCGCATCGGCGTGATGGAGGCCGGGCGGCTGATGCAGATCGGCACGCCGCGCGAGATTTACGAGAACCCGGTCAACGCCTATGTCGCTGCCCGGCTCGGCCAGCCGATGATCAACCTGCTGCCGGCAACTCTATTTGCCGGCGTTCCGCCCGGCGTTAAGACGATTGGCGCTCGTACCGAGCACCTGGCGATCGCACGCAGCGGCGGGGACGTGTCGGCCACCGTCACGCGGGTCGAACATCTCGGCGACCAGAGCCATGTCCATCTCGATCTCGGCGGCCAACCTGTCGTGACGTTGGCGGACCCTGAGGCGAGGTTAGACGTCGGCGACGTCGTGTCGCTACGCCTTAACAGGCCGCTGTTCTTCGATGCGGCCGGCGGGAGGGTCGCGGCATGAGTCTCGATCGGACCTCTAGGGAGAATCTGGTGCGGGCGCTTGCGGAATCGGTGATCCAGCACGCCGACGAACTGACCAGCCTCGACCAGGCGATCGGTGACGGCGATCATGGGCTGAACATGAAACGCGGCTTCGAGGCCGTGCTCGCGACGTTGCCCGGCCTTGCGGACAAGTCTCTGCCAGAAATGCTGAAGTCGATCGGAATGACGCTGGTCATGAAGGTTGGCGGAGCCTCTGGGCCGCTGGTTGGCACCTTCTTCATGGAGTTGGGCAAGGCGCTTCCAGAGCAGCCAACACGCGCGGAGTTTGTCGCGGCTACGGATATGGCAATCAATGCCGTAAAGGCGCGCGGACGCTCGGAGGCAGGACAGAAAACCTTGCTGGATGTCCTGGTGCCCGTGCAAGCGGTATTAGCTGCAGGCGGCGATGCGCGGGCGATTGCGTTAGAAGCGGTGCAGGCGGCCGATCGCACGACGCCGATGCTCGCTATTCGCGGCAGGGCTTCTTTTCTCGGCGAACGCTCCATTGGTCACATGGACCCCGGTTCGCGCTCAACGTCCCTGTTGATCGGGGCTGCAGTCAAAGTATTGGAATTCGAGGCAAGGTCATGAACAATCCAAATGGCGGCAATGTCGGAATCGTTATCGTTTCACATTCGCCCAAGATAGCGGAAGGCGCGGCAGATATGGTGCGCCAGATGGTGGGCAATGCGGTGCCGCTCGCCTGGACCGGCGGCGATGTCGATGGAGGGCTCGGCACGAATGTTGCTGGAATCCTGGAAGCGATCGAGGCGGCGTGGTCCGCAGCAGGTGTGGCTGTGCTCGTTGATCTCGGTGGAGCGGAGACAAATTCCGAGATGGCGGTGGAAATGTTGGCTGAAGATCGAAGGGCGCGCGTCGTCGTCTGCAATGCTCCGGTGGTCGAAGGAGCGGTGATTGCAGCGACGGAATCCTCGGGTGGCTCATCGCTCGCAGCCGTCAAGCGTAGTGCGGAGGAATTCTATGCATGATGCCCACGCAAGCCGGGCAGGTGAGACGTCGGTGCCGCTGACCGCCTCGGCGGTTCTCGTCAACAAGGTCGGACTTCATGCGCGGCCGTCGGTCAAGCTCACGCAGTGTGCGAAGAGGTTTGCCGCAAAGATCGAACTCGCCCTCTCTGGAGACGGGCCTTGGACGGATGCCAAGAGTCCGGTGAAGGTGATGCGTGTAAAAGCTCCGCAGGGGGCGACGCTGCATTTCCGGGTCGCCGGACCGGACGGAGAGGTGGCGCTTGCTGCCATGCTTGCGCTTGTGCATGACGGTTTTGGTGAGGCTTAACGGCAGTGGCAGAGATCCAACTTATCGGCCGTGCCGCATCGCCGGGCCTCGCGTTCGGGCCGGTCGCCGTGCTGACTGCGGCCGTGGCTGGGCGAATGGCGAGCGAGGATCCGGAGCAGGAGGCTGCAGCGCTACGGGCGGCGATTGGGGGGGCGAGGGCGCAACTCGCCGAGCAGATCAAGACGATTCAGAGTGAGGCGGCAGACATTCTGGAGTTCCAGGCCGCCATGTTGGAAGACGATGCACTAACAGATACGGCATATGAACTTATCGCGATCGGGATCGCTGCCGACCATGCCTGGCGCCGGGCACTCGACCTAGAGATCGCCGGCTATCGCGCGGCTGAAGATGAATATTTCCGTGCCCGGGCCGTTGATATCGTTGATATCCGCGATCGCGTGCTTGCGCATCTGGGCGGTGTGGACGTTGTCGCCGGAATCGCGGGCGGTTCGATTGTTGCGGCTGAAGATATCACGCCTTCGACCTTTCTTGCTACTGACTGGTCGCAAGGCGGCGCGATCGCGCTGGCCAGTGGCTCACCTTCCTCGCATGTCGCGATGTTGGCGCGTGCGCGCGGGGCGCCGATGGTCGTTGGATTAGGTCCGTTGTCGTGGCATGGACAGCCACCAGTCTTGGCGCTGGTAGACGGCGACGCCGGAAGGGTCATCTTCGATCCGGAGCCGGAGACCATCCGTCTCTTTGAGCTGCGTATGGCGGCTGCGAAGGCCGAACTGGCTGTCGCCGAGGAGACCAGCCTTGCGCCTGCCTTCGTCGCCAATGGTCGGCGGATAGCGGTTCTGCTCAATGTCGCCGGGCCTGAAGACCTTGCAAACCTTGATTCCGCAATTTGCGACGGCATCGGCCTTGTACGCACGGAATTCCTGTTCGAGGCGGCCCACGGCCTGCCGGACGAGGAAACGCAATACAGGGTCTATCGAGACATTCTCGTCTGGGCCCAAGATAAGCCGGTGACGATCCGGACCTTGGATGCAGGCGGAGATAAGCAGGTTCCCGGTTTGACGGTCGAAGGTGAGAGCAATCCGTTTCTCGGCCTCCGCGGTATCCGCCTCTCGCTCGCGCGGCCGGAGGTGTTTCGCATGCAGCTCCGCGCGCTCTGCCGTGCGGCTGTCCATGGCACGCTGAAAGTGATGTTGCCCATGGTTGCGGTCCCGTCGGAATTGGACCGCGCGAACGAAATACTTGACGCGGAGTTCACAGCCCTCCAAGCGAAAGGAGTTGCCTGCGCTCGACCGCCGCTCGGCATTATGGTCGAGGTTCCAGCGGCGGCGCTCTGTGCAGCGGATTTTGGCGCTGCATTCTATTCCATCGGTTCGAACGATCTAACCCAGTACACCATGGCGGCGGCGCGCGACATCGGCGCAGTCGCTGACCTCAATGATACCAGCAATCCGGCTGTGCTGGCACTGATAGCCGCGACCGTCGAGGCCGGGCTAAAGCGTGGCGTCGAGGTTTCGCTCTGTGGCGACGCCGCGGCCAACACTCACCTCACGGCGGCGCTGCTCGCGACCGGATTGACAACTCTCTCTGTGTCGCCGATTGCCGTCGCACGGCTCAAGGCCGCAATCGCAAAGGTGAGTTCATGAAGGACGATGTCGGCAAGGACACGCCCGGTGACAAGAATGTCGCAGAATACAAAATAATCCTGCGAAAGGTACTCGACAATCGGCCCTCGGGGACGCGCCTGAAGCTTGCGGCGGCGCTGGGCAAGAATCGTTCGTTCGTGAGTCAAATCACGAATCCGGCTTATCTGGTGCCGATCCCGGCGAAGCATGTCGCGGTCATCTTCGACGTCTGCCATCTGTCCAGCGCCGAGCGTGCGGCATTTCTCGATGCGTATGGCCGCGCGCACCCCGGAAGACTGCGCGCACCCCACCGCGAAGCGCGCACGCGTGTCATTACCGTGACCGTTCCTGAACTTGGTGACGACAAGAAGAATCGTGCGCTCGAGCAGCTCATCGTGGATTTAGCCGCGCAGCTCGCGCGCTTTGCGGAAAGCGTCGGTTAGCCATTGAATCGAACTTTAGACCGGACTGGGAGAACGCTCATGAAAAAGCTGATCAACAGCGCCGATACTGTACTCGAAGAAAGTCTTGACGGCCTCGCCGCAGCGCACGCGGATATCCTGCTTCTCGGCGCCGAGCGCAAATTTGTGCGCCGTCGCACGTTGAAACCGGGCAAGGTCGCGCTGATTTCGGGAGGCGGCTCGGGACATGAGCCGCTGCATGCGGGCTTTGTCGGCCTGGGCATGCTCGACGCGGCTTGTCCTGGCCAGGTCTTCACCTCGCCGACGCCAGATCAGATGATCGAGGCTGCGGAGGCCGTCGACACCGGCGCAGGTGTGCTGTTCATCGTCAAGAACTACGAAGGCGATGTGATGAATTTCACCATGGCAGCCGAGATGGCCGGCCGAGAAGTCGCAAGCGTGGTGACGAACGACGACGTGGCGGTCGAAAAGTCGACCTACACGACCGGTCGTCGCGGTGTCGCTGGAACGTTGATCGTGGAAAAAATGGTCGGCGCCGCTGCCGAGACCGGAATGCCGCTTGCCGCGCTCAAGGCGCTCGGCGATGAAGTCAACCGGCGTACGCGCTCGATGGGGGTAGCTCTATTGCCATGCACTGTGCCGGCCGCCGGACGGCCAAATTTCACGTTGGCCGACGATGAAATGGAAATGGGCGTCGGCATTCATGGCGAGCCTGGCCGGCGCAGGGTACCGTTGGCTTCCGCCGATGCGATCGCCGCCGAGGTGCTCGACGCGATCCTGAAGGATCTTGCGCCGAGCAAGGGCAGTGAAGTGCTGCTTCTCATTAACGGATTTGGTGCGACGCCTCTGATCGAACTCTATCTGATGGTCAATGCCGCAAAGCGGACTCTGGATCGCGCGGGGATCACGGTGACGCGCTTCCTGACCGGTTCCTACGTCACATCCCTCGACATGGCCGGTGTCTCGATCACCGTATCTGTGCTCGATCGCAAAGCCACGGCATTATGGGATGCCCCGGTGCAGACCGCTGCTCTGCGTTGGGGCGTCTGATTTCCGCGCGCGGCTCATTTTTTGCTGATATCGCAAATCTGCGTCGTGTGGGGAGAGGCGTTAGCGGTCTCCTGACTCGAACCCTGACGCCTCATCTTGTCGGTTCTCGCGAGCCGGTCCGCCCGTGCCGGGTGTGCCCGCCGCCTTCCGTTGTGCCCGGAGCGCCGTCATCCGCTATCCGTAGCGGCTTGCCTGTCCCGCGCGACCGGGCGCATCCTCTCTCGCATGGGCAGCAATCGTTCGAGTAGAGGAGCAGAACAGATGAGCGACCTTGTCGTAATTGCATTTCCAACCGAGGCGAAGGCGGAGGAAGTTCGTCAAAAATTGCTGGCCATGCAGAAGGAGTATTTGATCGAACTCGGCGATGCCGTGATCGCGGTGAAAGACAGCAACGGAAACATCAAACTAAATCAACTGATCAATACCACGGCTGCTGGTGCGGCTACTGGCGCCTTTTGGGGCACGCTGATTGGCCTGATCTTTTTGATGCCGCTTGCTGGTGCTGCCCTTGGCGTCGCGTCCGGCACACTCAGCGGATATTTAACGGATGTCGGCATCAACGACAAATGGATGAAAGAGACCGCTGCCGCCGTTCAACCCGGAACCGCAGCGCTCTTCGTACTGGTGCGCAAAGTCACGGCAGACAAGGTTCTTGAGAGGCTAAAAGGCGAAGGCGGCACGGTGCTAAAGACTTCTCTCGACCACACTAAGGAAGCCGCCTTGCAAGCGGCGCTGGCGGAGGTCAAAGCGGCGGTACCGGCGGCTTCGCCTCCTGATTTGCCGGGCGCTTGAAACGATGGCGACCGCCTGCCGACGACCGCTCTCGGCATTACCGCAGCCCTCTCTGGCCCCGTGACGCCGCGCCGGGTGCGGTCATTGGTCCAGTTCCGGGTCCTTTGTGAGGGCCAGAGGCAAGTGCCGGGACCGCGCGACCGCGCCGTATGAATATATTTGCAATTCATCATACCGCGTTAAATTCAGTGCGATCCGTTCACGTGCCTGAGCCCGAGGCACAGCGTTGACCTAGATCAAACCATTGATGGCGGTGACGTTCTTCTGAACGGAGAGGGCCGCCGGGTGAGTGTCCGGCTGGGCTTGTTCTTTAATTCCCAGGATTTTGATCTATTTCGCCAAATGCGTGAGGGATGCAGATGTCGGACAATCCCATCGACGTGATCGAAGCCGCCATTCGCTCCGCCTTCACCAGTTACCCAAAGGAAGACGACCCGGATTGGAGAAGTCCGCACTGGATCAAGTCTGAAGAGTGCACGCACTTGGCACAGGGCATACTGCTGGAATTGCACGCAAAGGGATTTGAAATCGTGAAGAGGCAGACCTGATAGATCGGCGGCGGGCCCGCGCAATTGGTCATTTGAAGCGACCAGATCTCGCGACGTGACACAGGCTCGACCCAGGCGGCCAAGGCGCGCCGCTCGACCGGCACCTTGCGGGCGTTACCATTCTTGCCCGTGCGCTTCCCGTATCCGCGCCCTTTAAATTCGACACGATCTCCGCGAGCAATGTGATCCCACTGGTCCTTGCTAACTCCTAGCTCGACCATCACCTCGCCGTTTGCCCCAAGTCGCAGCAAACGCCTTGTAAGACACCTTCGACATATGATGTGACGCCTTGGTCAGCTGGAGATATTCGGCAAGTCGGAGTGATCGATTGTCGCACTTGCGCCACATCGCGCGCCGCCTTTGTGTACGGGACCGCATAAAATTAAACCAGGAATGCGCGTTGACAAAAATCCTCGTTGGCGTTGTTGCGATGCACCGAACAACGTACGCTCGGCGAGCGGCTCAAGCTGTAGTCGAAGAGAACTTCCATAATGCTTGAAGAAGTTATCAAGCTTCACTGGTTCGCCGGTATCTCGCCAGAACAGTCTTTTACCGAGGCTGGCCGCCACTGCGAGGCGGTGGTGGCCGCCGATTAAAGTATGGTCATCGGATGCTGTTGCGATGATCTCGCCGCCTTCGTCCACGATTTTCATGTGCTGCCTCCAATCCAGCGTGCGGTCAGGCCGCCGCGATGGTGCGCAATCTATCTAACCTTATGCGGGCCCTGGGCGTTCCAACCCATGAAGATCATGGCTTCCGTATTCGACATGCGCCACATCGCCGCCCTTTGTGTACCAACTGGCAAGGCCCGATTGCGGAGGGCGCGCGCCAGCACTCGACGGTCCCGGGCCTGGAAGCCCCCCGGCGATGACAAATGGGCAAATTGTTTGTTGTGGATCAATTCCAAGGTGCCCAGACAGTCGTACGCTGCGCCGAAAACGAGGGAGGTTCCACATGGCATCAATCTTCTCGACGCCCCATCCAGAAAAATGCCCTCAATGTGGTTCTGGGTTGGTCCATCTAGAGTGGCGTGAGCGCGTCAATGCCCAAGAAATCCATGACCTTTGGCGCTGCTTTAACTGCAAAAGCGAGTTTGTCACCGCCGCCACTCCTGATGAGAGAGAACCCTCGGTCGTCGAGATAACCAAGCCCTTCTTTACGAGCCTAATAGTCTAATCGACTGGCGTGGCTCGCGCTTTACTTGACGCCTTGACCGCCGACGCGCGCCGTTCGGCGGAGATCGTGCGGCGTGAAGCGCTTGAGGCCCAATAAATCACAGAGCCGGGGCGTCTTGCTCTTGTCCTCGTTCCGGCGCCAAACGCCACTCTTTGCGACGATTGGGCAAATAGGTCCTTGCCGTTACCTACTGTGAGCTTCGTCAGGCAGGATGCGAACGAGCAAGCGCATCCGGTCCTCCACTGGCCCAGGAAACAGGCTAAGGTCGCAGCCCCCATCAAGGGTCAAAAGGACAAGCTCGATGACCACAATCAAGTTCTTGGCGACTGGATTGATTGCGATCACCGTCCTTACAACGACCGCCGTGGCTCGCGAGAAATTCGCAGCCGGGCCAACGCGCATCACGGTGTACGGCAAGCCCTGTCATATATTCAATACCGGCCCCGGCGGCTGCTGGATTGTCTGGGAGGGCATTCCAATATGGTTCGGTCCGTCGGTCCGGGGCGTGCCCGGCCGCATTTGCGACAATGGCGACAATCCGAGGATATGTTGAGATGCGGACGATAGGAGGTGCGCAGCGGTATCCGAGGCGATCGCTGCGCGGTTCGGCCCTCGGCGGCGTCGGTCAGCGCGGTGGCGGCGAGAAGTACGCGCGGGTGCTTGTGCTCGCGTTTCGGCACCGTCTCGCTGAAGTGCCGGATCGCATCGGGCAACGTGATGAGCTCGGTGCCGCTGGGCAGCACGATCCGAGTGTCAAAGCGGCGTAAGCAACCATCGGATTCAGCCATGCTGACACCAGTCCGACGGTATCCGTTCGCCGCAATCAAAGCGCGCGTATTTCTCGCGAGTCCACGCCTCATGAACGCGCGAGGCCCGGAAATTGGCCTCTGTGCTTTTGGGCAGATATTCGCTCCATGCCACCTCGAACGCCGCGCGGGAGCCGCCTCGAACGACGGCGCCGAGCCTTTGCAGTGCTCGCCGGGCTTCGAGCCGGGATAGAAGCCGCACTGCCATTGCCAAACCTCGGACGAGTCTGGGGTTTCCGACGGCTTTTGCTATGCTGCCGACGTGATGTCGTCAAAGTGGATGTGCCAGCAATCGCTGCGGTGCGGATCGCGCCGGCGGGTGAGGACGGGCATAGGCGCATTTGAGCGGGGCCGGCAAGGTGCGGCGACCCGGATTGGCCGCGCCCGCTACTGGTCGAGCGGCCCCTTCCAATCTGTAAAGTCGTATACGGCCCACCATCGATGCAGTGTCTGCCCGCACGCTTTGCAATCGAAGCGCCCGCTTGCCACGACCGGCCGCCTTATTTGGATAGCGCTGTGAAGCGTCCCGCAAAACAAGCAACTAAAAAAGACGCGCATTGGTCATCGATCCCCGGTCGAAGTGCACCCCGTGCGTTGGGCCAACTGGGTCGCCATAGTAAAAAGGGCAGTTTGTATCTTGGCAGTTCAGGCCGAATATTTGTGAGTTCGCGCCAACGAGGGTCCTCGGTCGCGATGGGCCCAGGGTGCAGTGAGTGCACATAATTCACAAAGGACAAAAGGCCCGGCTGGGCCGGGCCCCATTGCACGCCACTCGCGTCGGTGACTTGTGAGTTCAGAGGCCAAAGGACCAACCGATTGCGAGACGCTGGCTCACTGGCGAATCAGTACCGTAATTTGTCGACACAATTGAGGCCAACGACGGTCGTCCCCGAGCATCTCAAGCTCGGCACTATGCGGCAGTCACGGCCATGGCAGCGATCCTCACGGCCTATCCCTTCGGCGGCTGCAATTCCCCAGCAAACCACCTGGCGACCTCGGGCGACGTGATCGGATCGGCTTCCTCGCAATGCAAGCATGTCGGCCGGAGTGGGCCCTTGCCATCCGGTCGCGCTATCAGGACTAGCGGCTTGCCGCAACGCGCACAATTTAAGGTTTTGGATATCCCGTCCATCGCCTCATTATGGCGCGTGGAACCGGAGAGTCCAGATATTGATGGCGAGCTCCGCGACTGACACGCACACAAATTCGCGAACGCCTCATCAGGCTACCGCGTCGTCCAGCCACAGTTCGAGCAGCGCGCGATCTGCGTCGCATCCCCTCGGCCGCCAAGAGCACCTGGGCGCGCGTAGGCGCGGCATGCACCTGCGGCAGGTCGGTAGCGCAAGCATGGATGACGCTTATTGCGGCTGGCTTCGCCTGGGATCGAATCAACATCTATCTCGCAATGGTTGGCCTGGGCCTAGCGGCGGCGTCTTGGCTGATCGGGTACGCGCTCCGATACGTTCTCACGGGCGGAGATGATGTCATGTCGAAATTGAAGAGAGACAGTTGAATAAAGCCCACTTCAGTTGGTAGCTTCTGGACGTCGCCCGTTGGCCCTTAGAACGAGCTGACACCGGCCTCAAACGGCAAAGCGACGCGGATCACTCCATCCGGAACGGCCTCGAAGCCGCTTCTGCGCCGAAAAAGGCCAACTTGGAATGATCACATCAGGTTCACGCGCCTGAAGCTTTACTGGGCCATTGCCGAGGTGTTGCTCTTGCGAAGTCTGTCGAGGTCCTCATCAACCGCCAGAGCCATCGGCGTATTCCGCGGCGTCATCCGGTACGTCTGCAAAGAGGGTGCGGCCGCGACCAAAGCGGGCCACGCCGCCTCCGCGTCGGCGGCATGGCCGGTACGAATAAGCGACGATAGCCAGACCGCCTTGCAGACACCTATCGCAGGTGTTCGATCCATACATTCGCGGGCGAAACGCAGCGCATCCTCGTAATCCTGCACGGAATAGCGCAGCCTTGCCCCGTAGAGCGCGTAGTGTGCTGGGCGCACCGGGTTCCAGGAGATCGCCTTCTCGAAGGCTTCAATCGCTGCCTGGGTTCGACCGGCATAATGCAATGCACCGGCAAGGACGACCCAGTTGTCCGGATCGCCAGGGCCGAGCTCGATCGCCCGCTCGGCCGCGCTCACCGCTGACTCAGGGTCCTGACCTGCGTCGGTTACTAAGGACAGCACTCGCCACGAACTGGCACGCAGCGGGTCCAGCGCAATCGCGCGCCTGACGTCGGCGATCGCCTGCGGCAAGTCCTGACGACTGAGCCCAGGATCGTGATGGCCAAAAATCAGCATCTTCTTCACCAGTCCGAGTCCCGTCCACGCGGGCGCGTAGTTCGGATCAAGGCGGACCGCCAGTTCGAGTTCCTGCCGCGCTTGGCGGAGGCTCTCGGAACTTGGTGCCATGGTCAGCGCAAGCGTACGCAGCACGCGCGCATGCACATCAAGCGAGGCCGGCGCGCGGCTCCGTAACGCCGCCCGGTCCGACTCGCGCACGGTTGCACCAAGCGAGGCGCTGATCCGAGAAATCAACGTTTCAGTAACGTCGGGTAGGTCCTGCGCAGTGGGCTCGAACCGGCCGCTCCAGACGATGCGGTTGTTGCCGGAATCGATCAATTGCACGTGGAGCTGCAGCCGGTCGCCGCGTCTCTCTGCGCTGCCATCCACAAGGTAGCGAGCGCGGGTCATCGCAGCGATCTGCGCCGGCGACAGGTTCTTGCCGCTAAGTTCGGCTGTGGCGAGGGTTGAGACGATGTGCAGGTCGGGGTTGCGCGCAAGTTCGGAGGCAATCATGTAGGCTAATCCGTTGCCGTCCGGACTGCCTTCCTGAGAGGTGTTAAGTACGCGCAGGGGTAGAACTGCAACGTCGGCCACCATCCTGTTGTGTACCTTGGGGGGCCCGGAGCCGGCGCCGAGCAGTAGAAGTTGCCAGACCACCACGATCGCGACTGCCACCATCGCAAGGGCGGCGGCCAGGCGATAGAATCTTCGCACATCGCGCGGCGCCGTGTCGGCCGCGTCAACGATCAGAAGGTAACCACGTCGTGGCATCGTTCGCACGACTTGCTGCCGGCTGTCACCGAGCGCGCGCCGGATCTCGACCACGCATTGCACGAGCGAGTCGTCGGTGACCGAAACGCCCGGCCACACTCGCGCACCGAGATCGAGTTTTGTAACCAGCTCTCCGGGACGGCGCCCCAATTCAAGCAACACTGCCAGAGCCTGAGGCCGCAGCTCAACGGCCTGGCCGTGCAGGTCAAATACCTGCGCCTGATCCAAATTGAGCGTGTATCCGTTCAGCCGCAGGCAGGTCATGCGCACACCTCCCGCCATTGATCTTAGCGGACCGGAAAGTGCGTCTCAAGGCAGCGGCAGAGCCCGATTTCGTCCTTTATCGTGCCTTTTCGTACGGTTTTCCCGCAGACCTGCACTACGTTGACAACCGGAGAGCCGCTGCCCTGAGCCCGCGGTAACCGAATAACGCGATACCGAGAAAGCTGCACCGCGCTCACAGGGCGCAGAGTGTGTCCAGTGCCAGACGGTGGTCTCTTTCTTCTCGCGAGATTGCAAATGCGGAAGAGATTTTCGATAGCCATCACAGCGGGAAGGGCGCATTGCGGCGGAGTCGACCGTCATTCGCGCGCGCGCCGGGGCAGCCGTTACTTCATTGTGTCGATACTGTGCGCGGCCTGCATCGTTCAGTTCGCAACCAATCCAGCGCGGGCTCAATGCACGGCTCGCGATGTCTTGCAAAACCAGCTGAAGCTCAAGACGCGCCCCGCCGAAGTGTCCCAGCAACTCATTCAGTCCGGCCGCGATGTGGCGACATGGAAGACCATTACCATTGGTACCTTCGCTGATCCGCTTGGACTGCGCAATAAGCTGGACGGCATGGGCTGCGGTATCGGGGGGCAGGCCGCTGAAATACTTGCTCGACCGACATTCATCCTTGGCTCTCGCAAGACAGACGTGGAGCTTGTCCTCGTATCGCCAGCCCAGCTTGGATTCACGTCCGATACTGTGACCTTGGCTGATGTTTACGCGCGTGCTCGACAGCTCGGCTTCGAACTCGCGGCAGCCGAAGTCGGCCCGCAATTGCGCATCCAATATCTTGACCAGCCTATCGGTGAATTTCTCATCATCGGAATGGAGCCAATCAAGACGTGGAGTGGCGAGCCGATTGTTCTGAATGTAGCAAATGGCGGCGCCGGATTGATCCTCATCGGCCAGGACGGCAAAGCCGCCTCCGAAATACATGTGACATCTCGGTTCGTCTTTGCGCGCTCGCATCAATCCGCACCCGGCACTGGACCGATCGATCAGGCAGCGGCGTCTCTGCCACCATGAAGAGGAACCAGCAGCGAGGCCACCATGCTTCATCGTGTCTCCATCGCAGCGGCATTGATCGCCGGAGCGATCGCCGGAGGTGAAGTCGCCAACACGGCCGCCCTCAATTCGGGGTACCGAGTGGTTGCCGGCAGCGAGCAGCCATCGGTCGATGTCGAACTCGTTCTTGCTGTTGATGTCTCCTATTCAATGGATCCTGGCGAGCTTTTGCTTCAGCGCGAGGGTTACGCGGAGGCCATCGTTTCCAACGAATTTCTCCAGGCGCTCAAGGCCGGGCCGAACCGAAGGTTGGCCCTGGTCTATGTGGAATGGTCTGGACCGAACGATCAGAAAATCATCGTGCCGTGGAGATTGATCGACAGCCGCGAATCTGCAGCTGCGGTGGCGGCGGAAATCGCGAAAGCGCCGGTTCGCATGGGCTCACGCACCTCGATCTCTGGCGCGATAAATTTCGCATTGCCGCTGTTCGATGCGGATCCGTATCGTGGACTGCGGCGTGTGATCGACGTTTCCGGCGATGGCGTGAACAACGACGGAAGCCCAGTTACCATCGCACGTGATGCGGCGCTGGCAAGGGGCATTACCATCAACGGATTGCCGATCATGCTCGAAGGAAGGCTTCCGTCGCAAATGGACATCGACGACCTCGATCTCTATTACGAGGATTGTGTGATTGGCGGGTCAGGCTCGTTTATGGTGACGATCAGAAGCCGTGACGGGTTCAAGGAGGCGATCCGAACAAAGCTCGTGCTCGAGGTTGCCGGCGGCGTGCCCAGGGACCGGATCGTTTCGGTGACCGAAAGGGAGCCACGAATATCCTGCCTCATTGGTGAGGCAATATGGGCGAAACGAAGCCGGTGGTGAGCGCTTCGGTACCTTTTGGAAGGCGCACAGTTCGATCCGCGTTGAACGAGCGTAGTACGTCTGCTCATGGCCCTCAGCCGACATAATTGGCGTTATGGCTGACTTCCGCTTTACCGGAGATGTCCGACTTCATCATCAAATGCGGAAACCGCTTCCGTCGGCCGGAAAGGCAAGGATCGTGGATGCTGTCACCTCCCACTCATCAGTAGGCGAGCCCGCCTGACACCCTCGCGGGCTGTGCACGAACGAAAAGAGCACGTATCCGGTGTGGTCGTCGCGCTGGGGGTAGCGAAGCTCGCTCCGTGCTGTTGTATTGGCGCGGCAGCTTCGGGCCTGGTGACCCGGAACGGACCTCGTCAAGCGAACGCGGCCGTTGCAGACGATCTGTACAACGCGTACCGTCGCCGATGCCGATACAAGGAGCCCCAATGACTGATCGAGACAAGATTCTGATTGCCCTTGGCGAAAAGCCTCTGAAGGTTTTCGAAATCATGAAGCGCGTGAACATAAAGCATGAGGACGATTGCCAATCGCTCTTGTTGAAGATGCGTGACGACGGCGCCGTGAAGTTCGATATTCACAAGGGATATTGGCACGCTGTCTGACAATTTTCGCTTGATCACCAGCGGCTGGTAGAGTTGCTTGCAAGTTTCCTTAGCGAAGAGAAGACTAGCCGCGTTCAACGACACTCTGAGTCAATGTGGCGCCAGTTTCGACTGAGGCATGGCGCGTGGAACATCACCGACGTCGTCAAGATCGGGCGCCTGGCCGTAGCCCATGCGTTTCATCTGTTCGTGGACCTGTGCCATTTCGGTCTCGCTGAGGCGCGGAGGTTCGCCGATCGCCAGCGCGTGGACATACATCTTCGCCAGGGTCTCCACCTCCACGGCAAGCCAAAGCGCCTTTTCAAATGTCTGCGCCGTTACGATCAAGCCATGATGGCCGAGCAAGCAGGCATTTCGTCCTTCGAGCGCATTGACGGCATAATCCGACAGCGCTTGTGTGCCGAAGCAGGCATAAGGCGAACAACGGATATCGTTGCCACCGGCTACCGCGACCATGTAGTGGAAGCAGGGAATGCCACGCTCGTGCACGGCGAGAATGGTGCTGAAGGTGGAATGCGTATGAAGCACGACGTTTATGTCGGCCCGCGCTCGCAGAATATCGCGATGGAAACGCCATTCTGAAGAAGGGCGATGGTTGCCCTGGTAATTCGCGGCAAAATCCATCGCGACAATGTCTTCTGACCGCATGCGCTCGTAGGGCAAGCTTGTCGGTGTGATTAGCATGCCGTTTGGAATCCGGTGCGAAAGATTGCCGGAAGTCCCTTGGTTGAGACCGTTTCGGTTCATCTCCTTGCAGGTATCGACGATGCCCTGGCGGAGATCGGCATGATTGCGGTCTGTCATGATGGGTGCTCCGAAAAAGAAATCCAGGATTGATAGGCGGCGGAAAGGGTGCGTTTGCCCTCATCCTCGCCGAGCGGCGTGACAGCTTCAAGCACCACGCTCGAAACCGGAATCGTATGCGAAAATCTCCGCCACAGCAGCGCCGCGCCGAGCGCCGTTCCATCCCGAGATTGGCTCACCGAGACGCTCTGCGATGGCCGCAACGCGGCCAGAGCGCGCGCGAAGGGCAGGTTGGCGGCGAAGCCACCGTCGATGACGATGTGTTTCGAGCTGCCAAGCGCATCTAGACAGCGGTTTGCGCTGAATGCGGCGTAGAGGACTGCCAACCCCTGCCATTCGGCTGGCGTCTCGGGCCGCGGTCCGATAATGCGTCCGCGGTGAGCTGCACCGGGGAACAGTCCATCATCCCCAACGAAGGAGGGGAGTGCCAGGGTTCCAAGGGCCAGTAGACTCGGCAATGCGGTGAGGACGGCTGCATCAGAAGCGTCGTGGTCTCCGCTGATCAAGTCGTATTCGCGGCCTGTCGCGATCAGCGTGGAGGGTACGTTCTCACCGTCGACATCGATATTGAGCACCATGCCGCGTGTGGCGTCGAGCTTGTCTAGCGCGAGGCCGCGCTGAAAGCCGATCATCCAGGTGCCTGTTGATAGGATCGAGGTATCGGCCATGCCGGCGGCCTTGTAGCGGAACAGGTTGGCGTTGGAATCATGCACGCCGCAGAGGATTTCGGTCGAGCGCGCCAGGCCGGTACGCTTGGCTACGGCCTCCGAAACCCTCCCGAGCACCGCACCGGCGGATGCCCGCTCCGGCAGAAGACGGTCCCAGCCGCGCTTGCGCATCAGGGAGGAAGGCTGATGGTGGAAAAGGTCCCAGATATGGCTCTGAGCCGCGAGCTGTGAAATTTCACTTGCAGCACACCCGCCGAGCCGCAAGGCGAAATACTGCGCAGTCGTAAGATAGGTTTTCGCGCGGGCGAATTCGGCGGGATATGCGCTTTCCTGCCAGAGCAATTGCTTGCCAAGCCGCATCGCGCCGCTGATACCGCAAAACACTTCATCATAGGCAGGCGCAATCCTGGCGTAGGCCTGGTCGATCTCAGGCGGCGAGACCGCATCATAGTCCATCATCGGCAGCACTGGCTCGTCACCTTCGACAAGAACGGCGCCACACCCATGCGCGGTCGCGATCACCGCGCCGATGGTGTGGCGTTGCGTCACCACGGCCAAAGTGTCGAGGAACCACTCTTCCAGCCCGGCAAGATCATAGGCGAGGTATGGTCCTGCCGTAGTCGGCACATTCGGGATCGAAAGTGCTTCGAGCGGCCAGCCGTCCTCACTCGCGACCAGCAGTTTCAGATTCGTCTTGCCAATGTCGAGAACCGCGATCCGGGAAGAGGCTTCCGATCTTGTCATCGTTGTCTACCGGGGCGCTTTGCCGCCCAGATGAGGAACCGCGGCAACGGCAATCAGGATGCCACCCCAGATCGCCAGAGTGAGGAACTGGCTGAGATTGAGAAGGTTGAACGCCGAGGAGATCACCTGAAGGATTATCAGCGCAAGCAGCAATCCGCCGACTTTGCCAAAGCCGCCAAATGGATCGACGCCACCGAGCACTGCTGCAAGAATGGTGACGAGCAGATAGCTCTCGCCATATGCAGCGTTGGCTGAATTGAAACGTGCCAGCATGACGACCGCTGCGACACCGGCGAGCAGGCTCGAGAGGACATATAGCTTGAGCAGGACGGCGCGGGTATCGACGCCGGAGTAGCGGGTTGCCTTCTCGTTCGAGCCGATCATGTAAACCCTTGCCCCGAAGGGCGTTGCGTTTAGCATGAGCGCGACGGGCAACGCACAGAGCGCCAGCACGATCAGGGCAAAAGGCACCCCGAGAACCGTTCCATTGCCGATGAAAACAATGGGCTCCGGAAATCCGGAGATGACATTGCCGCGCGTCAGGCCGATCGCGAGTCCCTTGCAGAGTGTCATGGTGCCGAGCGTTGCGAGGATCGGCGAAACGCCGAGATAGGCGATGACAAATCCGTTGACAAGGCCGACCAGTGCCGCGACGGCAAACCCTGCCGCAATCGCCAGCACCTGTACGCCGGCCCAGGCAATGCCCTGAGTGCCCGGAATGTAGTGCGTCAGCAGGAAGGCAATGGTCAGTCCGGAGAGATTAGCGGTGGCGATGATGGAAAGGTTGAGGCCGCCAGATAACAAGGCCAGCATCATCGCAAGCGAAAGGATGCCGAGCTCCGGCATCTGGAAGGCCATCGATTGCAGCGTGTTGACGGAGAAAAACCGGTCGCCGATGGTAATGGCGAACACCAACCAGAGCGCGACCAACAACAGCATCAGGGTTGCGATCGTCCCGC
This sequence comes from Bradyrhizobium sp. LA2.1, assembly GCF_040547725.1. Lineage (NCBI taxonomy): Bacteria > Pseudomonadati > Pseudomonadota > Alphaproteobacteria > Hyphomicrobiales > Nitrobacteraceae > Bradyrhizobium > Bradyrhizobium sp. LA2.1. The sequence continues at coordinate 140,167 of NZ_JBEPQI010000005.1, forward strand.
TGCCGGCAAAACGGATCAGGCGTCCGCGAAGGGCGAGGGTGGACTCATTTCTCATGGCCGCGCGCTCCGGGTCCGCCGTTCTCGCTGCGACCAGGCTGTTGCCGAGACCGAGATCAGAATGACCAACCCGACAAAAAATGGCGACCAGTAGGACGAAACGCCCAGCAAAATGATTCCATTCTGCAGGATGGCGAGCAGTGCCAACCCCAGAAACGTGCCGAGAACGGTGCCGACGCCGCCCATCAGGCTGGCGCCGCCGAGCACGACGGCCGCAACCACATCGAGCTCCTTGCCCACCAGCACCGTCGGAGCGACGGACTGTGCAAGCTGCGCCTGGACCAGTGAGGCGATACCGGCCATGACCCCCATGTAGCAATAGACCAGCATGTTGAGGCCGAAGACATGGAAGCCAAGTCGCTGCGCGGCATCGGTATTGCCCCCCATGGCGTAGATCTGACGACCGATATTGCTACGATTGAGCAGGAGCCAGGTGAACAGAAATGAGAACCCGAGCGCGAGGATCTGCAGGTTGACGCCGTAGGACGTATCCTTGCCCCAATCGAACTCGAACCAGAATATCCCGGTCGCGAACCAGTCGGGTAACGAATAGATGTATTTACCGCCCGTGAAGAAAATCAGCAGCCCATAGAAAATGTTCAACGTTGCGACGGACACGATGATTGATGGTATCCGAAGCTTCTGGATGAAGATCGCGTTGAGGGCGCCGAGCGCACCGCCAATGCCGATCGCGATCGCAAAAACGCAGATCCAGTTCGCGCCGTATGCGTTCGCCACCGTAAGCGTGACATATTGCGCCACCGATGCCGTCGCCGTGAAGGAGATGTCGATTCCGCCGGCGATCAGCACCACGAGCAGCCCGAGGGCGAGGATGCCTACGAATGCGTAGGAGGTCAGCAGGTCGAACAGATTCTGCATGGTCAGGAACTGGCCGTTCGCCGCGCCCAGGCTGGCGCAGAGCACGAGGATCACGATCAACAGCCAGAACTCATGGCTGCGCCGAAACCTGCCAAATGAAGCAAACCGCGATTCAGGCATTGACTGCCTGCCGAAGCGCATCTTCGGAGGTGTCTGCGGCCATCACGTCAGCGGTCAAACGCCCTTCGCGCATCACCAGCACGCGATGGCTGTGATAAAGTACCTCGGGGATTTCGTCTGATATCATCAGCACTGCGACGCCCTCGCGGGCCAGCCGCCGGATGATCTCATAAATCCCATCCTTGGCGCGGATGTCGACACCGACCGTTGGGCTATCAAGGATAAGCACTCGTGGGTTGGTCGCCATCCATTTGGCGAGCACGATCCGCTGCTGATTGCCGCCGGAGAGCGTCTTGACCGCGTTGTTGGGATCAGACACCTTGATTCCGAGTTCGGCGACCCATCGCGCAACATGGCTTTGCCGCGCGCGTGCGCCAATCAGGCCGAACGCGCCGGCGAGACGTTCCAACACAGTCAGCGTGACGTTCGACGTGATCGACTGGTCAAGGATGAGGCCAAGTGTAAGCCTGTCTTCAGATACGTAGGCGATGCCTCGACGGATCGCGTCTGCATTCGTGTTCAGCGCGATGCGGTGGCCGTCAAGCGCCATGGTGCCTCGATCGGGTGGGTTCATGCCGAACAGCGACAGTGCGAGCTCGGTTCGGCCCGATCCAAGCAATCCGGTAAGCCCCACGACTTCTCCGGCGCGTAATTGCAAGCTCACATCGTCGTAGTCACCATCGCGGCCAAGGCCCTGGACTTCGAGAACAACGGCACCCACGGCAAGGTCGGGCACCTGTTTCTGATACTCGAAAGCCTTCCCGGTCATCAGGTGACTGAGTTTGCTGCCGTCGATGGTCGCTGCGGCAAAGGTGCCTACCTTGGCGCCGTCCCGCAACACCGTCACGCGTTCGGCAATCTCAAGCACCTCGTCGAGGCGATGGCTCACGAATACGACGCAGATACCGCTTCTTTTCAGGTCGCTGACGAGCTTGATCAAGGTGTTGACCTCGTGGCGGGTCAGCGACGCCGTCGGCTCATCCATGATGAGAAGTTTGGCATCCGCCGCCAAGGCCCGGCAGATCGCGACCAGCTGGCGTCCGGCAATGCTGAGTTCGGAGACTTTTGTTTCTGGATCGACCTCAACGCCGACCTTCGCCATTGTGGCCATGGCGATGGCCCGCATAGAGGACCAGTTCACCGTGTGGACGCCGCCAAGATGGTGCGCCATGGCGATGTTCTCGACGACGGTGAGGTTGGAGAATAGCGATAGATCCTGATAGATGACCTGAATGCCGCAATGGGTGGAGTAGACCGGGCTTAGTTTTGGGTACTCCTTGCCGGAAATGACGATCCGGCCTCCTGGTTCCGGCGCCTCGACGCCGGAAATGATCTTGATCAGCGTCGACTTGCCGGATCCGTTTTCGCCGACAAGGCAATGCACCTCTCCGACCTCCAGCGTCAGATCGACGTCGCGAAGCGCATGCACGCCGCCGAAACGCTTTGATATGCCGGACATCTCCAGGAAAGTCGTCAAGGCTTCGTCCTGTAATGGGACCGCTTGTCAAGCGATCGCCTCGACGCGGATCGCATTCCCGGCCGGAAAGCCGGGAATGCAGCGCGACGAGGCGGCTGGGACTGGTGTAGTTTTAGAGTCCTCCGGCGATCAGTCCGTCGATGGTTTCTTTGTTGATCCGCATGATCTTGTCGACCTTGATCTGCTTGCCGGCCACATCGACCGCAGCCTTGCCGAGGCCGGGAACATCGACGCCATCCGTGATTGGCTTGCCATCAAGCACGAGCTTGGCAACTGCAACCATGGCGTAACCTGCATCGGTGGGATTCCACAGGAAACCTTCGCGGATGGTATCATCCGCGATGAGCGATTTCGCCTGGCTCGGCAGCACCGTGCCGACCACGGCGATCTTCTTGCCAAGGCGTTGCTGACGCACCGCATTGCCGGCCCCGATCGGCCCATTCGAGCCGAAGCCGAGAATGCCGCGCAGGTTCGGATAGGCCTTGATCACGTCAAGCGTCGTGCGCTGGCTGGTATCGATCTCGTCGGCGCCGGGGAAACGGTCGGCGACGAGCTTCATTTTCGGGAAATTCTTCTGCTGATAGGCAATCGCGGCGTCGGCCCATTTGTTGTGAAGCGGCGTCGTCAACGTCCCGACATAAACCACGTAATCGCCTTCGCCGCCCATGTCCTTGGCGAGACGCTCCATCTGCACTTCACCGAAGCGAACGGAATCGATCAATTCGACATTCCAGTCACGGCCTTCTTGTTCGGGGCCCTCATGGGTGATGACTTTGATGCCGGCCGCCTGGGCGCGCTTGAGCACCGGCTCGCACACTTTGACGTCCAGCGGCACCAAGCCGATCACGTTGACCTTTTTGGCGATCAGGTCATCGAGCAGCTTTACCTGTTGTGCCGGATCGACGTTCGCCGGTCCAACCATGGTGGCATTGATGCTGAAGTCCTTGGCGCCCTTCTGGATTCCCTTTTCAAGAGCGTTGAACCACGGAATGCCGGCGATCTTCACGACCGTGACCATTTCCTTTTGAGCCTGCGCAAAAGCAAACCCCGGAAAACCGGCACCGGCGATCGCCGCCGCACCACCAAGCATTTTGATTGTCTGGCGTCTGTCCATTGTTCCCTCCCAGGAAGCTATTTTTAGCCTCTGCTCCTTTACCCGGCACTCGCCTGGCGGAGCAGTTGGCCTTATTCTTGATTGGCGGCGAAAATTTCGCCTCCAGCCTCAGGACTTGCCTGGGGATTAGAGACCAACGCTACGAGAGGTGTCAAGCAAGCGACATGTCAGCCAGCCCCGCCTGTGGCGATGTCCGGGCATGGCCGATTTTGTTGCAAAAGTCGGCTGTAACCGACGGAGGTCTTTCGGCCATTCGGTAAGGCCGACCGGCTTTGATCCGCCGACCCTAACGCGCGAGGCGCCTCAGATTTTGAGCGATTGCAGCAAGAACAAACTCGTCCTGGGCGCCCCGTGGGCCACGAAGCCGAAGCCGACCAAGCCTCAGGATACGCTTCAAATGCGCAAACCGCATCTCGATCTTCTTGCGCTGACGTCGCGACGTCTCGAATCCCTCGGTGCCAGCGAACGACCGGGCGACGTCCCGGGCGTGCTCATGTATGTTGCGCGGGATCTTGCGCGATGGTTCCTTTTGGACAGCACTGCGGTTTAAACGGGCATGCGTCGCAGTCGAGCTTGCTCGCACGATACAAAAGCGTTTTGCCCCCGTGGACGGTGCCGCTCGTCCCGAGCCGCTTTCCGGCCGGGGCAGTGGTAGACGTCGCTGGTCGGATCATATCGAAAGTCGCTGCGCGAGAACGTACCGTCATCTCGCTTCGACTTGTCGAACACGGGGATATGTGGTGCGATGCCCTTCGCCTCGACCAGCATCGGAGCAGCCCCGTAAGCGGTATCCCCGGCAAGCCGCTCCGGCTTGAGACCAAAGCGCTCCTCTGTTCATTCGATCATTGTCTTCGCCGCTCCGACCTCGGCCTGGCGAATTCCCATCCGTCCGGCTCGCCACGAGCCTTTGCGGGCACACTTCAGGAAATCAGGCAGATGGTCTAGTGAACTGATGTCGCTGCGCCGTTTTCGAAATAATTCCGCTTGGCCGACAGCATCTGGCAGGAAGTCTGCGCCTATCGCGCGGACTTAATCGGCATGTCAAAGATCTCGCCACTCATGAGGAGAGCGATCTCGGCGGCGGGCAGCGGCTTCTGACATTCGGACAACGGATTGAGCCAGAAATTAGAGTCAGGCAACATTTCGAACAGATTGCGCGCGGCGGCGCCAAGGCACACCTCAGGCTGCTTTATATAGTCGTAGATGCGCTTCTTTGAGGTGAAGGTCGGGTGCCATTTCATGTTCTGGAAGTCGACCGTTGCAACGTTGATCTCCTCCTGAAATTTGAGCGAGCGACGGCGTCCAGGTTTCATCGGTGCTTCCGGCGTCAGAATGTAGATCTCCGTCTCGAGCAACGCGCGATAGAATGCTGGAACGATGCTGGCGTCCCTTGCGGCAGCCTGCATCAGGGCTTCGAGACCGTTTTCCGGTTCAAACATGGCGACACTCCCAATTGAACCCGACGAGGGGTTGGACTTCAGCGCCTCCAGTTACAGCCGGATCGCGCTGTCGCCGCAGAGCCTTCGCCACGATTGTGCTAATCCTTGTTGCCGCGCAGGGCACGATAGATCGTATTGCGCGACACGCCCAGGCGGCGCGCGGTCTTGCTGATGTTGTTGCCCGTTTCCGCATACGCGGTCAGCACATGCGAGCGCTGAATCTCATGCAGATTGGCCTTGAGCCCACCACCCACCGCCTTGCCGGTCAAGCGCTCGCCGCCTGAATGTGCAAGTACGGACTCGACCGATGTCTCGTCGATCAGATCTCCCGGCTCGGCCAGCGACAATCGGGAAAGCACGTTGCGCAGTTCGCGGATGTTTCCATCCCAATCGAGTTCGGCCAAACGATCGATCGCCCCTGCGGTCAAATCCATCAAGGGATCGATCTTGTGGATCAAATAGCGCGCGATCTCGGCGAAATCGGAACGCTCGCGCAAAGGCGGTAACGTCACCTCCAGCGTGTTGAGACGAAACAGCAAATCGGATCGGAATCGGCCCTTCGCAATCGAGTCGTCGAGGTTGGCATTGGTGGCAGACACCAGGAGAACGTCGACCTGACGTTTGGTGCCACCGACCGGCCGGACAGTCCAATCGTCCAGAAAGCGCAGCAGCACGGCCTGCAACGTCACCGGCATGTCGCCGATCTCGTCGAGGAAGAGCGTTCCGCCGTCCGCTTCCTTGAACAGTCCCGCAGCCCCGCCCTTTTTTGCTCCCGTGAAAGCGCCTTCGGCATAGCCGAACAGCTCCGCCTCGATCAGGCTGTCAGGGAGCGCTGCGCAATTCACCGGGACGAAAGCGCCGGCCCGTCCACTGGCGGTATGAGCATGGCGGGCGAGTTGCTCCTTGCCGGTGCCGGTTTCGCCACGGATCAGGATCGGCATCTTGCGGACCGCCGCGACTCCCACCCGTTGGACAATGGAAGCGATCGCCGGATCGGCGGAGACGAACTGGGTGGGGACGTCCTTGGGCGTCGACAGCCGAGGCCGCGAGATGGCTTGCATCATCGAGAACTGGCGCGCGTTCTCGATTGTTGCGACGAACTGGCTACCGACCTCGTCCTCGAGGCGCTGGCGTTCCTTGCGCCGGCCTTCATCGACAAAGGCGTTGAATTTCGTACGAAAGACGTCGGCGAAGCGACGACCCGGCAAGGCTGGCAGGCCATGCAGCAGGACGCTTGCGGCCCTGTTGGCTGCAAGGATCCTGCCCTCGTTGTCGACGGCCAGTAGGCCCGCGCTCAACGTATGCAGATATTCGCCGCGGCTATGGAAAGCGATCAGGATGTTTCCGCGGTGATGTTCGCGGAACAGACCATTCTCGATCTGGGTTGCCGCCATCGCGACGAGCGCCTGGGTATGCGCCTGCCTCGACATGCAATCCGATGACGCATCCAGTATTCCGGCCAGTTCGCCATCGGGCGCGAAGATTGGCGCCGCGATGCAAGTAAGATTGTGGTAGCGCGAGAAAAAGTGCTCGCCCCCGTGAACGACGATGGCCCGCTTGAGATACGCGGCGGTGCCGAGGCCGTTGGTGCCGCAAATGGCTTCAGTCCAGATAGTGCCGGGCCGAATGCTCGCTGCGTTCGAGGCATCACTGAAGCTCGAGTCCGAGATGATGTCGAGCAGCAGGCCGTTGGCATTTGCAAAGGCGATCATGAAATTGGAGCCGGCAATCTGCTGATGCAGCGTGTGCATCTCCGCGAGCGCCAGGCCGCGAATCAGTGAGCAGCGCTGCTGCTCCTGGCGCAAAACGGCGGTGCTCACGAACTCGGGCGAAGGAGGGCGCAATGTATCGAGACCAAGCGAAACGCAGCGCATCCAGCTGTCGTAGATATCGGCCGATAGCAGCTCTGCCGGCGGCGCGCCGCGCTGATCGAGCGTCATCCAAGCATTGTCCATGCGTCGGCTGGCGGTCAGCATCATAGCTCCTCCGGGAGTCGCTGCTTGGCGATTTCCTCTTGGTCGTAGCCCGGTTCGGGTCGTTCTCGCGTGTGGCGCGGTTCTCACGATCATAGATCAAACAATCAAAAATCCAAATTTCTGCTCACCCGCTGTTGCTGCCGTCGAACTGTTCCGTCTCGGAACAGTCGCGCGCAAAGTCTGCTCCGAGGCGGATCGGCGCGAGCACTCCCGAGATCGCAAGAACAATAGAAAGATCAGGCCGTTGTGCGCTTGGCACAGCCCTTGCTCAACTGTTCAGCGGGATGGCGATCGCGTGAGATCGACAGAATAAAAATTTTGCCGGGGAGGCGTTTAATGAAAGCGGCGGTGCTTCATGAGTTCGACGAGAAGCTGACGGCGAAGGAGTTCGTCAAGTTCGATGACGTAACTGACCCGAAGATCTCGCGCCCGATGGACGTGATCGTCCGCATCGGTGGTGCCGGCGTCTGTCGCACCGATCTGCACATCGTTGAGGGCATCTGGCGCAGCAAGGTCGACGTCAAGCTTCCATACATCATGGGCCACGAGAACGCCGGCTGGGTTGAAGCGATCGGCCCGGGTGTCGAAGGGATCAAGGTTGGCGACAGCGTGATTTGTCATCCGCTGGTGACCAGCGGGCATTGTCTCGCGTGTCGGCGCGGCGACGACATGCATGCGCTGGACAGCTCGTTTCCCGGGATCAATGCCAATGGCGGCTATGCGCAGTATCTGCTGACGGGGCAGCGCTCCCTGATCAAGCTGCCGAAGTCGCTCGCACCGAAGGATGTTGCTCCCTACACCGATGCCGGGCTGACGGCTTATCGCGCCGCGAAGAAGGCATCCCGTCATCTGTTACCCGGCGAACATGTCGTGGTGATCGGCGCCGGTGGGCTGGGCCATATCGGCGTCCAGGTTCTCGCCGCGCTCTGCGCGGCAGAAATCATCGTGGTCGATCGCGCCGAACAGTCTCTCGAGCTCGCCAAGAAGTGCGGTGCACATCATGTCGTGAAGGCAGACGGCAACGAAGTCGAGGCGGTGCTGGCGCTGACCGACGGGCGCGGCGCGGAGGCCGTGATCGATTTTGTTGGCGAGGGTGACGCTATCGCCAAGGGCCTGTCGATGACAGCGAACGCCGGCTACTACTACATCGTCGGGTATGGTGGGAAGATCGATATCCCGACCATCGACATGATCACATCGGAAAAGACCATCGTCGGCAACCTGGTCGGCACATACGCCGAGCTGGTGGAGCTGATGGCGCTCGCGGATCGCGGCCTCGTCGAACTCCACACCAAGGAATACAGGCTGAGCCAGGCCAATGACGCGCTTCACGATCTGCATCATGGACGCATTCATGGCCGCGCGGTCCTGATCCCGTAGGGCATGTGCCGCGACATGCAAAGCCTCGGTCCAGATCATCGAACGAGAGTGGTGCGAGTGACAAAGGACAGCCGATGCCGGCCACCGATCACCGCCGAGGAAGCCGCTGAATTGCAGCGTGCCCGCGATCGGATGATTGCCCGGGACAGGCTGATCGACGAGATGGTCGACAACAACGAGATGCAAATCAAGAATGAGTACGCGCGCGGCGGAGCCGAAATCGAACTCGCGTGCGCCGTGCGTGGCGCGGCGCGCGGCGACGCCGGAAGCGACGCGCATGCTGAACTGGAGCGAGCGATCGCGCGCCTGGAGATGCTCCAGGAGGAGCATCGACGCCTGGTGGCCGAGCGTGAATGGCTCGACACGTCCCTGCTGGAGATCGACAACGGTCCTTCTTCCGGCGACCACCAACGTTCGGGGCACGCATGATGAGCAGGAACAACGCAACCATGATTGCATCAAAGCAACAGGCACAAATGCCGTCTCCGCAACCGGACATGAGCGAGGAAGCCGGGTGAAAGACGCCTTCTTCATTCAGCTGGCCGAGATCGCGGAGGCCATGATCGCCGCGCACGGCAGGGATTTCGCTACTGGTGCGCTGGTCCTCTCGGCGAAATTCGTTGCCGAAGGAAAACCTCTCATCAAACGAGCCAACGGAGGTGACGAGACCGTCAGCGCCGAGAAACCGGGCTGACGTGAAACGACGAGTCAGCAGATCAATCAATCCATTTAACGGACTTAAAGTGTGTTTTGCGGCGGAGAATTTCAACAACGCGATGCAGGGGGTTGACCCGGAACCGAAGCGAGAATGCCGAAGATAACGCAACGTTCAAAGGAGCTGGAAATGTCTGCAAGTCTGACACTGAACAAGATCACCGCGCAGAAGGGGATCAGCATCGCTGAAGCGGCCAACCGCGTCGCGGACCTTGGTTGGACGCCAAGCTACGTGCAGGAGGCGATGACGTTCCCGACCGACTACAAGATCTCGAAGACACCGCGCGACCCGATGAAGCAGGTCCTGCGGTCATATTTCCCGATGCAGGAAGAGAAAGACAACCGCGTCTATGGCGCGCTGGATGCGGCGTTGCGCGGCGACATGTTCCGCAATGTCGAGCCGCGATGGGTCGAGTGGATGAAGCTGTTCCTGGCGATCATCCCGTTCCCGGAGATCTCGGCGGCGCGTTCGATGGCGATGGTCGGGCGGTTGGCGCCCGGCGAGGAATTGCGCACCGGCTTCACCATGCAGATGGTCGACGAGTTCCGGCACTCGACGATCCAGATGAACCTCAAGAAGTGGTACATGGAGAATTACATCGATCCAGCCGGGTTCGATATCACGGAAGCCGCGTTCGGCAAATGCTATGCGACCACGATCGGCCGCCAGTTCGCCGAGGGCTTCCTGACCGGTGACGCGATCACCGCGGCCAACGTCTATCTGACGGTCGTCGCGGAAACCGCCTTCACCAATACCCTGTTCGTGGCGATGCCGTCGGAAGCGGCGCGCAACGGCGACTATGCATTGCCAACCGTGTTCCTGTCGGTCCAGTCGGACGAATCCCGTCATATCGGCAACGGTCACTCGATGCTGATGGCGATGATCAACGATCCGTCGAACCACCAGCTGCTGGAGCGCGATCTGAAATACGCCTTCTGGCAGAATCACGCGATTGTCGATGCCGCGATCGGGACGTTCATCGAGTACGGCACGACCAACCGCGACAAGAACAAGGAGTCCTACGCCGAGCTCTGGCATCGCTGGATCTACGAAGACTATTACCGGACTTACATGCTGCCGCTCGAGAAGTACGGCATCAAGATCCATCACGATGACGTCGCCGCCGCCTGGGATCGGATCGTCAAGAAGAACTATGTCCACAAGACCGCGCAGTTCTTCACGGTCGGATGGTCGGTGAACTTCTGGCGTATCGAGGCCCAGACCGAGCGTGATTTCGAGTGGTTCGAGCACAAATATCCGGGTTGGTACGCCGAATTCGGCGATTTCTGGAAATGGCACGCCAAGCTCAGCGTGCCCGGCGAGACCAACATCCTCTTCAACAGCGAGGTGGGCTATTCATACCCGCATCGCTGCTGGAGCTGCATGGTCCCTTGCCTGATCCGCGAGGACTTCGTCTGCGACGAGGTCGACGGCAAGATCTACACTTACTGCTCCGAAGGTTGCCGTTGGACCCACAAGGTGGCGTTCGCCGCGGAATACGAGGGCCGCGCGACGCCGGCAATGGGCCGCTTCAGCGGTCGCCGTGAATGGGAGGACTGCTATCACGGCTGGGACGTCGCCGACGCGATCAAGGATCTCGGTTTTGTCCGGCCCGACGGCAAGACCATGATCGCGCAACCGCATCTGCGCTTCGACTCCAAGGACATGTGGACGCTCGATCACGTGCGCGGACACACGCTTGGCAGTCCGTTGCGTGGCTTCAGAGCGCTTTCGCCGATCGAGCGCGAGGTGGCGACGGCTGAATACCGTAAGGGCTTCAAGATCAATCCCTGCCACTAAAGAGATGATGAGGGGGAGGGGCCGCTTTCGGCGGCCCCTCTTGCCGGGACCGGCAACGGTTTGCCGATCGTTCTGTACAACTGCCACGACGACAGGGCCGGGATAATGACGGACGTGCGGGTTCACAAGGTTCGTTTCGAGCCAGTGGGTATCGAGATGGAAGTGGAAGAGGGCGAGACCGTCCTCGATGCCGCGTTTCGTCAGGGCATCTCGCTGATGCATGGCTGCAAGGAAGGTCAGTGCGGCAGCTGCAAATCAAGGCTGGTCGAGGGGGACATCGAGCTTCTGAAATACTCGACCTTCGCTCTGCCGGATTACGAGAGCGAGACCGGCCACATCCTGTTGTGCCGGACGCATGTCTACAGCGACATCGGTGTTGAATTGCTCAACTATGACGAAGATCTGCTTAGCCGTTCGATCGCGGTGAAGGCATTTTCCGGCCGCGTGGCAGGGATTAGCGCGCTGACGTCAGACATCAGATTGCTGGAGATCGAGATCGAGAGGCCGATGAAGTTCTGGGCCGGCCAGTACGTCGATCTGACGCTTCAGGATGGCACCATCACCCGCGCCTTTTCGATGGCGAACCCGCCCGGAGAAGGCACTAATCTCCGCTTCATCATCAAGAAATATCCGAACGGGGCATTCTCGTCCCAGCTCGATGGGAAATTGGCCGTCGGCGACGCCGTGATCGCCAAGGGGCCGTATGGCACCTGCTTCCGGCGCGAAGAACGTCCGGGGCCGATGCTGCTGATCGGCGGCGGCTCGGGCATGTCGCCGCTGTGGTCGATCCTGGCCGATCACATCGGGAGCGGCGAGCAGAGACCGGTCCGGTTTTTCTACGGAGCGCGTACCCGCGCCGACTTGTTCTACCTCGATGAGCTCGCGGCCATCGCGGCGCGGCTGAACGATTTCAAATTCGTGCCGGCACTGTCGCATGCGGAGACGGGTGACGGCTGGGACGGCGAGACCGGACTGATCCACGAGGTCGTGCTGCGCCATCTGCGCGAGGAGAAGCTGAGCGGCGCCATCGACGCCTACGCGTGCGGGCCGACGCCGATGATCGACGCCGTATTGCCCGTGCTGCAAATGAACGGGGTCGAGCCGGACCACATCTATTTCGACAAGTTTACGCCGGCGGTGCGATGACGGCGTTCGAGGTTCGTCGCAGAACAGGATGGCAGAAAGGGAGTAAGCAATGAGCGCGCAAACGAGCAGAGCAGCAGCGACCAAGCCTGCGGCAATCGTCAAATCCGGAGCCGCGGGGGCAGCGGTTTTCCCGGGCTCCGACAGCCGCAAGTATAACTACTTCGAACCGAAGGGGCGCAAGGCGACCCATTACGAAGACATGACGGTCGATGTTCAACCCGATCCGGAGCGCTATCTGCTGCAGGATTGGATCATCTCGTTCCCTGACGGAACGCCGACCTATTCCAAGGACTGGACGGCGGCAAAGAGCTCGAACTGGCACAAATTCCGCGCTGTCGACCAGGAGTGGGAGCGTACCCATTACCAGCGCCAGTCGACGATCTGCGGCATGGTGCAGAACACCATCGAGAATGGCCGGAAATCGGGCGCGCCGACCCGCTTCGATCCCGCCTGGGTGAAGATATTGCAGAACCATCTCGGAGCCTACAAGCATGCCGAGTTCGGTCTCGGCACCTCGACGATGCAGGCGCAACGTTACGGCTACACGCAGATGGTCAACAATGCGATCTTGACCAACTCGTCCTATAAGCTTCGCTTCGCGCAGGACATCACTCTTTATCTGAGCGAAATCGGCCTCGACCTTCCAGGCTTCGACATTGCCGCCGGCAAGAAGCACTGGCTGGAAGATCCGATCTGGCAAGGCGTGCGCAAGTCGGTTGAATCAGTGATGGGTTCAAACGACTATCTCGAGCAATATTTTGCGACCAATGCGGTGTTCGAGCCGCTGGTCGGCGAACTCTTCCGCTCAGGCTTCCTGATGCAGGCGGCATCTGCGCAGAACGACTTCATCACGCCGGCTGTCGTCTCCGCTGCGGAGGCCGACTATGAGCGCAATCTCGCCAACACCGTCGAGCTGTTCCACATCCTCGGCACTGATCCGACCTTCGGGGCGCAGAACCTTGCGTTGTTCAACAAATGGTTGGCCAATCATGCCGATCTCGCGCTCGATGCCGCCAATCATTTGCAGCCCATCTGGTCGCAGCCTCGGGTCAAGGTCGCGGCTTTCGCCGATGCCATGGCACACGCGAAGAATCGTATCAGGGGGATCGCCACCGAGCTTGGCCTGACGGTTCCGGCCGGACTGGCGTCGTAATCGGCATCGCTTCACGCCCTCACACTCAATCCTTCTGGAGACCGACATGCTGCACGAGAATGACAACATCTTCAAATCGATGAAAGACATCACGTTCGAGGACACGGTGTCGCATCAATGCGGAGTGACAATGAACGATAGCGTCGAGGCACGCGCTATCGCCGAAGTCATGAGCCGTCATGAGCACATCAAGGTGACCTACATGCCGGCGATGATCCGTATCGATGGCGACGGCAAGATGGAATTCAAGATGGATGAGATTTCCGAAGAGTTGGGCCGCGTCATGACCCCGCATCTCTTTGAGATTTCAACCTCGACGCATTACGGCCGCATGGTCATGACGGATGACAACACCGTCATGCTGTTCGGCGACATGAACGAGATGATGAAATACATCGTTTAATGATCGCCAGCGAACCAGCCTGGCCGGCACCAGAGCCGGCCGGGCTCATTTCGACGACATCAATCGCGCCTCACAACAATACGCAATATCCAGCGGAGCGGGAGTAACGCCATGTACAGGACGGCCAAGGGTGAAGAGATTTTTGTCATCGATGGGCATACCCATTTCTGGGATGGTAGCCCGGCCAACCAGAAGAACATCCACGGCAAGCAGTTCATCGAGTGCTTCTACGCCTATCACTCGAATCTGAGCCCGCCGTCGGAGAAATGGGAGAAGGAGAAGTTCGAGAAGTACGACGCCAAGACGATGTTCGACGACCTGTTCGTCACCGGTTACGACGACATGGCGATCCTTCAGCCGACCTATCTCACCGATTTTTACAAGAACGGCTTCAATACCACCGAACGAAACTCGACGATGAAGAAGAGCCATCCGGACCGCTTCATCCTGAACGGCGCCTTTGATCCGCGTGACGGTACCAAGGGCATCGAAGACCTTCATGCGCTCTCCGAGAAGCACAAGCTGAAGGGTGTCAAGCTTTACACCGCCGAATGGCGTGGAGAGTCGAAGGGCTACAAGCTCACCGACAAGGCGTCCTACCAGTATCTTGAGGCGGCGCAGAAGCTCGGGATCAAGAACATCCACGTCCACAAGGGGCCAACGATCATCCCGTTGAACCGGGATGCGTTCGATGTCGCCGATATCGATGACGTCGCCACCTCGTTCCAGGATTTGAACTTCATCGTCGAGCATTGTGGCTTGCCGCGCCTTGACGATTTCTGCTGGATCGCGACCCAGGAAACCAACGTCTATGCCGGCCTCGCGGTGGCGTTGCCCTTCATCCATTCGCGGCCGGGCTATTTCGCCCACGTCATTTCCGAACTGCTATTCTGGGTCGGACCGGACAAGATCCTTTACGGCAGCGATTATGGCATCTGGACGCCGAAATGGCTGATCGACAAGTTCATGGCATTTGAAATTCCGGCCGACGTCACCAAGGAGACCGGTTCGGTGCTGTCGATGGAAACGAAGATCAAGATCCTCGGTCTCAATGCCGCGCGCATCTACGGCATCGATGTCGAAGCGCAAAAGAAGAAGATCCAGGCGGGCGGCGGTTATGCCCACTTGCCCGAAGCCGTTCACGCGCCGAGGTGATGGCTATGAAGCGTGGCGCTGAGGGGAGGGAGCGGCCGAGAAGCCGTTCGTCAGACGACAGGCAGGCGCAGATATGGGCCTGCCTGCGAGACGTGATGGACCCGGAACTCGACGAGTCCGTCATCGACCTGAATTTCGTGACCAGGGCCGATGTCGACGCGAAGGATCGGGTCCACATCGAGTTCCGCTTGCCGACCTATTGGTGCGCTGCCAATTTTTCGTTCCTGATGGCGGACGACATGCGCCGGTCCATCAGCGCGTTGGACTGGGTCAAGGGCGTCAGCGTGGTCTTGGGTGAGCACATGTATGCCGACAAGATCAATGCGGGCCTCGCGCAGGGGCGCTCGTTCCAGGAAACGTTCGGCGCCGAGGCTGATGGCAGCCTCGATGATCTGCGTCAGACATTCCTCGTCAAGGCGTTCCAGCGCCGGCAGGTTGCGCTACTCAGTCACCTCATCGCGCTGGGGCAATCGCCGGCGGAGATCGTGAGCCTGACGTTGACGGAGCTCGGTTGCCTGCCGCTCGACGATGCAGGTGAGACGCTGATTCAGCGCTATCTCGAGCGACGTGCCGTCGTAGGACCGGCAAGCGGTGGTGAACCCGCCTTTGTCGATGCGAACGGAGCGCGGCTGAAAGCCGACGGCCTTGCCGCATACCTGTCAAATCTACGGCGCGTGGGCATCAATGCTGAATTCAACGGCGCACTGTGCCGCGGCCTGCTTGCCGCGCGGTTCGACCTCGATACACCGTTCGTACCGAAATCGAGGACGATGCCGGCGTCGCCGGGCACGTAACAGGTGCCGTGATGCGGGTGCGCAGCATCGATAACAAGTCCAGACCAGACGACCTCAAGGCAAAGTCGGGGATATAGAATGCCGAAGATCATGTTGCACGATGAAGCTGCGCGGGCCGCGCTGGGCCGGGGCGTCGCCAAGCTCGCCAAGGCGGTACGCGGATCGCTGGGTCCGAGGGGCATGAACGCGATCATGGACCGACCGATCGGCACACCGATCGTGTCGCGCGATGGCGTCAGCATTGCCAGCGAAATCGAACTTGAATGCCCGTTTGAGAATATGGGCGCGCAGGTGTTGCGTGAGGTTTCAGCGCGAACCAATGAGGTAGCCGGGGACGGCACCACCACGGCCACCGTGCTGGCCGATGTTCTTGTGCAGGAAGGCCTGAAATGTTTAGCGGCCGGCGCCAATCCGGTCGAGCTGGTTGAAGGGCTGGAGCTGGCGGTTAGTGAGACCATCACGGCGTTACGACGGTCGGCGAGACCGCTGCAGGGGTCTGCTGGCCTGCGGGCTGTTGCGAGCATTGCCGCCAACGACACAGCGCTTGGCGATATGGTCGGCGAAGCCTTCGAACGCGCCGGCAATCACGGAATCGTCGCGGTGGAATTTGGCAACACGGTCGAGACGACGCTGGAAATCGTTGAAGGCATGGCCTTCGATCGCGGCTATCTTTCACATCACATGGTCACCGATGTCGAGAAAATGCAGGTGGTTCTCGACAGTCCGTTCATCGTCATGACCGATCTCAAGATCCAGGCCGGGGAGCAACTGGCTGGTGTGATCTCGCTCATCGAGAAGAGCGGGCGACCTTTGCTGATCATCGCGGAGGAAGTGGCGCCATCTGTCATCATGCAATTGCTGGCGCGTCGGGAGAAATCCAATTTCAAGGTTGCCGCGATTCACCCGCCGGAGTTCGGCCATTGGCGCAAGGCGATGCTCGAGGATATCGCGATCGCGACCGGAGGGCGCGTTATCTCGGCCGATCTAGGCGGAAGGCTCGAGAAGGTGGAGCTGCACGACCTCGGGTCCGCGCGCCAAGTGCGCATTTCCGCCTCGAAGACCCTGATCACGGCGGGGGGTGGCGATCAGAAGGCCATCGCAGCGCGACGCGAGCAGGTGTTGCGCCAATACGATGCCGCTCCCGAAAATATTGAGCGGGACAAGTTCCAGGAGCGCATCGCAAAACTGTCCGGCGGCACAGCGATGATTCTTGCCGGCGGCGCGACGCCGGTCGAGCAAAAACGCCGGACCCAGTTGATCGAGGATGCGATCAACGCGACCCGCGCCGCGATCGAAGAAGGCATTGTGCCGGGCGGGGGAGTGGCTTTGCTCAGGATCGCTGCAAGGCTCGACGAATTGATCAGTCGTCTGGACGGAGGCGCCAGGCAGGGCGCCGAGCTGCTGCAACGCGCGCTCAGCCGGCCGCTTTTCTACATTGCCGCCAATGCCGGCCTGAACGGAGAGGCGGAAGTTGCGAGAATTGCCAAGGCCACGAATGGCCACGGGCTCGACGTGCGCAATGGTTCGGCGGTCGATCTTGTCGAAGCTGGCATCATCGACCCGGTCAAGGTTTGCTACAGCGCGGTTCGCAATGCGGCATCGGTGGCCGGACTGATCCTGACGACTCAGACCTTGATCGCCAAGAAGCCGGATGACTACGATCCGACCGCCGGCCCGGCCCGAGGTGGTGGTGCCGAGCTGCTTTGAACGGAACAATCATCGGTTCGAAGCGACCGGCGCTCCGTCCATAGTAGGGCATGCTGCGATACTCGCAGCATAGGCGCTTCGAGGCACTAGGGCATCACTCGGGCTTCTTCTGCCCCAGTGCGCGATAGATGGTGTTTCTTGAGACGCCGAGGCGCCGCGCGGTTTCGCTGACGTTTCCGGCGGTCTCGGCATACACCACAAGGATTCGCGCGCGGTGGACGTCGTGGAGCGATCCGGACTCCGTTCCAGGGTGTTGAACGATGTGCTCCGCGCTGGCTTCGTTGATAGAGCCGTCCGAACCGGCAAGGGTGAATCGCGCCAGGACGTTCCGGAGCTCGCGGACGTTGCCAGGCCATGGACGTGCGGCGAGATGCGCAATGTCCGTCCGCGTGATCTCGCAATTCGGGTCGATCGCATTGAGCAGATGGCGAACGATGGCGTCAAAGTCGTTGCGATCCCGGAGCGGTGGCAGGTTGACCTCGAGCGTATTGAGACGATAGAGCAGGTCGGATCGGAACCGGGCTTCGGCGATGGCCTTGTCCAACCTGGCGTTGGTGGCGGAGATGAGAAAGACATCGACCTTCGATCTGACGCCGCCGACGGGGCGCACGGTCCAGTCGTCAAGCAGGCGCAGAAGCACCGCCTGCAGCGCGACGGGCATGTCGCCGATCTCGTCAAGGAACAGCGTGCCGCCGTCGGCCTCCTTGACCAGTCCAATCGCGCCGCCGCGCCGCGCCCCGGTGAATGCTCCCGCGGCATAGCCAAACAGCTCGCTCTCGATCAGACTTTCCGGCAGGGCGGCGCAATTCACTGGAACGAACGCGCCGGTCCGCCCACTCGCCATATGGGCGTGGCGGGCAAGCTGTTCCTTGCCGGTTCCGGTCTCGCCTCGGATGAGGATGGGCATCTTGCGTGCTGCCGCGGTCTCGACTTGACGGACGATGGCTCGGACCGCGGGGTCGTCCGCAACGAAGCCGGCGGCCATGCTCTGAACAGACCGTGGTTCCGGCTTTGAATCCTTTCGGGCAGATGATGAGCTCGCGGTCTCCCGGCCGTCAGATTCGGATCTCGATTTATGGACGTCGCGATGCGTGATCAACTGGCGTCGTCGCGCATGCAGCACCACGATGGCGCCGATGCCGGAGCGTTCGTTCTCGACGAAGTTGAAGCTCGCGTTGGGAAGCAGCTCCTTCAACCTGCTCGGCCACTCATCGAAGGGAACCGTCTTCAAAAAGCGGGTTGGCGCGTCGTTGTGAATGCCGTGGCGATCATGCTGGAGTGCGTTCAGAGCACGCTCGGTGGCGTGGAGGATCATGCCACGACGATCGAGCACGATGCATTCATCGTTCGCCCATTGCGATCTCCTGCCGAGAAAGCGGCACAGCAACTCCTCGTGTTCCTGTCGGACTGATTGGGCCAGAACGCTTTCCACGTGATGGCCGACCGCGACGGCCAAAGCCAAGCTCTGCAGATTGAAGGTGCTTGCAGGACCCGAGATGTCGACCACGCCAAGCAGTTCGCCATCGGTCGGGTCATGAACCGGGACGGCAGCGCAAGTCCACCGCTGCACCTCCGAGCAGAAATGCTCTGTGCCGTGAATTTGGACAGGTTTCGATTCCGCTATCGCAGCGCCGATCGCGTTGGTGCCGATGTCGGCCTCGCTCCAGCGTCCTCCGTGTTCGAGATGGACTGCGCGGCCGGCGTCGATGACCCTGTCGTCGCCCTGCGTATCGATGATCAGCCCACTCGGATCGGTGAGGATCATGATTGAGTTTGCATCGCGCAGAAATGTTTTTGAGTTCTCGAGAGCGCAGCGGGCGGCATGACGGAGCGACGCGTATTTGGAGCGATGACGAAACAACTCGGCGTCCGCGACGAGCGGCGCTCGCGCACGGTCGACGGTGACGTGATGGTTCCTGGATCGCTGCCACGACGCTGCGACCGATGATCTCAAGTCGGATGACAACGCTCCGCGCTCGACGAACTTCTCCCACGCCGCCAGCACTTCTCGTTGGTCCATCCCGGCTCCTCCGACGCGAAAGGTGCTGGACCGCTCATGACGGGCCCTGCGATCATTCACCTGAATGCGGGGGAGTGCCTGCCGCAACTGCCGGTTCGCTCACGTAAAGTCCGACGGTAAGACCCTTCCAGGCCGCCGTGACGGCCGTCTGAATCGGATTCCATACCCGTCGCCCCCGCCGTGAAGACGACCGCGCCTTCCGATCAAGCAACCCCTTCAGCGTCTCACGTCCCGAACGTCCCGGGCCTTTCTCTCAAGCCCGTTGACCAGATCAGCCTATACATTTTGAATGGTTCTAGCAAAGGTAGCGATCGAAGTTCCGCTGGGCCGCGGCTCGATCTGTTCGAAAATCCGGGCTAGGCGCGCAGTAGTGCGGCGCAGCATCAGGGAATTGGGCGGCGCGCGCTAGTATCTTCGGCCATCCACACGGGCCGCAGCTATGGACATCGGGGTGATTCACTTCCTGAAGAACGTCATGATGGCGGGCGGACTGCTCCAGATCGCGGCTTTCGGTGCGGGCGCTCTTAGCATCGACAACCGCGCGAAGAATACGGCGCCCTACACCGAAGCCGCCGTCACCAGCTAGGTTGAATTCGAATTCCGCAAGGCTGTGAAAAACCCCAGTGGTCTCAATGACTGCTGGGGCTTCATTTTGCAGACGGTCGGAACAGCTTGGTTCCGCGAGCTCAAATCACCGGGGTTTAGGGGCCGATCCAGACGGTCATGCCCGGCTCAAGGCCTGGTAACTCTCCCTTGTCTCCCTTGGGGTCGAGGCGCAGGCGAAGCGTGTTGCGGTCATGATCGCCAATCACCCGCTCCGCCTGCCAGGTGGCAAACACGCCGAGCGGCCGCAGCTCGGTGATGACCGCCTTCGTCGCGCTATTGGCGCCGTTCCGCATCACATTCGCTGTTTCTCCCATCGAGAGACGATCGAGATGATCCTCGCGCACGTTGAACGAGAGCCATTGCCTGCCCGCCGCCTCGACCATCAGGATCGGTTGGCCCGCGCGAACATTTTCGCCGACCTCGGCGGCGATGACGCTGACCACGCCGTCGGCCGGCGCGCGCAACACCATCTTGTCGAGGCGGCGCTCGAGCACGGCGACCGCGGAGGCCGCAGCCTGCACCTGCGCGTCGGCGATCGCGCGCTCTTCCCGGGTCGGTCCCGCCACGGCCGCATCGTAGTTGGCCTGGGCCTCCGCCACGCCGGCACGCGCGCTTGCAACGTCATTCTCGGCCTGGTCGAGCGACTGTTGGGATTCGAAGCTCTGGCGCGCCAGCGTGCTGGTCCGGGTGAGCTGGGCCTGCACGTAGTCGAGGCGGGCGCCGGCCTTGGCGATGGCGGCTTTCAGCGAATTGACATGTTCCCGGCGCACGCCGGCATAGACATTGTTGCGGCTTGCGACGGCGGACGCGAGCGCGGCACGCGCCTGGTCCGCCTGCGCCGTCAACTCCACCGCCGAGAGCCGCGCCACGACGTCGCCGGCCTTCACAGAGGCACCCTTCTCGACCGCGATCGAGACCAACTGGCCGTTGACCTCCGGCTCGACCCTGATCTCGGTCGCGCGCACGACGCCGACGATGGCTGCCGGCGGTGCCGAGTGGCGCATGACATAGAGCAGCGCGCCCGCCGCAACCAGCGCGAACGGAATCGCGACGAAGGCGGCAGGTCTAAGGTTGGGCATGTCCCTGTCTCCTCCTGACGGCAAATGTCGAGATCACCGCGAGCGCGAAGTAGCCGAGCGCCAGGCACCACAACGCGAGCCAGTCATGCGCAACCTCCCAGATGCCGGCGCCGAGCTGGTTGACGCGCACGAGGCCGTCGATCGCGGAGTCGGCCGGGAATAACCGGCCGAACGCAAGGGCCACGTCCGGAATCGCTTCGCGCGGCCACGCGAAGCCGGCCATGAAGAACTGCGGCAGGCTCGTCGCCAGCAGCAGGATGGTTGCGTTCTCCGGTCGCGTGAACCAGGCCCCGATAGCCTGCCCCATGAAGCTCGTTGCCAGCAGAAAGACAGTCGCGAGTGCGAGGATCTGCGGAAGATGGCCGAGTGTGGAAAAGCCGTAGATGCGGGGCAGCACGATGACGTAGAGCGCGAGCGCAGGAAGGTAGACGGTCAGATGCGCGATGCCGCGGCCGAGCACGCCGGCAAAGGCCGCGCCGCCGCTCGCCAGCGCGGTGCCGGTCAGCATAGCTGCGCCGATCAGCAGGGTCTGCTGCAGGATCAGGATGAAGGCCGCCGGAACGACGTAGCTCGCATAGCCGCCCACCGGGTTGAAGATCGGCTGCAGCAACACGTCGGCCGGGCTCGACGTCGCGAGCTTCGCCTTGACGAGGCTGCCATCCGAGCGCGCGCCGCGCGAAACCAGCTCGGACGTCAAGGTTCCGATGGCGGTGGCGACCCCGCTGGCGCTCGATCTGAAGATGAACAGATAGGTTGCGTCCGCATAGACGGGTATGTGGGCGGTGATGCCCTTGAGCACGTCGCGTTCGGTGTCGGGTGGAATCTCGACGGCGGCAAAGGCCTGCCCGCGATCGATCGCGCTGTGCGCCTCGGCGAGCGTTCGGGCGCGAACCGTCACGCTTAATGCGCCGCTCGCGTCCAGCGTCTCGACGATCTGCCGGCTGAGATTGCTGAGATCGTTATCGACGACCGCAATCGGAAGCTTGCGAAGGATCTGGTTCAGATAGGGCTGCGGATAGTAGATGCCGTAGACCAGGGGAGCGAGAAACAGCAGAGCGAAGGCGCCCCGCGTTCCCAGCACGCGCCGCCACTCCGCCACGAAGGCGCCGCCGACGCCGCGCGGTGTGGAGATGACCTCGTGTGGCTCGGCAGGCCGCGCTGTTGCGAACCAGCCCTTGCGGGTGACGTTCGCCATGCGCAGCCATGCCAGGCCGGCAAACAGCAACGCCAGGCCCGCAAGCGCCGCGAAGGGAATAGCGGAATCCGCGACCGGCAATCCCCGCGCGGCTTGTCCCAGCAGGATGGCCATGTACCAGCGAAGCGGCAGGATCGCGCTCCATGTCTGCGCAAAGGCATTCATGCCGATGGTGGGAAAGCCGACGCCGGCATAGCCGAATGCAGGCGAAGCAATGAGGCCCGCAAGCCCGAGCCCTGTGGCGAGATCGCCGACCAGAAGCTGGAGCAGGGCGCCGAGCGACAGATAACCGACGATCAGCAGCGAGGCCGCGGCGATCATCAACGGCAGATTGCCCTTGAAGGGAATCTCCAGCACGCCCTCCAGGAACAGTGGCTCGGCCAGCATGATCAGGAAGAAGATGCAGAACAGCGGTGCGAGCTTGCCGGCCAGCGCGACAAGCGGATCGCCGCCGGCGCTTTCGAGCCAGGCCCGCGCGTCGCGGCGGCGGAATTCGGAGCCGACGGAATAGCCGGCGGCAAGGGTCATCACGACATGGATGATGGTCGGCAGCAGCGCGCGCAGCAGGAACTGCGCGTAGTTCTTCTGCGGATTGACGAGCGCCATGGTCTCCGCCTTGAGCGCACCCAGGGACGCTGGCGCAGGTGCCGCGCGACTGGCCGGAGCGGCCACCGCTGCCGCTGCGGAAAGTGAATTGCTCAGACCCGAGGATGCGATGCCGGAGGGAGTCAAAAACTGCTGGTTATAAAATCCGACGATCTGCGGGCGGCGCGCGGCCTTCAGGTCGCGCTCGAAATCCGGCGGGATGTGGACGGCCGAAATCGACTTGCCGGAGCGTATGTCCTGCACGGCCGTGGACAGCGTGCCGGAGCGGTCGACGATCTTCAGGCTTGGCGACGCCGCAATGTATTCCACCAGGGCGCGCGACGCGTCCGACTTGTCCTCGTCGACGACAGTCACGCCGAGCCCGCGGATGACCGGATGGCTAAAGACCGTGGTGAGCACCACGAACGCAAACAGCGGCACGCCGAAGATCAGCAGCAGCGCCACACGATCGTGAAACAGCCAGCGGCACTCGCGCCGCGCGACCAGCAGAAATCCGGGCTTCGGCGCCGGCCTCATGGCCGTGACCGCCAATCCAGATAGGCGCTCATTCCCGGTCGCAGCTCGGGCACGGGTTGCACCGGATAGGCACGGATCGAAAACGTCCGCAGGTCGAAATCACCCGAAGCACGCGTGGCCCGCCAGCTTGCATATTCGCCCTTGGTCGCGATGAGCTTGACCTCGACTGTCACCGAGCGGTCGCCGAGGGCGGGAATGCGGACATCGAAGCTATCGCCGACCTTGAGGCCTTTGACGAGATCCTCTCGCAGATCGAAATGCACCCAGAGGTCCGCGAGATTGATCAAGGTGACGAGCGGGACGCCCGGCGAGACGTATTCGCCGGGTTCCACATTACGCTGATAGATCTGCGAGGCTACGGGCGCATAGACCACGAGCTGGTCGATGATCGACTGGACACTCTGGATATCGGCACTGGCCTTTTCGACATTGGTATTGGCAATGGCCCGCTCCTCCTTGGTGTAGCCATTGACCGCCTGGTCATAGGCCGA
Organism: Bradyrhizobium sp. LA2.1; assembly: GCF_040547725.1. Classification (NCBI taxonomy): domain Bacteria; kingdom Pseudomonadati; phylum Pseudomonadota; class Alphaproteobacteria; order Hyphomicrobiales; family Nitrobacteraceae; genus Bradyrhizobium; species Bradyrhizobium sp. LA2.1. The sequence continues at coordinate 163,995 of NZ_JBEPQI010000005.1, forward strand.
TTTGGCCTGGTCGACGGCGCGCTCGCTTTCGTGCAGCGCATCGGTGGCCTGATCGAGGCGGGCTTGCGGCGCATTGCCTTGCTCGGTCAAGGTGTGTGTGCGGTCAAAGGTCTTTTGCGCCAGCACCAGTGCCGCTTGCGCGCGCTCCATTTCCGCCTTCCGTGCCGCGATCACTTCCACCCGCGTTCCGACGAGTACGTTGGCAAGCTGGGCGTCCGCAACGGCCTTGGCCGCCTTCATCTGGTCGTGTTTGGCCAGCGTTTCCGGATTGTCGATCTGGACCAGCACCGCGCCCGCAGCGACGTTCTGGCCGCGCTCGACGGGAATCTTGCCGACCCGTCCGTCCACGCGCGCCGCGATATCGAGCCGCGTTGCATCGACCTCGCCCTGTACGAGCAATGGTTCGGGTCGTAAGAGATAGAAGGCGGAAAGCGCGACGACGGCAGCCGCAACGACACCGACGATGATGGAAGGAGTACGTGTTGGGTTGCGCGTGGTTTTCGCCTGTTCGTTAGCCGGCTCGTCGGGTGTGTTTTGAATGTCCTTGTCAGAGCTCGGCGCGTCCATGCCTGACTCCCTTTCTCGTGACGGGATGGCCCACTCTATTCGGTTGCCAGGCCCAGTCGCAATCGCGAAGCGGTGCGGTACTTTCAATACTCCGCGACGTGCCGGCGGCCATCTTATTCGGATTGCTCGTCGGGCAAAACACCCGTCACCCCGTCAACCCCTTGTTGCGGCCTAGCGCGGGCCGCTCTGTCCATCGTCCGGATCGCTCTCCGGCTCCCGGATCAGCACCACCGGCTCGTCATAGCCTTTGCGGCTGCTGTAAAACACCAGCGCCATCAGGCCGACGCCGACGACCAGCGAGAACACCACGCCGAGCACCAGCGCGACATAGCCGGACGCCGGCACGCTGGTATCCGTGCTGGTCCAGCCGAGATAGCCGAGAACGCTCGCGGCGACGAGCATGGCGCACAACACCGCGATGACCAGCCATCGGGCGAGCTTGCTGTCTTGCGCCTTGGGCGGCGCCGGTTGCCCGCTGGTCACGTTCATGAACCTCTCCTCACGCGGCCGTCGCGTCGCGCTTACGGCGCGGTGGCCTTGGTCGCGATCGCATGCAGCGCGGCGGTCATCGCGCCGATGGCGGTCTTGGCCGGCTCGCCGACGCCGTGACGGCCGGCGAGATAGGCCGGATCGTTGTAGGACAGCCAGGTCGCGCCTTGCTCGTCCTGCCAGACCAGCGCCTTCAGCGGCAGGTCGATGCCGACGGTCTGCGCCTGCTGCATCAACGGCGTGCCGCCCTTGGCGTTGCCGAAGATGAGGAGATCGGTCGGCCGCAGAGTCATGCCGACGGCGGCCGCGCCCGCGGCGTGATCGACATGGGCAAACACGGTGAGGCCCTTGGCCTTCACCTCGGTCTCGAGCCGCGTCATCGTGTCCTGCGGGCCAAAACTGCTCTTGATGGTGATGAGTCCGTCTGTAGCCATTGCCTGCGTCTCCCAGAAACATGTCGCGATCAGAGCGAAGATCCGGATCAGTGTGAAGAGCCTCATGATCTCAGGCTCATTTCTTGCGGAATAATCGCGCCGGATCGAATTCCGGCTCCGGAATGAAGCCGTCGCGATTGGGCATCCTGATCTTCGGCAAGGACTCCTTGTCGACCTTGCCGTCGGCGGCAACGATGCCGTTGAGGCTCAGTATGTAGGCGGTGACGGCATAGGTCTCGTCGGTGCTGAGCGAGCCCGGCGTCGGATACGGCATCGCGCGATGAATGTAGTCGAACAGGGTCGTCGCATAGGGCCAGAAGCTGCCGACGGTCTTGATCGGCATGTTGGAGGCGAGCGTGCCCTGTCCGCCGGCGAGACGATCCTTGATGCCGCCCTGGCCGTTGTCGCCATGACAGGCCGCGCAATTGTCGGCAAAGATCTGCTTGCCCTGCACCGCCGTGCCGCTGCCGTCGGGCAGGCCCTTGCCGTCGGGGCCGACGTCGATGTCCCACAGCTTGATTTCCTGCGGCGTTGCCGGACGGCCGAAATCGAACGCCAGCGCCGGCGCCGCGAGCAGGCCGGCGGCAAGAATGCCGGCGAGAAGCAGCTTGTCATGCGAGGACATTGCGGACCCTCCCGGCTTCGTCGATGCTCCAGGTCTGCTGGGCGTTGTAGTGAAACAGCGCGTTGGTCCCCATCGCGGCGATGAAGGACTGCCGGTCCGGCTGAACGTTGCCGTGGTCGTCGGTCGAGCGGCTCACGATTTTCGTCGGCTTGCCGTCCCACGCCCAATCCATCTGGAAGCGCACCTGCGCCTTGGACAGCACCGGCTGGCTCAATTGCGCGGGCTTCCAGGTCTTGGCGCCGTCAGTGGAGATCTCGACCTTGGCGATCTTGCCATGCCCGCTCCAGGCAAGACCCGAGATGCGGTTATAGCCCGGCTGGATCTGCATCATTCCGGAGGGCTGGGTGATGACGGAGTTGGTTTCCATCCGCAGCTGGAACTGCCGCGCCTTGCCGTTGGCCAGCAGCTGGGTGTAGCGCGCCGTCTCCCAGCGCGTCATCCAGGGCTCGCTGCCGAACTTGAGGCGGCGCAGCCATTTGATGTTGAGGTTGCCTTCGAAGCCCGGCATCACCAGCCGCATCGGAAAACCGTGCGCGGGCCGCAGCGGCTCGCCGTTCTGGCCGTAGGCGACGAAAGCCTCGTTCACGATCTCGTCGGTGAGGGGAATGCTGCGATCGACGCCCGCGCCGTCGCCGCCCTCCGCCAGCATCCAGTTCGAGCCCTTGTCCTTGGCGACGAGGTCGATCAGGAATTTGAGCGGAACGCCGGTCCATTCATTGGTGCTGACGAGGCCATGCGTGTTCTGCACCGTCACGTCAGGATCGGCCTTTTTCCAATTCTCCCAGCCGTTGCCGGTGCATTCGATGAACACGACGCGCGTCACCGACGGCATCCGCTTCAGATCCTCGACGCTGAACACCAGCGGCTTGCCGACCATGCCGTGGATCAGCAGCCTGTGCTGGGCAGGATCGATATCGGGCACGCCGGAATGGCTGCGCTCGTAATGCAGATCGGTCGGCGTGATGTTGCCGACGAGCTTCTGGTGCGGCGTCTTGGAATTGATGGCGTCGCCGGGATCGACGTTGCGCTTGCCCGGCGTGGCCTCGGGAATGCGATCGAGTTTTGCAAACCGGGAGCGTTCGCTGTGCGCGCTGAGATCGGCGCCCGGCCCGCGATCGGGGACGTCGGCGAGCGTCTCGGCGCCCGCCGCCTCGGACGCCACCGCGCCAAGGATGCCCGCCGACAGGCCTCCCACGAAGCCGCGGCGCGACACATTCGCAGGCCGTGGCAACAACTCGATTGGCGTCTTGGACGTCATATGATCTCCCCTCGATGAACCTGTTTTTTGGAAATCCCTGCCGCCTTCATGCCGTGACATTACCGAACACCGTGAGGATTGCTCGTTAGGATGTGTTAAAAGCCATGAGCACTGGTCCACTCATGCGCGGGACGGCCCGCTCATACGGTAGATGCGCTTGGCTGTTCCATGGAATGGCCGGGCGGCTCGGAGACATGTCCGGGCGGATCAAGGGGAGAGGGATGTCGGAGGCGGACGCGGCGGAATTGTTGAAGGCGATGGTGCCGCTGTTCAGGATCCGTCCCATATTCGAGGATTCCTGCAAATTTGGCGGCAGCTGGGAGTCGCTACACGCGCCGAACGGCAAGGGATGGGCGCAATTCCACATGGTCACACGCGGCGCTTGCGTGGTCGAGCGGCCGGGCCTGGGCCCGCAGCGGCTGGAAGCCGGCGACATCCTTCTCCTGCCGCATGGCGACAGTCACGCGGTTCGCAGCCGGACGGGCGGCGCTGTCGGGCGTGTTACGACCGAGGTCCGCAATGGCGTCCGCCAGCGCGCGACGGTCGAGGCCGAGGTCGATACCGAACTGCTGTGCGGCCGTTTCCTGTTCGAGACGTCAGATGAGAACCCGCTGATCGCCGCCCTTCCCGACGAGATCATCCTGCGCACGGCGGAGGAGCCGCTGCTGGAACGGTTTCGGCGCCTGCTGATCGACATCCGCGAAGAGCTGGACGCTGGACGGGTTGGATCGGAGGTGGTCGCGGCCGACCTCGCGAGAGCGTTGTTCGTGATGATGCTCCGCGATCATCTTTCGGACGATGCCTCCGGGAACGGGACGGTGTCGCTGTTGCGCGACCGCATGACGGCCCGGGTGGTGTCGGCGATCCTCAACGATCTCGCCCGGGACTGGACACTCGACGACATGGCGGCGGTGGCGATCGCCTCGCGCGCGACGCTGGTGCGCGCTTTTCAAAAGCGCGCGGGGGTCGCGCCCATGACGTTCCTGTCCGATTTGCGATTGACGGTCGCGCGCAAGCGGCTGGCCGGCACCTCCGATCCGATCGCCAAGATCGCCGGCGAGGTCGGGTATGCGTCCGAAGGCGCGCTGAGCAAAGCCATCATGCGCAGATACGGCATGCGACCCGGCGCCTTGAGGGAGCCGGGTCCTCGGGCGCCGGTTGTCAGACCCGAAACCAGCTCCCCAGATTCCAGGTCGTGACGTCCCAGCCCGAGATGTCGGCCATGAGGTTATTGACGCCGGCGCCGACGATGTTGCGGGAGAGCAGCGGCACGAGAATATTGGCTTCGCAGAAGATCTCGTTGACCTTGATCAGGAGCGCGGCGCGCTTGACCGGATCGAGCTCCTGCTGCGCGGTCTTGTAGGCCTTGTCGGCCTCGGGATCGGACCAGCGCGAGATGTTTCGGCCGAGCCACTTGTTCTCCTTGTTGGCGATCTCCCAGGAGACGCACTGGTTCAAGAACCGCTCGGGATCAGGCTGCGGCTGCGTCGTGTTGTACATCTCCATGTCGCAATAGAGTTTCGAGTAGGTGTCGGGGTTGCCGACATCAGACGAGAAGAACACCGATGCGGTGACCGACTTCAGCTCGATGTCGATACCGGCCTTCTGGCAGGCCTGCTTGATGATGGCCTGCGTCTTCTGGCGCGGGGCGTTGATCGAGGTCTGGAAGACGTATTTGAGCTTCTTGCCGTCCTTCTCGCGGATGCCGTCCGCGCCCCGCTTCCAGCCGGCCTCGTCGAGGATTTTGTTCGCCCTGTCGACGTCGAACGCGTAGGTCAGCTTGCCCGACTTGAACTGCTGGGGCTGGTTGACGAAGCTTGCCGTGGCGATGCCGCCGCGGCCGTAGATGAATTTCTGGATCGCCTCGCGATCGATCAGGAGGTTGAACGCCTGGCGGACGACCGGATCGGACAGCGTCGGGTGCTTGGTCTTGACGCTGGAACGCTCGCCGTCGACCTCGGTCCACGGGTCCGTCGTGTTGAGGATGATGAACTCGACGTTGCCGGACGGCGTGATGTCGACCCTGCCTTTGCCGCTGGCCTCCATGCGCTTGAGGACCTCCTCCTCCACCAGCAGGTTCCAGGCATAGTCGTACTCGGCGGTCTGGAGCACGGTGCGCGCCGCTGAGACCGCGTCGCCGCCGCCCTTGACCTCGAGCGTGTCGAAATGCGGCTGGTTCTTGACGTGATAGTCGGGGTTGCGTTCGGCCCGGATCAGGTCGCCCGGCTTGAACTCGACGAATTTGTACGGGCCGGTGCCGACCGGCTTGAGATTGCCCGGCGCCTCGCGCGACTTCGCGCCGGCATAGTCGCCGAAATGGTGCTTCGGCAGGATCTGGCCGACCGAGCCGACGAAGGGGTCGGCCCAGAACGGCGTCGGGGCCTTGAACAGCACCTTGACCGTGTGGTCGTCGATCTTCTCGACGGTGATGTCCTTGTAGGATCCCGTGCTGTAGGCGGCGGTCGCGAGGTCCGCCGCATAGGCCCAGGTGAAGACAACGTCGTCGGCGGTGAAGGGCTTGCCGTCATGCCACTTCACGCCCTGCTTCAGCTTCCAGATGACGCTCATGCCGTCGGCTGCGAGGCTGCCGTTCGCCTTGGTCGGAATCTCGGCGGCGAGGCAGGGGATGAGGTTGCCGTCCTTGTCCCAGCCGGCCAGCGGCTCGAAGAAGATGCGCGAGGCGATCTGATCCTTGGTGCCGATGGCGAAATGCGGATTGAGCAGGGTGGGGGCCTGCCACAGCAGGATCTTGAGCGGGCCGCCGCCGCCGGCCTTGGTCGGCTTGTATGGCAGCGTGGCATCCGCCATCGCGACGTCGTTCCAGAGCAGGATCTGGCTCGCGACCGGCGCGGCGATCCCGGCCGCAGCCATGGTCCGGATGAACGAGCGTCGCGACAGCGTGCCTTGCTTCACCTCCGCGATGGACTTGCGAATCTCGTCTTCGTTCATCGAATGACCCCCACCTCGAAGAAAAATCGTCTTCGGCACCCCATCATGTTGCATCATGCACGAGGCGGCAATGCCGGCGAGGCCGCAAGGCCCTGCGACGAAATGGCGAACGTGGAGATGGGCAGCTTCTGCCGGGACATTGTTGCCGGCGTGAAGGGGATGCCGGCCGGATTTCGCGATAAGCCCTTGATGGCAATGAGGCTCTCATCTGGCATGCGCATTGCACGCAAAGCGTGCGTTCGCAATGACAGTGGAGTGCGGGTATGAGCGTCAGCAGCATGAGCAGCATCGGTGGAAGCGCGGCGGGGTCGCCTTCATCCACCAGCCAGTCGAAATCAGCGGGTTCACAAGACGGCGCCTCGATGTTCTCGTCTCTGCTGGAGAGCGGCACGCCCTACGACGAGGTCAAGGTGAGCCTGCCGAACGGTATGTCGATCGGCATCGTCCATTTCGGTGGCGGCGGCTTCGACAGCAGCGCGCTCAAGTCCATCGAGGATTTCGTGCAGAAGCTCGCGAGCCAGCAGATATCAGGTGATCCCGCGTCCGGCGCCGACCAGTCGCAGAACGGCGACACGCCCGACGCCGTCGGGATCGACAAGGTTCATGTCGATCTTCCGAACGGAATCTCGTTCGAAGTGCTGCATTCCTCCGGCGGCCACGCCACGGACAGCGACGCCGTCCTGAAGGAGCTCACCGAGGCCGCCGAAGAACTCGCCGAATCGCTGTCGCACTATTCACCGGCATCGGCCGCAGCTTCCGCCTATGCCTCGCAAGCAAGTTCGTCCGGTCGCAGCAGCCAGCTCGACGCGAGGAGCTGAGCAACACGCAGGCCGCCCTGAGGCTAGCGCCCCTTCGCAAGCGCCAGCGCAGCATCCACCGCGTTTTCGAGAATCTCCTCCGACAATTGCCTGTCGCTCACCGCGCGCGACAATTGCAGCGCGCCGACCATGGTGGCGTAGGCCGCGATGGCGCGGCGGCGCCGCTCCGCCGGCGTGCCCTCAGGCATTTGCGCTGCCATCAGCGCGAGGATGTCGGACATCTTGCCGGTGAAGGCCTCGCGCGTCGCCTTCGGATGCCGCGCGATCTCGGAGACGAGGGCCGCGGTCGGGCAACCGGTCGCCGCGCGATCGCGATGCCTGGGCGAGAGATAATCGCGGATCACGGTCTCGAGCGCGACGCCGTTTTCGAGATTGTCCTTGTGTCGCTGCTCGCGCCGCTCCAGCGCGTCGAGCAGCACCGCGCGCACCAGATCTTCCTTGGAGGCGAAGTGCGTGTAGAAGGCGCCGTTGGTCAGGCCCGCTTCCGCCATGATGCCGGCGAGGCCCACCGCGGCGATGCCGCTCTCGCGGAACTGCGATGATGCGACATCGAGAATGTGCCGCCGCGTCGTGTCCCTGTGTCCCTTGTCATAGCGCGCCAATTCCGCCTCCTGCGAACCCGCCGCCCCCTATGCCACAAAATCGTGAGGTCTATCCTATTGCATTACGGTCATACTAATACATTATGATCATAATGCAATGGGCGGCCGACCGGGCGGTCCGAGGGAACCACAGGATCGAACCATGTCCGTCGAGAATGCCGCCGCGCCGGCCTTGTCCGCCGCGCCATTCGTGGCCCACACCGCGGCGCCGCTTCGCCAGGCGGCTACGCCCGCACCAAGCGCGGCTGAGCAAAGACGCGCCGCGCTCCTGACCGCGCCGATCTTGCCGACGCTGCTCAAGCTCGCGCTGCCGACCGTGACCGTCCTGGTGGCACAGACCGCCGTCAACATCGCAGAGGCTTATTACGTCGGCTATCTCGGCACCGATGCGCTCGCCGGCGCCGCGCTGGTGTTCCCGATCTTCATGCTGATGACCATGATGTCGAATGGTGGGTTCGGTTCCGGCGTTGCGTCCTCGGTGGCGCGCGCGGTCGGTGCCGGCCGCCGCGCTGACGCCGAGGCGGCGCTGTTTCATGCCGTGGTGCTCGCCATCATTGCCGGCGGCGTGTTCACGCTCGGCGTCGTCCTCGGTGGTCCGCATCTCTATCGTGCCCTCGGCGGCACCGACGGTGCGCTTAGCGCTGCCACCACCTATTCCAACTATCTGTTCGCCGGCGCCATTCCGGTGTGGATCGTCAACCTCCAGGCTGCCGCGCTGCGCGGCGCCGGCAACGTCAAAGTGCCGGCCCTGGTGACGCTGGTCGGCGCCATCGTGACCATTCCGGTCTCGCCGGCACTGATCTTCGGGTTCGGGCCGATCCCGCGGCTCGGCATCGGCGGCGCCGGCATAGCCTTCGGCCTCTATTACGGCGCGGCGATGCTGTTCCTGCTGCGCTACATGTCGACGGGCGCGACTGGCTTGAAGCTGCACATCGTGCCGTTGCGCGCAAAAATCTTCGGCGACATGCTGAAGGTCGGCGTCCCCACCGCGTTCAACGCGGTGCTGACCAACCTCACCGTCATTCTCGTCACCGGCGCGGTCGGCCTGTTCGGCACCTCCGCGCTCGCCGGCTACGGCATCGCCTCGCGGCTCGACTACATCATGATCCCGCTGCTGTTCGGGATCAGCACGGCGACGTTGACCATGGTCGGCGTCAACATGGGCGCGGGCCAGACCGCGCGGGCACGAAAGATCGGCTGGATCAGCGGCGTGGTCGGCACGATCATGACCGGCACGATCGGCTTGCTGGTTGCGATCTTCCCGACGGCCTGGCTGCACCTCTTCAGCCATGACGCGGACGTCGTCAGCGAGGGCATGACCTATTTGCGCATCGTCGCGCCCGCCTATGCCGCGCTCGGCTTCGGTTTTGTCAGTTCGTTCGCGGTGCAAGGCACCGGCCGAGCGATGGGGCCGCTGGCCTCGTCAGTCGCGCGCATCTTGATCGCGGCCGGTGGCGGCTGGATCGCGGTGGCGAGTTTTGGCGCGGGCATGGCGGGTCTCGCCACCATGGTCACGGCCTCGCTGGCCGCCTATGCCGCGATCTGCGTCCTGATCATGCTGTCACCGTGGACGTGGCGCTCCGAGTAAACAGGCTCACTGGATGCCGGTAGCGCCGACAGCAGCAGCAAGTTGCTCAGCAAGTTGAGCGATGACGCGTTGATCAGCTTCATCGTCAGGGCGACGCCGGAATTGAACGGCACGCCCTGGAGCAAGGGATAGAGCCTTCGAGGCGGTTCCGGCTGGCGAACTTCGGGGCGGCGAGGCCGGTCATGACTGAACTCCTTGCCGATCTTGCCGCCAATCTCGCATCCGGAGTGACACTTTGCCGTGATGCCCATCACGCTTGCGCAACGCGCCCCATGACCCGCGAATTCGTTTCCTATTTTGCGCCGAATGGAGAACGAGAGTCCGCCACCGGTAGTCATTATGGATTTTCATTTCATTGATTTCGCCTCACGGAGAAGCGAATACGGTTCCACTGATTGCCGCCCGCGTGATGGAGACCAAGATGTCGTTTCGCCTCCCCCTGATCCTCGCAACCGCGCTTGCCGCCTGGTCGGCCGCAGCAACCGCCGAGACCATCAAGATCGGTGTGACGCCGGGCCCGCATGCGCAGATCTTCGAGGCGGTGAAGCCGATCGCCGCCAAGCAGGGCCTCGACATCCAGCTGATCGAGTTCTCCGACTACGTCGTGCCGAATGCCGCGCTCGATGCCGGTGAGATCCAGGCCAATTCGTTCCAGAACCAACCTTATCTCGACAACCAGAAGGCCGACCGCGGCTACAAGATCGAATCCGTCGGGCTGACCGTGAACTTCCCGATCGGCGTCTATTCGAAGAAGCACAAGGCCTTCGCCGATATCCCTGAGGGCGGCAAGGTCTCGATCCCGAACGATCCGACCAATGGCGGCCGCGTGCTGCTGCTGCTGCGCGACAAGGGCGTGATCAAGCTGAAGGACGGCACGGGCTTCAAGCCGACGGTGCTCGACGTCACCGAGAATCCCAAGAAGCTGAAATTCATCGAGGTCGATGCGGCGCAGGCGCCGCGCGCGCTCGACGATGTCGATGCCGCCGCGATCAACACCAATTATGCAACCCAGGCGGGCCTTGATCCCGTCAAGGATCCGATCCTGCGCGAGGACCCGAAAGGACCTTACGTCAACCTGATCGCGGTACGTGCCGCCGACAAGGACAAGCCCTGGGTCAAGATCCTCGTCGACAGCTACCACACGCCCGAGGTGAAGGAGTTCGTCCTGACCAAGTTCAAGGGCGCGGTGCTGCCGAGCTGGTAGGCAATCTGCCTAGCCAAGGTCCAGCGCGGGGGCGATCCGGCGGGCAGCCTTGCGCAATGCCCGCTTGTCTGGAGCTGCGGCAACCGACATCATCGGGGCCCATCCTCGCCCGACAGGGGTCGTATGAAACGCTTTGCAAACCTGAAACGACTGGGGTTCTTCACGCGCCTCCTCGATGAAGCCCCGCCCGCGGAGCGCTACCGCTTTGCCGCCGAGCAGATCGTGCGCGCAGAGAAAGCGGGCCTCGATTCCGCGTGGATCGCGCAGCATCATTTTCACGAACGCGAGGGCGGCCTGCCGTCGCCCTTCACTTTCCTCGGCTACGTCGCGGCGCAAACCTCGCGCATCCGTCTCGGCACCGGCATCGTCACGCTGCCGCTGGAGAACGCGGTGCGGGTGGCGGAAGACGCCGCGGTGCTCGATCTGCTCTGCGACGGCCGCTTCGAGCTCGGCGTCGGCACCGGCGGCAATCCGTCGGCCTTTGCCGCCTTCGGCCTCGACAGTGCCCAGCGCAACGAGATCTTTGCCCGCAATCTTGACGTGGTCCGCACCGCCCTGGTCGGCAAGCCGCTCACTGGCGGCGATACGCTGTATCCGCAGCGGCCCCAGCTGGACAAGCGGATCTGGCAGGCGACGTTCTCGGTTGCCGGTGGTGCGCGCGCGGGCAAGGCCGGCGATGGCTTGCTGCTGTCGCGCACCCAACCCCGGACCAAGGAGGCGCCGAAGGCCACGCTTGCCGAGATCCAGAATCCGGTCATCGATGCCTATCTCGAAGCGCTACCGCCGGGATGCGAGCCCCGGATCATGGCCTCGCGCAGCGTCTTCGTCGCCGACGACCGGACTGAAGCGATGCGCCTTGCCGACATCGGGCTGCGTCGCGCGCTGCCGCAGTTCCTCAAGGGTGGTCACGCCAGGCCGGGCGAGACGCTGGAGGAGATGATCACCGCATTCGACACCCATGTCGGCGCGGCCGACGACGTCATCGCCTCGCTCCGCGCCGACGCCACGCTGGAGCGGGTGACCGACCTCGTCTTCCAGGCGCATTCGGTGGACGCGCCGCATCCTCATACCCTGCGCTCGATCGAGCTTGTCGCGGAGAAGGTCGCGCCGGCGTTGGGCTGGACCCGGACGGCGGCTGACGTGGCTCTGGCGGGCTGATCGGAACGAACATGATCGCGTTGCACGAGGCTGAATGATGGCTACGAAAGATATCATCGACACGCTTGCCGGGATCGAACCGGGCACGGCTCTGGATGGCATTCGCGCACGCCGCCTGCAAGCGCGCGAGAACGCGCAGAAGAGCTATCTCTCGCTGTTCGAGCCGATCGACGCCGGCAATTTTTCGCTTGTGGAGCGCGCCGCAGTCGCGCTCTTCGTGATCGGCCTTCACCGCGAGCCCAATGTGGCCGCCTTCTACCGGGCGAAGCTCGCGGCGACCGCCGATGGTGCGCGCCTGGCCGAGGCGATCGAGGTCGAAGTTGCTCGCGGCGAGACGTCAGGCCCGTACGGTGCGTATCCGGCCGGACCGCTGTCAGTCGAGAACTCGGCCGGCCTGATCTATCGCGTGAGCGCGGAGGGCAGGTCCGTCCTTGGCGCCAAGCTCGCCGCGGCGCTGGAGCATGCGCATCTGCTGGTGTTCCGCCCGCGCGATGCCGCGTCCGCCGATATGAAGGCGCTGCTGGCCGCCGGCTGGTCCGACACCGGCATCGTCACCTTCTCTCAGCTCGTCGCGTTCCTGTCGTTCCAGGTGCGCGTCGTCACGGGCCTGCGCGTGCTCGGCGCCTCGTTGGGCACCGCAAGCGCTGCGGCCGGCGCGTAAGGAGACTGCATCATGAGCGCTGCAAACAACGTCAATCCGCCCGTCGTCTTCACCCAGGACGAGCTCGGCTGGGTCTCGTGGATCGACCCGCTGCCCGAGGCCGAATTGACCGAGCGGCATTTCGCGGGCCTGGTCGATCGCTCCCGTGCCAAGTCCGAATACTTCCGCCTTCTCGTGCGTGATCCCGAGGTGCTCGAAGCCCGCACCAAGACCGACAAGGACATCTTCTACAACGTCGCCGATGGCCTGCCGCGCGCCGAGCGTGAGCTCGCGGCGGCCGCGACCTCGCGCTACAACGGCTGCATCTACTGCGCTTCGGTGCATGCGCGCTTCGCCAGCACCTATTCCAAGCGCCGCGACGACGTGCAGCGTCTGCTCGACGAAGGCGTCAAGGCCGACCTCGGCGAGCGCTGGAATGCGGTGGTCAAGGCCTCGGTCGCGCTGGCCGCGACGCCGATTGCCTTCGGACCTGAGAATATCGCGGAGCTGCGCCGCGCCGGCCTCGACGATGCCGAGATCGTCGACGTCATCAACGGCGCCTCGTTCTTCAACTGGGCGAACCGGCTGATGCTGTCGCTCGGTGAGCCCTCGAAATAGGCAATCTCACCGGCACAAGAATTGCTGCTTGTTTCAACACTGGATGGAGCCGTGCATGAGCAACATCGATCGTCGTACCCTGGTCAAGGGCTCGCTCGCCGCCATGATGGCGGGAGCAGCCTTCTCGCGCGGCGCCTTCGCGCAATCGTCTGAACCGATCCTGCTCGGTGTCAGCGGTCCCCTGACCGGGCCGAACGCGCAATATGGCACGCAGTGGAAGCAGGGCTTCGATCTCGCGCTCGACGAGATCCAGGCGGCCGGCGGCATCAACGGCCGCAAGCTCGCCTATCAGTTCGAGGACAGCCAGAGCGATCCGCGCCAGTCGGTGGCGATCGCGCAGAAATTCGTCTCCGATCCCCGCGTCGTCCTGGAGCTCGGCGACTTCTCCAGCCCCGCCTCGATGGCGGCTTCGCCGATCTATCAGCGCGCGGGCCTGGTGCAGTTCGGCTTCACCAATTCGCACCCTGACTTCACCAAGGGTGGCGACTTCATGTGGAGCACCTCGGTCAGCCAGGCCGACGAGCAGCCGCTGTTGGCGTCCTATGCGGTGAAGCGCCTCGGCCTCAAGAAGCTCGCGGTGCTGCACCTCAACACCGATTGGGGCCGCACCAGCCGCGACTATTTCGTCAATGCTGCCAAGGAATATGGCGCGGAGATCGCGGTCACCGAGGGCTATATTGCCGAGGAGCGCGACTTCCGCTCTACCCTGGTGCGCGTCCGCGACGCCAACCCAGATGGCTTGATCCTGATCTCCTACTACTCCGACGGTGCACTGATCGCGCGTCAGGCGCGCCAGGTCGGGCTCAAGCAGGTGATCTGCGCGGCAAGCTCGGTCTACTCGCCGAAGTTCCTCGAGCTCGGCGGCGAGGCCGTCGAGGAGGTCCATGTCGGCACGCGCTACTTCCCGGAAGACCCGCGGCCCGAGGTGCAGAAGTTCATCGTGGGCTTCAAAAAGAAGTACAATGGGCTCGAGCCCGACGCGTTCAACGCTTACGCCTATGATGCGATGAACATGGCGGCTGCCGTGGTGAAGATCGGCGGCACCGACCGCAAGGCGGTCCGTGACGCCTTCAGCAAGGTCAAGGACGTGCCGAGCGTCATCTTCGGCGCCGCGACGTTCGACGTCGCGACCCGCCGCGTCAAGGGCGCCATGAACGCCGAGCTCGTCGTGCGCAAGGGCCAGTTCGCGCTCTGGGACGGCAAGCCGACCTGACTTGATGGCCGGAGCGGGGGCTCCGGCCGCTTTCCTCTCTACGCGGTGATATCAGCGTGTCTTCCTGGCTCGACTACACGATCAACGGGCTGATCGTCGGCAATGTTTACGCGCTCGTTGCGGTCGGGCTTGCGCTGATCTTCGGCGTTAGCCGGCTGATCAACTTTGCCCAGGGCTCGATCTATCTCGTCGGCGCCTATATCGGCTGGGTCGCGGTGGTGCAGCTGCATACGCCGCTGCCGCTCACCATCATCGTGGTGGCGGTGGCGGCCGCGATCGTCGGACTGATCATCGAACGGTTCGGCCTGCGTCCGCTCCAGAATTCCGTGCGCATCGCGCCGTTGCTCGCGACCATCGGCATCAGCTTCGTGCTCGATCAGCTGGTGATGCTGACCTTCTCGCCCAATCCGCGCGCGCTGCCGAGCCAGCTGCCTGACGTGCGCTTCCAGGTCGGTGGCGGCACGATCGGACCGCTTGATCTGCTGATCGCCGGCGTCGGCCTCACCAGCGCGCTGCTGCTGTTCGTGTTCCTGCGCTACAGCAAGCTCGGCTGGGCGGTGCGCGCCACCGCGCAGGACCGCGACGCCGCCATGCAGATGGGCGTCGATGTCAACCGCGTCAATCAGGCCGTGTTCGGCATCGCGGCTGCGCTCGGCGGCGTCTCCGGCCTGCTGGTCGGCATGTACTACAACCAGATCGACACCGCGATGAGCCTGCAGGCGACGCTGAAGGGCGTCGTTGCGGAAGTGGTCGGTGGTGCCGGCAACGTGCCGGGCGCCGTGATCGGCAGCTTGTTGCTCGGGCTGGTCGAGAGCTACGGCGTCGCCGTGTTCGGCACCAGCTACCGCAATCTGTTCGCGTTCCTGCTGCTGGTCATCGTGCTCGTGCTGCGCCCGAACGGCCTGTTCGCCAGCGCGCGGCAGGCGCCACCCGAGCCGCTCACCGGCACCTTCATCGCGCCGAGCCGCCCGGTGCGGATTCCGCGTTGGGCGCTGCTGGTCGCCGCCGGCGTGTTCGCGATCCTGCCGTTCTTCCCGGTGTCCTTCTACGTGCTCCAGACCCTGATCAACGCCTGGCTGCTCGGCATGCTCGCGCTCAGCCTGACGCTGGTTGCGGGCACGGTGGGGCAGGTCTCGCTCGGACATGCCGCGCTGCTCGCGATCGGCGCCTACACCTCCGCGCTGCTGTCTCTGAATTTCTCCGTCCCGGTCGGCCTCGCCATCATCGCCGGCGGCCTGATGAGTGCCGCGCTCGGCACGGCATTGATCTCGCCGTCGTTCCGTCTGCGCGGCCATTACGTGTCGATCGCGACGCTCGCCATCGGCGAGATCGTGTCGCTGGTGATTTTGAACTGGGAGAGCGTCACGCGCGGTCCGATCGGCATCTCCGGCATTCCGCCGCTGTCGCTGTTCGGCTACGATCTGGTCAGCCCGACGTCGATCTACTGGTTCAGCTTTGTCGTGATGGTCGTGCTGGCGCTGCTGCAGGGGCGGCTGCTCGGCTCGCATCTCGGCCGTAGCTTTCGCGCCATCCGCGACGACGACATCGCCGCGCGCGCCTATGGCCTCAGCCTGAACCGCTACAAGTCGCTGGCCTTCATCTTCGGCGGCTTTGCCGCCGGCGTCAGCGGCGGCATCGCCGCCCATCTCTATTCCTACATCAACCACGAGACCTTCAACACGCAGCAATCCATCCTGGCGCTGACGGTCGTGATCCTGGGCGGTCTCGGCAACGTGGTCGGCGCCATCGTCGGAGCGGTCGCGCTGGTCGGCCTGCCGGAGGTGTTCCGGATCGCGGCGGAGTATCGCATCCTGATCTACGGCATCGTGCTGCTGCTGCTCGTGCGGTTCAGGCCGCAGGGCCTGTTGGGGACGATATGATGGCGGAGCAGCACACGCCCATGCTGTCCCTGCGCGGGCTGACGCGCCGCTTCGGTGGCCTGACCGCGGTGGATGCCGTCGATCTCGATCTCGCCAAAGGCGAGCTCATCAGCATCATCGGCCCGAACGGTGCCGGCAAGACGACGCTGTTCAATCTCGTGACCGGGCTCGATCGGCCCGATGCCGGCCATGTCCACTTCGAAGGGCAGGACATCACGGGTCTCTCGCCCGAACGGCTCGCGGCCGGAGGCATCGCGCGCACGTTCCAGCTCGGTCGCGTCTTCGGCAATCTCAGCGTCATGGACAACGTCCTGATCGGCGCGCACACGCGGCTGCGCGCGGTGAAGCCTGCGGTGCCGGTGATCGGCCCGCTGCTGGAGTTGGGGCTGGCGCTGTTGCGTCCGGCCAGCGTCAGGGACGAAGAGGAACGGCTGCGCGAGGAGGTGAAGGCCATTCTTGCGCGCTTCGGCGAACGGCTGCTGCCGCGGATCGACCAGCCCGCCTACAGCCTGTCCTATGCCAACCGCCGCCGCGTCGAGATCGCGCGCGCGCTTGCGCTGAAGCCGCGCCTGTTGCTGCTCGACGAGCCGACCGCCGGCATGAACCCGACCGAAACCACGGAGATGCAGGGCCTCGTCGCCGAGCTGAAGGCCGAGGGGCTGACCATCCTCCTGATCGAGCACAAGCTGGAGATGGTGATGCGCCTCTCCGACCGCGTCATCGTCATGGACGAGGGCAAGAAGATAGCGGAAGGGCCGGGTGAAGTGGTGCGTGGCGATCCCAAGGTGATCGAGGCCTACCTCGGCCACGGCCTGTTGGAGACGCCGGAGCGGGAGAGCGTGGTATGACGACTGGCGCATCCGAGCCGCTGCTGGCGCTCTCGAACGTCAACACCTTCTACGGCCAGGCGCAGGTGCATTTCGACCTGTCGATCACGGTCGGCCGCGGCCATATCGTCTGCCTGCTCGGCGGCAATGCCAGCGGCAAGTCGACCACGATGAAGATCATTTTGGGCCTGGTGAAACCGCGCTCGGGTGACGTGACCTTCGACGGCGCCTCGCTGCTCGGGCTGACCACGCCGCAGATCGTTCGCCGTGGTATCGCCTCTGTTCCCGAGGCGCGGCGGTTGTTCGCGGACATGAGCGTGCGCGAAAACATCCTGATGGGGGCCTTCGTGCGCAACGACCGCGATGCGGTGGCGCAGGATCTCGACAAGATGCTGACGCTGTTCCCGAAACTTGGCCAGCGGCTGTCGCAGCGCGCGGGCTCGCTCTCAGGCGGCGAGCAGCAGATGGTCGCGATGGCGCGCGCGCTGATGAGCCGTCCCCGGATGATCGTGATGGACGAGCCGACCATGGGCCTGTCGCCGCTCTATGTCGACCGCGTGCTGGAGTTGATCCGCACCATCAACCAGGAAGGCGTGTCGGTCTTCATGGTCGAGCAGAACGCCAGCCTCGCGCTCGAGATCGCGCACGAGGCCTATGTGCTCCAGACCGGCAAAATCGTGCTCTCAGGCCCGGCGCGAGCTCTGAAGGACGACCCCCGCATCCGCGATGCCTATCTTGGTGGTTCCGAGGCCGCGTAGCTTGACCTCGGCCTGATGGTTCGCCCGGCGATGCAGAGCATCGTCCGGACGCCCGCTGCGCGGGCTCCTCCCCATGAGGGTCTGCTCGCAACGTGGCCGCGAATCCAGGCCTCATCCTGAGGAGCCCGCGCAGCGGGCGTCTCGAAGGATGGTTACAAGCATTCCTGCAAAGCGGCCCCCTGGAATTGCATTGGTTAGTGTGATCATTCTATGAAAAGATCATACCGTTGCCGCGAAGGGGCGTGCGAACGGAATGATTGTCGTGACGAAATGGTCCCTACGGGCTGTGGAGCCCGCCACCGTGTTGCTGTTCGGCGGGCTCATCGCCGCCAACGTCGCCGCATGGGCCTGGGCCTTCGCGGCGTTCGGTGACCGGCCGACGGTGATGGCGACCGCGCTGCTGGCCTGGGTGTTTGGCCTCCGCCATGCCGTCGATGCCGACCACATCGCCGCCATCGACAATGTCGTGCGCAAGCTGATGCATGCGGGCGGTGCGCCGCGCAGCGTCGGCCTCTATTTCGCCCTCGGCCATTCCACCGTGGTCGTGGTCGCGACCATGCTGCTGGCACTCGGCGTGGTGAGCCTCGGCGGCGACAGCCTGCTCAGGGATATCGGCGGCGTCATCGGCACATCGGTGTCGGCGCTGTTCTTGCTCGTGATCGCGGCCATCAATCTCGCCATCTTCGTCGGCCTGTGGCGGACGTTTCGCATCGCGCGCGCGCAGGGCGTCCACGACGCCGCGCAGCTCGATGCGCTGCTGGCGAGCCGTGGATTCCTGGCGCGCCTGCTCGGCCCGATGTTCCGCCTGGTGACAAAGCCCTGGCACATGCTCCCGCTCGGCTTCCTGTTCGGGCTCGGCTTCGACACCGCGACCGAGATCGGCCTGCTCAGCATCTCCGCGACCGAAGCCGCGCGCGGCGCTTCGCTCGCCGATGTCATGGTCTTTCCCGCGCTGTTCGCGTCGGGCATGGCGCTGGTCGACACCGCCGATTCGGCGCTGATGGTCAGCGCCTATCGCTGGGCCTTCGTCGATCCCCTGCGAAAGCTCTGGTACAACCTCACCATCACCGGCGCCTCCGTCGCGGTGGCGCTGTTGATCGGCGGCATCGAGGCGCTCGGCCTGATCGCCGACCGGCTTGGTCTAACCGGCGGGGTGTGGACGCTGGTCGACGGCCTCAACGAGTCGCTCGCCAATGTCGGCTTCGCCGTGATCGCGCTGTTTGCGATCGCCTGGCTCGTTTCTGTCGTGCTCTATCGCCGCATGTTTGCGGGCGCCGCGTCCCGCGCGAATGTACTTCGGGGCGCCGATGCGACCGAGGCGGCCTGAGTCTGGCCGTCGTTGCGGAGCGTTGACGGCATTTTCTGCCATCATGCTTCTCGCGGATGACGGCAGCGCCTTCGCGCAGAGCGGTGGCGCCTCGCGCGAACTGCCGCCGATCGAGGTCTCCGGCGGCGAGACGAAGCCTCACAAGAGACTGGCGGCATCGCGGCGAGCCAGCAAGCCGGTCCCGGCCAATCGCGGTCACGTGGCTCAGCCGACGCAGGCTCCGGTCTCGGACGCCCGCAGCGTCGCCTCCGGCGCAAAAGGCCCGCCTGGCATGGCGAGCGAGATCACCGTCTCCGGCGATGAGATCAACGCGCGCCCTTTCGCGCGGCCGGGTGAGGCGCTCGAAGTCGTGCCGGGGTTGATCGTGACCCAGCATTCTGGTGAAGGCAAAGCCAACCAGTATTTTCTGCGCGGCTACAATCTCGACCACGGCACCGATCTCGCCATCTATGTCGATGACGTCCCCGTCAACATGCGGACCCACGCGCATGGCCAGGGCTATGCCGATCTCAACTGGCTGATCCCGGAAACCATCAGCGCGATGGATGTGCGCAAGGGGCCGTACTTCGCCGACGAGAGCGATTTCGCCTCTGTCGGCAGCGTGCGCATCGGCCTGATCGACCGTACCGAAAAGGGCCTCGCGCAGGTGACCGCCGGCAGCTTTGGCTATCGTCGTCTTCTCGGCATGGACTCAGCGAAAGTCGGCGACGGTTCGCTGCTCGTCGCGGGCGAGCTCGGCACCTACAACGGCCCCTGGGACAATCCGGACAATGTGCGCAAGCTCAACGGTCTCGTCCGCTACAGCCAGGGCACCGCGACCGATGGCGTCTCCGTCACCGGCATGGCTTGCGCGAACAAATGGAATTCGACCGACCAGGTGCCGCAACGCGCGATCACCAGCGGCTTTCTCGACCGGTTCGGCTCGGAAGATCCGAGCGACGGCGGCAACACCAACCGCTTTGCGCTCTCGGGCCGCATCGCGCAGAGCGACGATGTGGGGTCGTGGAAGGCCAACGCTTATGTCGTGAAGAGCCAGCTCGACCTCTTCAACAACTTCACCTATTTCCTCAGCGATCCCGTGCTCGGCGACCAGTTCCACCAGCACGACGACCGCCTGATGGCGGGCGCCAACATCTCGCGCACGCTGAACGGGTCGTTCGCCGGACTGCCGATGCAGACCACGATTGGCCTGCAATCGCGCTATGATTCGATCGATCTGGCGCTGAGCAACACGTTCCAGCGCGGCTTCCTCTCCAACATTCGGAGCGACAAGGTCGGCGAGGGCGGCGTCGGCGTCTATGCCGAGAACACCGTACGCTGGACCGATTGGCTGAGGACCACTGTCGGCCTGCGCGGCGATTACTATGCGGCCGACGTCACCTCGCTGTTCAATGCCAACAATTCCGGCCGCACTGACGCCGCGCTCGGCAGCCCGAAATTCCGCATGGTGCTCGGCCCGTTCAACCAGACCGAATTCTTCCTCGGCGCCGGCACCGGCATGCACTCGAACGACGCGCGCGGCGCGACCGCGACGGAAGATCCGAGCGATCCCGCCACGCGACTGACGCCGTCGCCGCTGCTGGTCCGCACAAAGGGCGCGGAGGTTGGCGTCCGCAGCAAGATCGTTCCCGGCCTCGACACCTCGTTCAGCCTCTTCATCCTCGACCAGGATTCCGAGATCCTGTTCTCCGGCGATGCCGGCGATACCTCGGCGACCCGCGCCGGCCGCCGCTACGGCTTCGAGTGGACCAATCATTACCGCCCGCGCTCGTGGATCGACATCGATGCCGATCTCGCCATGACGCATGCGCGCTTCCGCGGCACTGACGGCGAGCAGGCGGAGGTCTACGCCTCGCTCGCGGGCTATCCCGAGGCGCAAATCGGCAACGCGCCCGGCAACTACATTCCGAACGCGCCGGCGATGGTGGCATCGGCCGGCATCACGCTCGGCGAGAAGACCGGCTGGTTTGGGGCTTTGCGCTGGCGCTATCTGGCGTCGAGCCCGCTGACGGAAGACAATGCGTTCCGCTCGTCCGCGACCAGCATCTTCAACAGCCGCCTCGGCTATCGCATCGACAATGGCTGGCGCATCCAGCTCGACGTGCTCAATCTCTTCAACACGCAGGCGAACCAGATCACTTATGCCTATGGCTCGCTGCTCAAGACCGACACGCTGTACAATCTCTGCACCGGCGGCGTCGCGCCGACGGCGGTCTGCCAGAATGGCGTGATGGATTACGTGCTGCACCCGGTCGAGCCGCTGACCTTTCGCCTGACTGTCGCCGGGACGTTCTAGGCGATCTCAAGCCGAGGCCGCGCTCGGAACCGGCTCCGCCGGCAAATCGTCGCCGTTGGGATCGCCCGGCGCGGTGGCCCAGGCCAGCTCCACCAGCGTCACTATCCGGCGGCCGCCGCCGTCGAGCTGGCAGACGATCAGGCCCTGCTCCTCCATGTAGCCGAGCAGGCGCTGGGCGCGGCGCAGCGAATGCGAGCCGTAGGCGCGCGCGATCGCGGCATCGCCGGGGCAGGGCCAGCCTTCCTTCGCCGCGCGTGCGATCATCATGAACACGCCCTGCATGTCGTCGGGCAGGATCGAGGCGCGCAGCGACACGTCCTGCCAGACGTCGTCCTCGGCATGCTCGGCGCCGAGCCCGGCGCGTGCGCGTGTCAGCATGCGGCGGAATTCGTTCAGATCAGGCACCGCGGAGCCGAGGCCCTCGATGCGGCAGCGAACCACGAACTCCTGATAGAGCACGCCGACGGCGCGGAAGCCGGCATCGGGCTCGGCAAGCACGGCGCGAAGCGTACGATCGACGCGCTCGCGCCGCTCGGCGAGCTCCTCGGCGCTGATCGGCACCTCGGCCACCTCAGGCCGGATCTCCGGCGCGGCCGCCTTCGCGGCGCGGAGCTGCTCGAGCAGATCGGGCGCGGGCCGGCGCTGCGGGCGGCTGGCATCGGGCGGCGGTGCGGCCAGGATCACGGCGCGCATATCCTCGAGCGCGGCTTCCGGCATCGGCATCAGCCGCGGCGTGGAATTGCGCGCGTGGGTGTCGGTCGGGCCGATATGCAAACGCAGGGGGCGTCGCGACAACGCCGGGCCGAGCGCCATGAACTGTCCGCGCTCGAGATCGCGAAAGGATTCAGCCTGCCGCCGCTCCATGCCGAGCAGGTCGGCGGCGCGCGCCATGTCGATGTCGAGGAAGGTCCGGCCCATCAGGAAATTGGAGGCTTCCGCCGCGACGTTCTTGGCGAGTTTTGCCAGGCGCTGGGTCGCGATGATGCCGGCGAGGCCACGTTTGCGGCCGCGGCACATCAGATTGGTCATCGCGCCGAGAGAGAGCTTGCGCGCCTCGTCCGAGACCTCGCCTGCGACTGCCGGCGCGAACAGCTGCGCCTCGTCGACCACCACCAGCATCGGGTACCAATGATCGCGATCGACGTCGAACAGGCCGCCGAGGAACGCCGCGGCACGCCGCATCTGGTTCTCGGCGTCCAGCCCTTCGAGATTGAGCACGGTGGAGACGCGATGCAGCCGCGCGCGCTCGCCCGCGACCTGAAGGCCGCGCTCGGTGTGATCCTCGGCCTCGATCACCAGATGGCCGAATTGCTCGGCCAGCGTGACGAAGTCGCCTTCGGGGTCGATGATGGCCTGCTGCACCCAGGGCGCGCTCTGTTCGAGCAGCCGCCGCAACAGATGCGACTTGCCGGAGCCCGAATTGCCCTGCACCAGGAGCCGGGTCGCCAGCAGTTCCTCGAGGTCCATGGCGGCCGCGGCGCCTGCCGTGGTCTGCCCCATCTCGATCGCAACTGTCATGCCCCGACTCAAGTCCCCATCATTCGCGGACAGGGGCTTATCAACCCGGCCGGGGCGCGTCGAGCGGCACCGTGCGAATCATGCGGTGTTGCCCACGGCGGAGTTCAGGCGTGATTCGATTGCCGTAAAAGTGCGGCCCGATAGGGCGCCTGCGGATCGTCGTCCTCGTTCTCGGGGATCGCACAGGAGCCGAATTCCTGCCGGATACGCTCGATCTCGGCGATGCGCTCGTGCAGCCGCTGCAGATGCTCGGGCGATGTCGCGCGCCAGAACCGGAAGGTGTCGGTGGTGAGCGGCAGGAACGCCGTTCCGAACAGCGTCGGCTCGGGAACGATGGTGCGTCCGAGCAGCAGGAACCGGTTCTCGCCGGAGACCACGAGGGTCGCGTAGCCGCGGTTACCGATCCGCCTGATCCCGTTCAGCGACCATTCGACGAGCTTGCTGAAATAAGGCTCCTCGCGCCAGCGATCGGGGCAGTGGTCGTCGACCGTCACGTTGACCGCGTCCTGGCTGAAATGCACGATGATGCCGGACGTCGCCGGAAACCACGCATCATCGAGATGACCTTGCAGCCAGGCGCAGACGAACGACCGGCACATCTGCGGGCGGCGGTCGTAGATGGTGCACCCGGTTCCCGTCTGCCAGTGTCTGCACAGCTGGTTCACCGGCTTGTCGACGGCGGCCACTTCAAGGATATCGCAGCAGGCGTTGCACGATCCGCACTGCCGGGTCAGCGGCGCCGTTTTCGGCAGGCCGGTCGCGCGAAAACCCTGGCCGTCGCGGACCAGGAGCTTTTGCTTCTCCAGCGTGCTCAGCGCGCGCTCGACCTTGAGGCGGGACAATCCGGTCGCGTCAACGATCCCCTTCATCGTCGTCGCGCCGGCCTCCACCGCGCGAGCGACCTGCAACGCCGTCTGATCCATCGTCTTCTACTTGTTCTTCAGCCCTTCGATCCGGCCATCGCGCTGCCCCGGAACCTGCGGAAATCGGCGCCCGCGTGACGGCTAGCAGTCGCATGTATGCGGGATTTACGCAAACGGACTGCTGAGCAGGATCGCCCGTATTGGGCCAAATTGTAAGCCCATGCTCAGGGGCGATCCGATCTGCATCGACAATTCGATCAGTGCAGGCCGGCGCGACCTATGACGGCAGCGCCGGCACGCTGCTACTGCGCGCCAGATCCGCCCTGCACGATCTTCTCGTTCAGCTTCAGGTCCACGGTCTCGACCGTGCGGTCGATCTCGGCATTGGGGGCGCCGAGCTGATGCGAGATCAGCTTCACCAGCAGGTCGACGCGCTCGATGAAGGGCGCGCCGCTCGCGACCGCGCGCGCGGCCGATGACGGCTTGAGCAGGCTTTCGGCGGCCTTGGCGTATTTCGCGAACGGCACCTGGTCCTGCGGATCGGCGCCGAGACGGCGGGCGATCGCGTCGACATGGTCGTAGATCGTCTGCGATCGCTTGAGATCGCCGTGCACGGCGTCGCGGATCGACTGCGGCTCGTGCGGCGTGATGCAGCGATAGTTGCCGGTCAGCAGCATCGACCATTTCGCCAGCGGCACGAACAGCGAGTCGAACACTTTCAGCTTCACCGGCACGTCGTGACCGTCGAGCGTCACCGCGTCGATGTCGGCTTCGAGCTCGCGCAGCACCTTGTTGTGCTTCTCGTCGGCGAAGGCCGATGCCTTGAAATTCGTCGGCAGGCCGACATGAAGCACGTTGGCGGCTTCTTCCGGCGGACGGAAGGCCTGCGGGTCGGGCGAGCACAGCGTCACCAGGCCGGGCTCGAAGCGCTCCCACACCTGCGCATTGGTGTAGGCCTCCTCGAGATCCATGTCGGCAAGCGACGGGATCCGCTTCAGGTAGGGCAGCGGCGGCATGTTCATGATCGACAGGCACGGCAGCTTCGCCGCGGCGATCTTGACCATGAGAACGCGGACCGTGTGGTTGGTGTATTGCGGCTCCTGCATTGCCAGGCCGACCATGTCGTAGCGCGAGAGGTCGACATTGCCCGGCGTCACCGCGTCGAGCTTGCCGGGCAGGTCGCGCGAGAAGATCGCCCGGTGCACCGCCTCGTCGCGCAGCTTGATGCGCACCTCGGTACCGTCACGGTTGATCAGCTCAGCGGTCTTGGCGCGGCAGACCAGGGACACGTTATGGCCCGCCATCAGCAGCTTCGTGCCCAGCAGGGAACCGTAGGAAGCCCCGAGAATCAGGATGTTACGCGCCATATTCCGTCCCTTTGAAAATGTGTGTGATTTTTGAGCCCCGGCCGTCATCCGCGGGCGAGTTGCCGGCATGTAAAGCGAAGTCCGCGGGGATGGCAACTGGGATAATGCATACAAGGCGGAAGGCGGACTGCCGGGCGGGCGCGGGTGATCGGTCGCCCGGATGGAGCGCAGCCCGATCCGGGACCGCTCGTCCGGCGCCCACGCCTTTCCCGGATTGCGCGGAGCCTGTCATCGGGCGGCGCTTCGCGTCGACCCGTTGGCTCCATCCGGGCGACGGGGCTCTCGTTGCCCGACGGGCAAAACACCCGAGAGGGCGTCAAGCCGCGCGGGCGAAAATATTCCACTTTGCCGAAATTCGGAAATATCGTATATGTCGCCTATCCCGGCTCACCAAGAGGGGCGATCTTGTGTCGTCACTGTCGCGAGCCGGGTTGCGGTGGACGCGGCAGCGTCGGGCGCGAGAGGTCAAGGGCAGGGCGGATTGCTCTCCGTGAGCCCAAGACTTCGTGCCGGATGAGCGGTGCTGTCAGGTTCGTCTCGTCTGTAAGTTTCCGGCTCCGTCACTGGAAAAACTGCGGCGAAATGGCGGGCCGTGCGTACGGCAAAACCGTGTGGTCCCGACCGTCGTTGCTACGGTCAAGTGTTTGCGGATGCGGCAGTCGCGTCAACCGGCGCGGCGTCGGCGACTTTCGCAGGCGTGAGGGAGGCCAGAAGGAATTCGGCTCCCGGGAGAGCACGGCATAAGCCGTCCAACCACTGCGCAGGGAAGGCCGAGTGATTGGCACCACCTGTATGCTGCTGTGCGGTTTCCTTGCGCTACCTTTCGCGCAGCGGACCGCGGGTGCGAGGTCCGCACCCGGCCTTCCCTGCGCCCTCTTGGCTTCGAGGGTCGAACGACGAAGCAAAGCTCGGGCGAGATGCGCCGCGAGGATGCGAAGACGTGTCTGCGACCAGGCACTCGCTGTCGTCGCCCGGCTTGACCGGGCGATCCAGTATTCCAGAGACGGCTGTGATTGAGCCGAGAGGCCGCGGCGTACTGGATTCCCCCGCTTGCCGCCTACGCTAAAGCTTCGGCGGCCCTGGACCTCAGCCCCGGCGAAGCCTTGGCGTAGCCGGGTCGCGGGGAATGACAGGGGGACTTGGAGGACGACGCCGATGTCTCATACTTCGTCATTGCTTTGCTGCGCTCGCAACGACGTGGAGGGAGCGTGCGCCACTATGCCCCCGTGCTTGGTCAGCGCATCCGGGAGACCGGAGGAAACGAGCGTGTTTCAAAGAACGATACCGCTGAGAAACTTTACGCAAGCGCCGGCGATCGCATCCGCCCGAAACTTGCGCGTTCCATCACGTCGCGAACTCCCGCCTCATCCCTGGCTCGCCATGCGCGCGCGGTCGAGATGCCCCTCGATCTTCGGGCGGTCGCGGGTGCGCTCGAAGCTGGTGCAGAGGAGCTCGGTCTCCTCGAGGGAAATCGGGGCGCGGTACAGCCGGCACATGAATTCGGCGCTCGCGCGTCCCTTGCCCGTGCCGGGACTGCGTTCGGCGAGAAACATGCAGTCGCGGCAGATGCTGGCATCGAGCCGCTGATGGGCCGCGTCGAGATGATTGAGGATCTCGCGCAGCGAGTCGCGCAGCCTGACGCATTCGTCGGTGCCGAGAGACGTGACCGCGTTCACCACGTGATTGATCGGGTCGTGCTGGCTCAGGCATTTCTCGCCTTGCGCGGTGACGTGCAGCACGACGGACCGCTTGTCCTCGTGCGACGGCTTTCGCACCAGGAAGGACTTGGCTTCCAGCGTCTTCACGATCTGCGATGCCGTGGCCCGGGTCGCGCCGATGAAGCCGGCCAGCGCGGACGGCGTGCGCGAGAACCTGTTGGCGCGGTGAAGAAAGCGCAGCGCCATCCATTCCCGGTCGCGCAACCCGTGCTGATTGCCTTCGAAATACCAGGCTCTGGCCGCCTGAACCAGCAGCTCGACGGCCTCGCGTGCCAACGGCATAAATTCCTACCTTGCCCCGGATATCACGTCTGCGGCGCCCCGGAGCCGCCTTCCGTCGTTGCGCACCAGTCCTTCGCGAGAAGCCGTACCAACCACAACATCCGACACATGCGCAGAGCCTGGCTCTCGCGCGAAAGCACGGACTGTTCTGCCGCCGAACTCGACAGATGGACCCTGCGAGATACGGCGCGAGAAGCTGTGTCGATGATGGTGTGCCAATCGTGGCGTCGTCGAACGAAAGCCCGAGTTGCCGTCACAGCCGGACGATGGATCGGTATTGTTCAACCGTAGCCCCTGAAGTTCAAGTCACACGCAGACGTTTCTTGTATTCCATCGAAACGATGAATGAGCTTCTCAACAAAATCAAGTAGAGACGCTCCCGAAGACTGGCTGTCGCTCGAAGCGATTGTAACGTTCAAGACAATCTCGTTCGTCAGGACACATGATGGTGATCGTAATACGCAGTGTAACAAGCTACTTGCACGCAAATGTGCGACGGTTTGATTGCACGCCTGTTGCTGTCCGCCGTTGATGCAAATTGATGGAAGCTTGTGCATGACGGTGACGCGCAGCGGTGCGTCATCCACAACTTGCGCGATCCGTCACAGAATCGGCAATGGAACTCGTAGGGATTGCACGCAGCGGTTGTTGTGATAATGACAGCGAGACGGGTTCGCCGGATCGCTTTCGCCTCGGCGGCGCGATCTCCACCGAACGGCCGATGCTAGCGCGCGACGGAAAGCGCCAGTCGGCGACGGGTGCGCATGCGCCGGAGGCGCAGCGGTATGCGTGATCGACTGTCGCGATAATGAGCAGGTCGACGACGACGGGCGCGCCGGCCGCGCCCGGCTAGTCGCCCTTGAGCATGTCTCGCAGCTCGCGGAATGGATCGGCGCTCGGCCCTGCCGAGGCGTCCTGCCGCATGGCGCTGTAGATCTTCGGGACCATGTCGACGGCCTGGTCGAGACCCGAATCACGCCCCGTCTGATATCCGCCCATCAGGCGAAGATCGCGCGTGTCCTCGTATTTGGCGATCATGGTGCGCAGCTTGCTCACCAATTCGCGCTCCTCGGGGTCCCAGACGTTGTGGGCGAGGCGGGAGACCGAGGCCAGAACGTCGACGGCGGGATAGCGCGCCTGGTCGGCGATGTGCCTGGAGAGCACGATGTGGCCGTCGAGGGTGCTGCGGATGGTGTCGGCGATCGGCTCGTTGTGATCGTCACCGTCGACCAGCACGGAGAAAATGCCTGTAATCGTCCCGGATCCCTCCTCGCCGGGGCCGGCGCGCTCCAGCAGGCGGGGCAGGTCGGTGAAGACCGTCGGTGCGTAACCGCGGGCGACCGCAGGCTCTCCGGCGGCGAGGGCGACCTCGCGGGCGGCATGGGCAAAACGGGTGATCGAATCGACCACCAGCAGGACCGATTCGCCCCGGTCGCGGAAATATTCGGCGACCGCCATGGCGGTCTTCGGCGCCAGCCGCCGCATCATCGGGCTTTCATCTCCCGTCGATACGATGGTGATGGCGCGGCTGCGGTTGGCGCCGAGCACGTCCTCGATGAATTCGCGCACCTCGCGGCCGCGTTCGCCGACGAGCGCCAGCACGACGGTGTCAAAGCCCTGGCTGCGGGCCAGCATCGCCAGCAGCGTCGACTTGCCGACGCCGGAGCCGGCAAAGATGCCGACGCGCTGGCCGGCGCAGATCGGCGCGAACAGGTCGATGACGCGCACGCCGGTGTGCAGCGGCTTGTGGACGCGCGCCCGCTTCATGGCCGCCGGCGCCTCGGCTTCCGCCGAGACGGTGCGCGATCCCGGGGTGAGGGGACCTTGTCCGTCGAGCGGCGCGCCGAGCGCGTTGATGACGCGGCCCTTCCAGCTCGGATCGGGCGCGAAGGACAGTGGCGGCATTCGGTAGGCGACCGAGCCGAGGCCGCCGGCGAACTGCCGGTCGAACGGCTTGGCGATGATGCCCTCGCTGTCGATCCGCACCACCTCGCCGATCTGGGGCTTGCCGCCGGAGTTGACGCCGATCAGTTCACCAAGCCTGACGAAGCGCGACAGGCCGGAGACGCGGAAATGCGTCGGAGCGATCTCGGAGATCGCGCCGCTGACGCTGGCCAGGGGAGTGCTCTGCTGAAGCTCCAGCAGCGCCCACTCGAGTTGCCGAAGAGCGTTCAAGGAAACCGTCCACCCTCAATGCGCATGCAGCGCAGTCTATTTGCCCGGCTCGCCCAGCGTCCGGATTGCATTCTGGAGCGAGCTCTCGGTGCCCTCGATCATCGAATTGGTGCCGTCGAAGGCGCGCGAAGCCGCGATCAGCTTGGTCAATTCCATCATCGGATTGGCGCTGGAGCCCTCGACATAGCCCTGCTTGAAGCCGTCGCGGGAGAAATCGGCGATGGCGGTCGCGGGCCGGTCCGGCGTGACGCCGGAATTGCCGTAGCGCTCGAGATTGGCATCGGCGGGAATGTTGAACAGGCCGATGGAGCCGATCTCGTTGTTGTCCTGGGTGATCGCGCCGCTGCGGGCGATCGCGATCGGTCCGCCGTTCGGGTCGAGCGTGATCTGCGCGCCGCCGGCATCGATCACGGGGAAGCCGGACACGGTCTGAAGGTCGCCGTTGGGGGCGAGCTGGAGGCGGCCGTCGCGCGTATAGACCGTGCCGTTCGGGCCGGCGAAGGCGATCCAGCCCTGTCCGACCACGGCGACGTCGAGCGGGTTGCCGCTCTCGGTGATGCTGCCCATCTCGCGCGAGATGATGTTGTCGCCGGGCGAGGAGAAGGCGACCGGGTTCGCGCCGGCCTTCGACAGCACGGTCTCGAACTTCACGACGTCGGTGCGGAATGCCGCCGTGTTGACGTTGGCGACGTTGTTGGCGATCGTCTGGAGGCGCTTTTCGAGGGCGACCTGCGCCGACAATCCCACATAGAGGGCCGATTGCATGACTTACTTTCCGAACCGGATGGACTGAAGCTTCGTGAGCATGTCGGTATCCAGGCCGGCCATCGACGACGCGCCGCCGATCAGGACCAGCGCGGAGTTGGTCGAGTTGCCATTGTTGATGTCGTTCTGGGCCTGGGTCGCATCCCACATCGCGGCGAAGCGCTGCACGAACTTGGTGACCTTGGCCGGGTCCTGGAAATCGGTGAGGTCGATCTTGCTCGTGATCAACTTGGCCTGGGCGTCGATGTCTGCCGCGCTGATGGTCGACGGCAGGCCGAGCGCGGTCTGGACCACCTGCGTCATCGCCTTGTCGGCGAGGATCTGGTAGGAGGTGCTGATGGTGGAGGCCTTGCGGGTGAAATAGAGCGCCAGCCGCAGACCCTCGTTCTGGTCGCCGGCCTTCTCCTCCATCGTCTGCGTGACGTATTGGGTCGCCGTACCGGTCGTGGCGGCAGCGGTCTGGGTCGCTTTGTCGCCGAGGGCGGCGAAATTGAAGGCGGCGGCGAATTGCCGGTAGCGGGTGTCGGTCAGCTTGTTGGCGAAGCTCTTGGAGTCGGAGACACCCTCGGTCAGCACCTTGCGCATGAACGCCTTGGCATAGGTCATGTCGCTGAGACCAAAGGCCTTCATCGCGTAGGAGTAGAGGCGATAGTCCTTCAGGAAGTCGTCGATCGTCTTCACATTGCCGATATGGCTGAGAAAATAATCGGTGTCGCGGCTGACGTCCGGCTGGGCCGCGACCTGCGTCAGCGATTTGCCCATGTCCTTGGTCAGTCTGGTGTAGTCCGCGATCGTGGATAGCATGGCACGCGCCCCTCTGGCCGCCGTTGCGACTTCGTCTCAAGCTGCCGCGAATTGCTTGCGCGGGGCTGGCGACCACGAAACCAGCCTCGCGCAAGCGTCGCCGACTAGATATTCCCGATGGGATCGGCGATGGAGTGGCGCGTTGCTCAGTTTCGTGGGGATTTTCATCACGGTAGCGGCACTGCTCGGCGGATTTGCCGCCATGGGCGGGCATCTGGCCGTGCTCATGCAGCCGTGGGAATTCGTGATCATCCTGGGCACCGCGATCGGCACCTTCATCGTCGCCAATCCGTGGAAAACGGTCGTTGATACCGGCGTGGCCTGCATGCAGGCCATCACCGGAGCGGTGCCAAGTGAGCGCTATTACCTCGATCTGCTCGGGGCGCTCCATGCCCTGATGCGGGAGCTCCGGGGCAAAGGCCGCAACGAGGTCGAGGCGCATATCGACGATCCCGCGTCCTCCGAGATCTTCAAGGCGTTCCCGAGCGTCCTCGGGGACCCGCCGTTGCTGCAGTTCATCTGCGACTATGTCCGCCTCATCATCATGGGCAATGCGCGCACGCACGAGATTGAAGCTCTGATGGACGAAGAGATCCACACCATCGTGAAGGCCAAGCTGGCGCCCTACAATTCGATGGTGGTCGTGTCCGAGGCGCTGCCGGCGCTCGGTATCGTCGCCGCCGTGCTCGGCGTCATCAAGGCCATGGGCGCGCTCGACCAGTCGCCGAAGCTCCTTGGCGGCTTCATCGGCGCGGCGCTCGTCGGCACCTTCGCCGGCATCTTCCTGTCCTACGGCGTCCTCTCGCCCTTCGCGATCAAGATCAAGATGACGCGAGAGAAGCGCTGCCGGCCCTACATCATCGTCAAGCAGACGCTGCTGGCGTTCATGAACGGCGCCATGCCGCAGATCGCCGTCGAGCACGGTCGCAAGATGATCGCGAGCGGCGAACGGCCGTCGATCGACGTGGTCGAGAACGAGACGATCGCGGGTCCCAAGGCCGTCGCGACCGAGGCTGAACCGAAGGCTGCCCGCGCATGATGACGGAAGACCTCGACGTCGATCAGCGGAAGCAGCTGCCGAACTACCTGCTGGACGCCGCCGGCATATCGATCGAGCGCATGCCGATGCTCAATGTGATCTTCGATCGCATGGCGGCATCGTGCACCGACAGCCTGCAGCCGATGGCGGGAACGCCGTGCTACTTCTCCGTCAACGGCATCACCAACGACCCGCTCGGCGACATCATCAAGGATTACGAGGGCAACGCGGTTGCCGCCGTGCTCTATGCCGAGCAGTGGGACTCGCGCGTCATCATCATGCTGGATCGCGACTTCGTGTTCACGATGGTCGAGGCGATGTTCGGCTCCGACGGCGCCGAACCGCCGCTCGACGTCGAACGCACCTTCTCGAACATCGAGATCCGGCTGGTCCAGGCACTGTTTGAGCGGTTCGCCAAGGCGCTGCAGGGCGCCTTCGCCGGCACCTCCAATGTCACCTTCCGTGTCGAGCGAGTCGAGACGGCGATGGCGTCGCTCGCGATTGGGCGCGCCAGCAATATGTCGATCTGCGCGAACATGATGGTGCAGGCGCTCTATCGCGGCGGCCAGATGTTCCTGATCATTCCGCACTCCGCGCTCAATCCGCTCAGGCAGAAGCTCGCCCACGTCGTCGTCAGCGACGGCCGCGCGGCCGATCCGCGCTGGCGCGAGCAGATGGAGAGCGAGGTTCACCGTACCGAAGTGACGCTGAGCGCGGTGCTCGACGAGAAGATGATTTCCCTCGAGGACGTCGTGCAATTCAAGGTGGGGCAGGTTCTGGAGCTCGAAGCCACGCCGCGCACGCTGGCCCGGCTCGAGAGCAACAACCAGGTGCTGTTCTGGTGTCAGATCGGCCAGCTCGATGGCTATTACGCCATGCAGGTGGCCGATCCCGTCGATCAGAAGCGGGAGTTCGTCGATGATATCCTATCTCGTTGATGCCGTGCTGCTGATCGCGCTGGCGTTCACCAGCATGAGGGTGACCCGGATGCACCGCGAACTGGCGCGGCTACGCAGCTACCAGGGCGAGTTCTCGACCATCGTCCACGAGACGGCGGGCGCCTTCGACACCGTTATCACCGCCGCGCATGATTCCACCGCAAATCTCGGCAGGCTCGCCAATGTGCTGAGCACGAAGATAGATCAGGCCCACGAGGCGATCGCGGCGCTCGATGCGCGGAGCGGGCTCCAACCGGCCGCAACGGTGAGCGGCGCCGAAGCGAACAAGCATTGAATTCGGGACTTGCAGGACACGTACGATCGGAACGCCGCGGCGCTCCGGGAGCGGAAATACCAAGAGGCGATACCAAATGGCGCAATCTTTCGACTATGAGTCTGCATCGGCATCGGGAGAGACCGATGCGTCTCCGCTGGAGCGGCTGGCGGAGATCGCCGCGCGCACGGCGGAGGAAACCGGCAAATTCGCCAATGTCGATGCCATCCTGCGCATTCCCGTCACGATGCAGGTGGTGCTGGGATCAGCGACCATTCCGGTCGCGAACCTGATGAAGCTCGGCCGCGGCGCGGTGGTTCCGCTCGATCACCGCGTCGGCGAGCCCGTCGACGTCGTGGTCAATGGCCGCGTCGTTGCCCGCGGCGAAGTGGTTGTCGTCGAAGAGGACAATTCCCGCTTCGGCGTCTCGCTCACTGAGATCGTCGGACCGCTGGGGCAGGGTGATACCTGATCATGGCGGCACAGGTCGGCGTCGCTCCTATCAAGCAGCGAGGCGTTGCCACGCTGGGCGGAACGGAAAAGGTCGCGGCACTCCTGCTGGCCATGGGCCGGCAGGCGGCCGCGAGCGTGCTCTCGCAGTTCGAGCCGCAGGATATCCGCATCGTCACCAAGGCCGCGGCCGAGCTGCGGCCGATCACCGCGCAGGAACTCGAGTCGATCGTCGAGGAGTTCGCCCAGCAATTCTCGATGGGCGCTAACATTCTCGGCACCATCGGCGGTCTCGAAGCTGTGCTCGGCGATGTGCTGCCGGCCGACCAGGTCTCGGCAATCATGTCGGACCTGCTCGGCAATTCGAGCCGGTCGGTGTGGGACCGCGTCTCGTCGGTGTCGGAAAACTCGCTGGCGACGTACCTCTCCAAGGAGCATCCGCAAACAGCGGCGCTGATCCTGTCCAAGGTCAAGCCGTCCTGCGCCGCCAAGGTGATGAGTCAGCTGCCGTCGAGCCTGCGCAATGAGCTGATGCGGCGCGTCCTCAGCCTCAAGCCGATCGTCGACGACGCCATGAAAGTCCTCGAGAAGACCTTGCACGAGGACCTGACGCTCAATTTCGCCCGCAACCTCGGTGCCGACACCTACGCACGCGTCGCGGACATCATCAACAAGATGGAGCGCGGCCATATCGAGGACATGCTGAAGAGCTTGTCGGAGAAGCGTCCGAAGTCGGCCGAAGTTCTGAAGGAACTGCTGTTCACCTTCGACGACGTGGTCAATTTGACCCCGAAGGCGCGCACCATGATCTTCGACCAGGTGCCGACCGATCGCATCGTTATCGCGCTGAAGGGCACCGACAAGCATTTCCGCGAACTCATCCTGTCCTCCGTTGCCTCGCGCGTCCGCCGCGTCGTCGAGCACGAACTCGCCATCGGCGAGCCGTCGAACCAGCGCGACGTGCTGGAGGCGCGCCGCGTCATCACCGACCTCGCACTCGACCTGGCGGAAAAGGGCGAAATCGAGCTCAACCCCGAGCAGGAGGATGAGCTGGTCTTCCGCTGACCGCTGAACGGGCATGGCAGAAACATCCGATCAGGAGAGCAAGACAGAAGAGCCGACCGAGAAGAAAGTCCGCGATTCGCTCGAACAGGGCAAAATCCCGGTCTCTCGGGAGGCTTCTATCTTTGCCTCGATGGCCGCGCTGATGGTGATCCAGGCGTTCCTGATCGGCCAGGGCGTACAGCAATTGACGCCGACGCTGAAGAGCCTGCTCGACGATCCCGAAGGCTTCCCTCTCAGCAACGGCGCGGACGCGCGCAACCTGCTCACGGTGGTGGGGCTCGAGGCGCTGCGATTCCTGGTGCCGCTGGTCGTCATTCTGGCGGTGTTCGGCCTCGCCGCATCGTTGCTGCAGAATGCGCCGCGCCTGGTGCTGGAGCGCATCAAGCCGCAGCTGTCGCGAATCTCCCCGATCAGCGGCTGGAGCCGGCTGTTCGGAACGCAGGGCCTCGTCGAATTCGCCAAGTCGCTGTTCAAGCTCGTCTCGGTGACGGTCGTCGTCGTGTTCGTGCTGCGCTCGTCCGAAGCCAGGGCGTTCGAGGCGATGTACACGGATCCGGTCGCGCTGCCGGAGATGATTCTCAACATCGCGATGCGGATCGTCTCGGCGATCTGCATCGCCACCATCGTCCTGGTCGCGATCGATCTCGCCTGGGCGCGCTTCCACTGGCGGCGCGAGCTGCGCATGACCAAGCAGGAGATCAAGGACGAACACAAGCAGGCGGAAGGCGATCCCCTGATCAAGGCGCGCCTGCGCTCGCTGGCGCGCGACCGTTCGCGCCAACGCATGATCGCGTCCGCCTCGCGTGCGACGCTGGTGATCGCCAACCCGACGCACTTCGCGATCGCCCTACGCTACAAGCGCGAGGAAAACGCAGCGCCCATGGTTGTCGCCAAGGGCATGGACGTGATCGCGCTCAAGATCCGCGAAGTCGCGGAGCAGAACCGGATCCCGGTGATCGAGAACAAGGCGCTGGCGCGCGCGCTCTATGAGGCGGTTCAGGTCGATCAGGTGATTCCGGCGGAATTCTTCCGGCCGGTCGCCGAGATCATCTACTTCCTGCAGTCCAAGCAGGCGCCGCGGACCGAGAAGGTTCAGTAGATTTCCGAGCATAGCGTCGGCTGCATCAGCCTGACGAAAGCTTGCGGCCCTAAACTTAATCTTAAGAAATCAGCATGGGGCCGTCGTGGGACCGCTTTATCTCTTCGAACTCGCATCGTCGCAGGCGCGGTACCTCGAGCTCCGCCAGTCGACCATTGCGACCAACGTCGCCAACGCCAATACGCCGGGCTTCAAGGCGCGCGACGTCGAGCCCTTCAACAAGGTGCTCGACGCCACGCCGGTCAGGCTCGCGACGACGTCGCCCTCGCACATGCAATTGTCCGCGGCCGAGACCGATACGCGGAAGACCGCGAAGAAGGACAGCTGGGAAGTGGTTCACTCCGGCAACTCCGTCAGCCTCGAGCAGGAAATGATCAAGGGCAGCGACGTCAGTCGCGACTACTCGATGAACTCGGCGGTCGTGCGGTCGTTCCACCGCATGCTGCTGTCGAGCGCGAAGAGCTGAGGTGAATTGACATGCTGGACTCACTGCAAGCGTCATTGACGGTCGCGAGCTCCGGGCTCGAAGCGCAGTCGACGCGCATGCGCATCGTTTCGGAAAACCTTGCCAATGCGACCTCGACGGGGCGCACGGCCGGCGCCGATCCGTATCAGCGCAAGACCATCACTTTCGATGCCGCCATGGACCGCGCCTCGGGCGCGCAGCTTGCGAAGGTCAAGGAGATCGGGGTCGACACCACGCCGTATCGCGTGGAGTACGAGCCGGGACATCCCGCCGCCGACAAGGCCGGTTACGTCAAGCTGCCGAACGTCAACATGATGATCGAGATGGCCGACATGCGGGAAGTCAACCGGTCCTATGAAGCCAATCTCCAGGTCGTGAAACAGGTGCGGTCGATGCTGGGCATGACCATCGACCTGCTGAGGAGCTGACAATGCTTGAGGCAATTTCATCCACCGCGATTTCCGCCGGGCAAGCGGCGAGCCGCGCGACCGAGACGCAGGCCATCGCGCCGGCGGCGCCGACCGCCATTCAGTCCACCGACGATGTCGGATTCGAATCGGTGATGAAGCAGGTGACGACGGACGCGATCGGGACGCTGAAGGCGGGCGAAGCGGCGTCGATCTCGGCGATGCAGGGTAAGGAATCGACCCGGAAGGTCGTGGAGGCGCTGATGTCGGCCGAGCAGGCCTTGCAGACCGCGGTCGCGGTTCGCGACAAGGTCGTGCAGGCCTACCAAGAAGTCGTCCGGATGTCGATTTGATCTGAGGGAATGAAGCTGTGAAATCGCTCGCCATTGCGGCCACGGGCATGAACGCCCAGCAGACCAACATCGAAGTCATCGCGAACAACATCGCCAACATCAATTCGACGTCGTACAAGCGTGCGCGCGCGGAATTCACCGATCTGTTCTACCAGATGGACCGCATGCAGGGCGTCGCGAACGTCAATGGCTCCTCGCCGATCCCGGAAGGCTCCAATCTCGGTCTCGGCGTCAAGTCGACGGCCATCCGCAAGCTGCACATCCAGGGCGCGCTCACGCAGACCGGCAACCCCTACGACCTCGCGATCAACGGTCGCGGCTGGTTTCAGGTGCTCGGCCCGAACAACGAGGTGCAATACACGCGCGCCGGCTCGTTCAGCCCCAACGCCAACGGCCAGCTCGTCACCACCGACGGCTATCTGCTGGATCCCGCAATCACGATACCGCAGGGAACGGTTCAGGTCGTCGTCAACCAGACCGGACAGGTGTTTGCCAAGCTGGATACGGAAGTGAACCCGCGGCAGATCGGCCAGCTCAACCTCGCCAATTTCGCCAACGAAGCGGGCCTCGAGCCGCTCGGCAGCAACCTCTATCGCGAGACCACGGCGTCCGGCACGCCGGTCGTCGGGCTGCCGGGCGATTCCGGATACGGCAAGATCAATCAGCAATATCTCGAAGCCTCGAACGTCGATCCGGTGAAGGAAATCACCGAGTTGATCTCGGCGCAGCGCGCCTACGAAATGAACGCCAAGGTCATCCAGGCCTCGGATGAAATGGCCCAGACGGTCTCGAAGGGCATGCGCTAGTTCCGGTGTTCTCGATGTCGAACAGGGTGGGCTTGATGGTGCGCGGGTTGGCCGCCGTGCTGCTGGTTCTCGTCTCGGCGCGCCTCGCTGCGGCCGAGGAGAAGCGGCTTCCCGTGCCGGCCGTGTCGATCCGCGCCGGCGAGCTGATCCGGGACGACATGATCACGGAACGCGCCTTCGCGCCGAATGTGCTCGGCGTTGCCATGTTCATCGAAGGACGCCAGATCCTGGTCGGACGCATGGCGCGGCGCGCTCTGCTGCCGGGTCAGCCGATTCCGACCAATTCGGTGGAGGATCCCTGGACCATTGCCCGCGGCGCCATGGTCAAGGTGGTAGTGGAAGACAGCGGCCTGTCGATCGTCACTTACGGCGCGGCGATGCAGTCGGGCGCGACCGGCGCGCTCATCCCGGTGCGAAACACCGACACCGGCGTGATCATCAGAGGCGTCGTCCAGCCGGACGGCACCGTCAAGGTCGTGGATGGATCATGACCAGATTCCTGCTTGCGCTCGTCCTGCTCGTTTCCGCCGCCAGCGCCCAGGCGGCTGTCCGCATCAAGGACATCGCGGACATCAAGGGATTGCGCGAAAACCAGATCGTCGGTTACGGCCTCGTCATCGGCCTGAACGGCACCGGCGACACGCTCCGCAACGCTCCGTTCACGGAGCAGTCCCTGCAATCGATGCTCGAGAACATGGGCATCAACGTCAGGAACGAGACCACGAGCACCAATAATCCCCCGCGTCCGACGACGCTGCGCACACGCAACGTCGCAGCCGTTATGGTGACCGCGGATTTGGCGCCCTCGATCGGAGCGGGCGAGCGCATGGACGTGACCGTATCGTCGCTCGGCGATGCGACCTCGCTGCTCGGCGGCACGCTGGTGATGACGTCGCTGCGGGCGGCGGACGGCGCGGTCTATGCGGTGGCGCAAGGCGCGGTCACGGTCGCCGGTTACAGTGTGGGAGGGCAGGCGCAGAACGTCAGTCAGGGCACGCCGACGGCGGGCCGCATCCCGAACGGTGCGCTGGTCGAGCGCGAGGTGCAGGGAAGCCTCCACGAGATGGAGTTCCTGGTGCTGGAGCTCAAGAACCCTGATTTCGTCACCGCGACACGCATTCTCGACGCCATCAACGGTTACGCCGGTGGCCGCTACCGCGCGCAGATCGCCTTCGAGCGCGACTACCGCACCATCGTGCTGTCGAAGCCGCGTCATATCGGCCCCGTCCGCTTCCTCGCCGAAATCGGCGAGCTGACGGTCGAGCCGGACACGCCGGCGCGAGTGGTGATCAACGAGCGGACCGGTACGGTGGTGATCGGGCGCGACGTGCGCATATCGACCGTCGCCGTGACGCATGGCAACCTGACGGTCCGTGTCACCGAGCTTCCCGTGGTGTCGCAGCCGGCGCCGTTCTCGCGAGGGCAGACCGTGGTCGTTCCCCAGACGGTGGTCGAGGCCAACGAGGCCGGATCGCAGGTGGCGATCCTGAGCGGCGTCGACCTCCAGCGCCTGGTGCGCGGGCTGAACCAGATCGGCCTGAAGCCGTCGGGCATCATCGCGATCCTCCAGGCGATCAAAACGGCCGGCGCACTCCAGGCCGACGTCATCGTGCAATGATGCACAAGCGTCGTGCAAGCTTGGTCGCTCAATGCTCAGGTCTCGACCGAGAATCGCACGCGGCCCGATGCTGAAGCTGGATCACAAAGCCAAACTCCTCCTCCTGGTCGCGGCCTGCGCGTTCGGATGCGCTTCGCCCGTTCTGGCGCTGGATGAGGCCAAGCCGTCGAAGCCGCTCAACCTGTTGTCGTTCGCGCGTGCCCGCGCGCCCGGACCGCAGAAGCCGTATCCGGCGGCCTCGTCGATACCGGGCGACAATGCGTCGTTCCGGGCGACGGCGTGGGCCGCCGAAGATTCCGGACCCGCAATCACGGGGGCCGTGCCGGCTCCCGAGAAGCCTGCGCCGGCGCCCGCAGTCGCGCCCGTGCGCCCGGCCAAGCCGGGCAGCGTCACGGCGCCGCCGAAGCCTGCACCGGCACAGGCTGCGGTACCTGCGGACAATGAGGTCGCCCTGTTCTGCAGCAATGTCGCCGACCCCGCCGTCGATGCGCGGTTGGCCTGGCAGCTCAGGGAGCTGGAGAAGGCCGAGACCCAGCTCCGGGAGCGGATCGCCGAGGTCGAGGCCAAGCGCGCCGAGTACGAGAAGTGGATGGCGCTGCGTGACGACTTCCTGAAGAAGGCCGAAGCGAGCGTCGTCGAGATCTATTCGCGCATGAAGCCGGATGCCGCGGCGACCCAGATCGCCG
The DNA here is from genome assembly GCF_040547725.1 of Bradyrhizobium sp. LA2.1. Classification (NCBI taxonomy): domain Bacteria; kingdom Pseudomonadati; phylum Pseudomonadota; class Alphaproteobacteria; order Hyphomicrobiales; family Nitrobacteraceae; genus Bradyrhizobium; species Bradyrhizobium sp. LA2.1. Next base: position 203,939 of record NZ_JBEPQI010000005.1, read on the forward strand.
GGATGGCGGACGAGACCGCCGCCGCCGTGCTTGCAAAACTCAGTCCGAGGAGCTCGAGCGCGATCTTCAACGAGATGGAGACGGCACGCGCGGCGCACCTTGCCGATCTGCTCGGCGGAATGCGTCGCGTGGATGACGGAAAGACCAAATAGATGAAGAATCTGATCCTCATCCTGCCGCTCCTGTTGCTGACCGGGTGCATCGGCGATCCCGCGGAAGTGCTGACCGGTCCGCGACTGTCGCCGGTCGGCACCGGCCTGAGGACACAGGCCGATCCGATTCCGGTGACGCCCCGCATGCGTACGCCCGTCAGCTATCGCTCGACCTGGGACGACGGCACGGATCTCTATCGCGATCCCCGTGCCCGGCGCACCGGCGACGTCGTGACCGTCATCATCTCGATGCAGGACAAGGCCAAGCTCGACAACAAGACCGATCGTTCGCGCGATTCGCAAATCAAGTTCGGGCTGGATTGGCTGATGGACGTCGCCGGATGGCAGGACAAGGGCTCGACCAGCGCCAATCTGAACACCAACACCCAGATCAAGGGGAACGGTCAGATCGATCGTACCGAAGACATCAAGCTGTCGATTGCCGCCATCGTCACCGACGTGTTGCCGAACGGCAATATGATGATCAGCGGCTCGCAGGAGTTCAAGGTCAATACCGAGATGCGCGTGCTCAACGTCGGCGGCATCGTGCGTCCGCGCGATATCTCGCGCACCAACACGATCTCCTACGAGAAGATCGCCGAGGCACGCGTGGCCTATGGCGGTCGCGGAAATCTGTCTGACGTGCAGCAGCCTGGATGGGGACATCGGATCTATGACGCCGTGGCACCATTCTGAGAATCGCGCCGACCGCGCCGCGCCGCGAGGGCAGGGGACGTGATGCGCCTGATTGCGGCCATTGTGGTGCTGACCCTGATCGCGATCGGTGCGGGCGCGGTTGCCGGCCTGCATCTGTTCGCGGCCGCGGAGCGCGTCGCCGACGCGAAGAAGACCGCCACGCCGCCGCCCCTTGCCACGAGCTACGCCGGCAGCGCACGGCTGAGAAAGCTGTCTCCGATCGTGACCAATCTCGCCGCGCCGGCCAACAACTGGGCCCGTGTCGAAGCCTCCATGGTGACCGATAGCATGAGCGACGAGGATGCCGGCATCCTGGCCGCCCATATCAGCGAGGACATCGTGACCTATCTGCGGTCGGCATCGGTTGGCCAGTTCGAGGGATCGCGCGGGCTTCAGCATCTGCGCGACGACCTGACGGAGCGGGCCAATATCCGCTCGTCGGGCAAGATCCGCGAATTGATCATTGAGACCTTGGTGATTCAGTGAGAGTGAGAGTCCTGCTGCTCGCGTTGGTTCTGGTCGTGCTGCCCGAGGTGGCACTGGCCCAGATTCCGGACCTCAACTCGCTGCTGCCGCCCGGCAACGGCTCGACCAGCGGCCGCATCATCCAGCTGATGGCGGTGATCACGGTGCTGTCGGTGGCGCCGGGGCTGCTGATCATGGTGACGAGCTTCACGCGATTTGCGGTGGCGCTGTCGTTCCTGCGCTCCGGTCTCGGCCTTCAGACCACGCCGGCCAATCTGGTGCTGATCAGCCTCGCACTGTTCATGACCTTCTACGTGATGGCGCCGACCTTCGACCGCGCCTGGGAAACCGGCGTCCAGCCGCTGATGAAGAACGAGATCTCGGAGGAAGAGGCCTATCTGAAGATCACCGATCCGTTCCGCGAGTTCATGCTGGCCCATGTCCGCGACAAGGATCTCCAGACCTTCGAGGCACTCGCCGCGGAGAGCTTTCGCAAGAAGTTCGACGACAAGCGCATCGACATGCGCGTCATCATTCCGGCCTTCATGATCTCCGAGCTCAGGCGCTCGTTCGAGATCGGATTCCTCATCATCCTGCCGTTCCTCGTCATCGACATGATCGTGGCGACGCTGACCATGTCGATGGGGATGATGATGATGCCGCCGACGATCATCGCGCTGCCGTTCAAGATGCTGTTCTTCGTGTTGATCGACGGCTGGAATCTGCTCGCCTCCGGACTGGTGCGGTCGTTCTCGTAGCGATCGCGATCGCCGGCCGGTTATGGTTAGCGAGAAGTATCGGCCTATGGTTAGCAGAGGGTAATGTTAACTATATGATATTACAGCGAAATTCAAGCCGATCTTAATCTCGGCGCAAGATTCGACGTGCTAGCAATGCGGCACGGCGGGTTGGACCCCACCCACATCAGTCCAAAGGCATGATGCCGCCCCTCCGTACCGGTGAAAGTCCGGTATGTCCCCTCGTGAAAAATGTAACGCGTACATAAAGGGACATTCGCAATGTCAAGCCTGCTTACGAACTCGACCGCCATGACCGCGCTCCAGACCCTGCGGTCTGTCGGCTCGCAACTCTCCACCACGCAGACCCGGATCTCGACCGGCCAGCGCGTGGCCACCGCTTCGGACAACGCCGCCTACTGGTCGATCGCGACGTCGATGCGCGCCGATAACGCCGCGCTCTCCGCTGTCTCCGACTCGCTCGGTCTGTCGGCTGCGACCGTCGACACGCAGTACACCGCTCTGACCACGGTTATCGGCGACAAGGACTCCGGCCTGACCAAGCTTCAGTCGCTGCTGGTCCAGGCCAAGACCGCCGGTGTCGACCGCACCAAGATCCAGGCAGACGTCACCCAGATTCAGCAGCAGATGAAGTCCACCGCTGATGCGGCGACCTTCAACGGAATTAACTGGCTGAGCATCAACACCTCGGCCGGTCCCGCGGCCACGCCGGCGTCCTTCAACCTGGTGTCGTCGTACTCCCGCGTCGGCGGCACGCCCACGATCGGCTCCATCACGGTGACGACCGCGAACTTCGCGCTCTACACCACCGGTGGCGCATCTTCGACCGGCATTCTCGACACGACCGTCGCCCCGCCCGCCGGTGGCCCGACGCCCGCCCCGGCCGCAGCCTCGGTCGCCACCCTGAACATCGGTAGCTTGACCGATGCGGCGCCCGACCAGGTCCTGCTCGACAGCTACATCGCGCAGGTCACGACCGCGATCAACACGGTGGCCTCGGCCGCCGCCAATCTCGGTGCCGTCAAGAACCGCATCTCGACCAACACGGACTTCGTGAAGTCGCTGATGGACTCGGTTGATCGCGGTGTCGGCCAGCTCGTCGACGCCGACATGAACCAGGAGTCCACCCGCCTGGCGGCCCTCCAGGTCCAGCAGCAGCTCGGCGTTCAGGCGCTTTCGATCGCCAACAACAGCAGCCAGAGCATCCTGTCGCTGTTCCGCTAAGCTTTAAACCATCTGGGGAGGGCCGCGCTTCTCGCGAAGCGCGGCCCTTTCGTTTGGCGTGACGCCGCGCACATGCGGTAATTTCGGCTGCCCTGTTGCGGCTCGGACACAGAGCCACAAGCCTCGCACAAGCTTCACGGGCTATCGTCGCCGTTACGACAGGTTGGGCCTGCTATTTCGCCGCCCAAAGGCATGACGCCGCCCTGTCGTACCGGTGCAAGCCCGGTATGTCCCCAAAAACAGTTCAATCTTCAAAGGGACATCAAAAATGGGTTCAAGTCTGCTCACCAACTCGTCTGCAATGACCGCGCTGCAGACCCTCCGCAATGTCAGCTCGCAGCTCGCGACCACGCAGAACCGGATCTCGACCGGTCAGCGCGTCTCGACCGCTTCGGACAACGCTGCCTACTGGTCGATCGCGACGTCGATGCGCTCCGACAACGCCGCGCTCTCCGCCGTCTCCGACTCGCTCGGTCTGTCGGCCGCGACCGTCGACACGGAATATACTGCTCTGACCTCGGTCATCGGCGACAAGAACTCCGGCCTGACCAAGCTCCAGGCGCTGCTGGTCGAAGCCAAGACCGCCGGTATCGACCGCACCAAGATCCAGGCTGACATCACCCAGATCCAGCAGGATATGAAGCTCAAGGCCGACTCCGCGACCTTCAACGGCATTAACTGGCTGAGCATCAACACCTCGGCCGGTCCCGCGGCCACGCCGGCGTCCTTCAACCTGGTGTCGTCGTACTCCCGCGTCGGCGGCACGCCCACCATCGGCTCCATCACCGTGACGACCGCGAACTTCGCGCTCTACACCACCGGTGGCGCATCTCCGACCGGCATTCTCGACACGACCGTCGCCCCGCCCGCCGGCGGCCCGACGCCCGCTCCCGCCGCGGCCTCGGTCAGCACCATGAACATCGGTGCGCTGACCGATGCGGCGCCCGACCAGGTCCTGCTCGACAGCTACATCGCGCAGGTCACGACCGCGATCAACACGGTGGCCTCGGCCGCCGCCAATCTCGGTGCCGTCAAGAACCGCATCGCGACCAACACCGAATTCGTCAAGACCCTGATGGACTCGGTGGATCGCGGTGTCGGCCAGCTCGTCGACGCCGACATGAATGCGGAATCGACCCGCCTCCAGGCCCTGCAGACCCAGCAGCAGCTCGGCGTGCAGGCGCTCTCGATCGCCAACCAGAACAGCCAGAGCATCCTGTCGCTGTTCCGCGGCTAAGCGTCAAAACCATCAGGGGAGGCCGCGCTTCTCGCGAAGCGCGGCCTTTCCATTTTGGTGCAAGCTCGTCGCGCGCCATGATCCCGGCCCGGAAATTCGACTTGACGCCTTGACCTGGCTCGCCGTGTTCCGGCCCGCCGCGGAGCCACAAGCCTCGCACAAACTTCGCGTGCTATCGCCGCCGTTACGACAGGTTGGGCCGGCTATTTCGCCGCCCAAAGGCATGATGCCGCCCTGTCGTACCGGTGCAAGCCCGGTATGTCCCAAAAAATTTCAATCCGTTTCAAGGGGACGTCAAAAATGAGTTCTAGTCTGCTCACCAACTCGTCTGCAATGACCGCGCTGCAGACCCTCCGCAATGTCAGCTCGCAGCTCGCGACCACGCAGAACCGGATCTCGACCGGTCAGCGCGTCTCGACCGCTTCGGACAACGCTGCCTACTGGTCGATCGCGACCTCGATGCGCTCCGACAACGCCGCGCTCTCCGCCGTCTCCGACTCGCTCGGTCTGTCGGCCGCGACCGTCGACACCGAATACACCGCTCTGACCTCGGTGATCGGTGACAAGAATTCCGGCCTGACCAAGCTCCAGGCGTTGCTGGTCGAAGCCAAGACCGCCGGTATCGACCGCACCAAGATCCAGGCTGACATCACCCAGATTCAGCAGGACATGAGGCTCAAGGCCGACTCCGCGACCTTCAACGGCATTAACTGGCTGAGCATCAACACCTCGGCCGGTCCCGCGGCCACGCCGTTGTCCTTCAACCTGGTGTCGTCGTACTCTCGCGTCGGCGGCACGCCCACCATCGGCTCCATCACGGTGACGACCGCGAACTTCGCGCTCTACACCACCGGTGGCGCATCTCCGACCGGCATTCTCGACACGACCGTCGCCCCGCCCGCCGGTGGCCCGACGCCCGCCCCGGCCGCAGCCTCGGTCAGCACCCTGAACATCAGTGCACTGAGCGACTCGGCGCCCGACCAGATCCTGCTCGACAGCTACATCACGCAGGTCACGACCGCGATCAACACGGTGGCCTCGGCCGCCGCCAATCTCGGTGCCGTCAAGAACCGCATCGCGACCAACACGGACTTCGTCAAGACCCTGATGGACTCGGTGGACCGCGGTGTCGGCCAGCTCGTCGACGCCGACATGAACGCGGAATCGACCCGCCTTCAGGCCCTGCAGACCCAGCAGCAGCTCGGCGTTCAGGCGCTCTCGATCGCCAACCAGAACAGCCAGAGCATCCTGTCGCTGTTCAAGTAAGCTTCGGCTTTGAAAACAACCGTGCTCCCCCGGGAGCACGGTCCCCGCCATGACCGGCGGGTGTGGCGGCACAAGATGTGCCCGTAATGGAAGATCTCCCGACGCCAGACGTCATGCAGCACGCCGCAGCCGATCGCGCTGCCATGCGCCCGCTTGTTGCTCCCGACCTGATCGCGTCGTCCAAGATTCTTGTAAAATTGCAACGCCTCGCCCGCGAACCGACACATTCGCCTCCTCGCGCAACCTTCAGACAAGGTTGGCAGCGGAGTGTCCCATACGTTCGCATTGGTACGAGGTCACATGCTGCTCAGTCGTGCGCAGGTACAGCAACTGCTCAACAATCTGCTGGAGCTTGGGCCGCGACGCCTGATGGCCTTGGGACTGATCGGCTTTGCCGTTCTCGTCACCGTTGTCGGCGGCGCCTATTATCTGAGCCGGCCTGAGTTCGAAACGCTCTATACTGGCCTCAATCGCGAAGACGTGACGCGCATCGGCGCCGCACTGCGCGAGCAGAATATCACATTCGACGTCAATACGGCCGGCGACGCCGTCTCGGTGCGCCCGAGCCAGACCATGCAGGCGCGGATGCTGCTTGCCGAGAAGGGGCTGCCGACCAGCGCCAATTCCGGCTACGAGCTGTTCGACAAGATCGGCTCGCTCGGCCTGACCTCGTTCATGCAGGAAGTCACCAAGCTGCGGGCGCTGGAAGGCGAGATCGCGCGCACCGTGCAGCTGATGAAGGGCGTCAAGGCGGCGCGGGTGCATATCGTGATGCCGGTACGCGGCTCGTTCCGGGCGACGCAGCAGCCGCCTTCGGCGTCGGTCGTGCTGCGCACCGACGGCGCACTCGAGGCGCGCACGGCGCAGTCGATCCGCCACCTCGTCGCGGCGGCCATTCCCGGCATGAGCCGGGACAAGGTGACGGTGCTGGATGCCGATGGTTCGATGCTGCTGGCCGAAGAGGACGAAGCGAGCGCAGCGCCGACCAAGATGGCGAGCCTCCAGAAGACGGTCGGCGGGATGGTGCAGGAGAACATCCGCAAGGCGTTGACGCCATATCTCGGCCTGGACAATTTCGAGGTGAGCGTCGCGCCGCAGCTCTCCACCGACAAGCGGCAGACCAACGAGACGGTCTACGACCCGGAGAGCCGCGCCGAGCGTTCGGTCCGGAACGTGCGCGAGAAGGAATCGTCGCAGAATGCGGACCGTTCGACGCCGACCACGGTGCAGCAGAACCTGCCCGACCAGCAGGTGAATTCCGGCGGCACAAAGAATTCCAGCGAGGACAAGACCCGCCGCGAGGACGTCACCAATTTCGAGGTGTCGTCCAAGACAACGACGACGGTGAGCGACGGCTATTTGGTCAAGAAACTCTTCATCGCCGTGCTGGTCAACCGCGCGCGGCTCGTCGCCGATCTCGGCGACAAGAGCAACCAGGCGATCGTCGACAGCAAGCTCGCCGAGATCAGCCAGCTCGCGGCGACGGCAGGCGGACTGGACAAGCAGCGCGGCGACCAGATCCAGGTGACGGCCGTCGACTTCATCGAAGGCTCGCGCGAACTGGCGCCGGTGCCGCCGATCAGCTTTGTCGAGATGATCAACAAGCAGCTCGGCAGCGTCATCAATGCGGTCACCATCCTGGCCGTTGCCTCGATGCTGGTCTGGTTCGGCCTTCGCCCCGCGGTCAACGGCATTCTGACGCATCGCGCAGCGCAGGAGCAGACCGAGGCGGCCGAGGCCGCCGAGCTCGAAGCTGCAACAGCACTTGCACTGGCCGACAGTCAGGACCCCGAGCTCAACCTCGTCGAGGATCTCGAAGGCAAGATGCAGCGGACGCCGCAGAAGCGGCTGGAGCAGATCGTCCGGCTCGATCAGATGCAGGCGGCAGCAATCCTTAAAGACTGGATGCGACGCGAGGAGGCAGCATGAACGCGGCTATCGGAAAACTCCTGACCCAGTTCGACGCGAATGGGCGGGCCAAGTCTCCACCGCCGCCTCCGCCCCCCAAGATCCAGGATGTGCTGACTAGGCCGATGGAGGTGCGGCGCGAGCCCCAGCCGCCGCGTCAGGCCCAATCGCAGCCGCAGCTTCAGTCGCCGCTTCCGGCGCCCGAGGCGGAAGCTCCGTCGGTCAATCTTCTCGAAGATGCCTATCGTCGCGGCCATGCCGCCGGTGTCGCGGAAGGCGATGCCAGGGTTGCCGAGGAGCGCGTCCGCAGCGCGATCCGGCTCGGCGAGGAGCGGGCCAAATGGTCCGACCAGCAGGCGGTCACGATCGTAGGCGGCTTCGAGACGGCCTGCCGCGAGATCGAAACCAACATCGCAAGCTCGGTTGCGCGGATATTGCTGCCTTTCCTCGCCGACGCCCTCCGTGACAAGGCGATCGGATCGCTGGTCGAGCAGATCGCGGCGCTGACCGGCAATTCGCCGGTGCCGGTGTTCAAGATCACCGGCCCGGGCGAATTGCTCGATCTGGTGCGCTCGCAGCTCCAGACGGCCCGGCGAACCGGGATTGAATACGAAGCCGCCGACACTTTCGAGGTCCGTGTTGTCGCCGACCAGACCGTGATCGAGACGCAGATTGCGGCGTGGAGCGAACGTCTGAACGAGGCGCGCCGGTAGTCCGCCATGGAAGAAGTCAAGCACGAGCTGGTGATCATCCGCAGGCGCAGCGCCTTCGCCGAGGAGGCGCATCACGGTGGCGTCTGGAAGATCGCGTATGCGGACTTCATGACCGCGATGATGGCGTTCTTTCTGGTCATGTGGCTGCTCAATGCGCTCAACCAGGACCAGAAGCAGGTGGTCGCGAGCTATTTCAACCCGATCAAGCTCGCGGAGAACGCACCCGCTCCGAAGGGCCTCAAGGATCTCAGCAAGAAGGAGCCGACGCAGTTCGAAGGCCAGGACGGCAAGCGTCAGCCGGCCGGGCCGAACGAAGAACGTCGCGGAGACTCGCCGACGGCGGAGAAGCCTGCCTCCTTCGAAGAGAAGGTTCTGTTTCGCGATCCCTACGCGACGCTTGCCGAGATCGCCAACAGCGCGAACCAGGCCTCGGGCCAGCGCCGTGCCGGCGCGCTGACCTCCGCCGAAGAGGACGGCCTCAAGGGCGGCGATGCCTACCGCGATCCCTTCGATCCCGGCTATTGGAAGTTGACGCCGCAGACGTCCAAGGATGCGGATCACTTCGTCGACAGCGAGCCAAAGCCGAACGCGTCCGCGCGCGACAACGCGTCCGGGACAGGTCAGGGCGAGCCGCAGGCGCAACGTGCCAAGCAGGACGATGCCGGCGGAAGCGTGGCGCCGAACGCGGACGCGTCGTCTGCAAGCCTGTCGCCCCTGCTGCCGCCGGGGCCTGCGCCTTCGCAGGCTCAACGCGATGGCAGTGCCCAGGCAAATGCGCCGCAACCGGGCGCCCAGGCTGGCGCTCAAGCCAATGCCGCCGCGCAGCCACGCCCCGGCGATCAAGCAAAGAATTCCGAATCGCGCGATGCGGCACAGACCCAGCAGCCGACCGTCAAGCAGCTTCAGTCTGCTATCGCGGATGCGCTGTCGGACATCAAGGCCGGTGCGGGCCCGGTTGCCGAGGTGCGTCAGGTCGAGGAGGGCCTTCTGATCAGCCTGACCGACGATGCGAGCTTCGGGATGTTCGCGGTCGGCTCGGCCGAGCCGCGGCCTGAGCTGATCCGCGTGATCGACAAGATCGGGCCACTGCTGACGAAGCGCCAGGGCATGATCATCGTGCGCGGCCACACCGACAATCGGCCGTACAAGTCTGAGAATTACGACAATTGGCGGCTGTCGACCGCGCGCGCGCAGATGGCTTACTACATGCTGGTTCGGTCCGGCGTCGATGCGCAGCGGATCGAGCATGTCGAAGGCTACGCCGATCGGCGGCCGAAACTGACGAACGATCCTGCTGCCGCCCAGAACCGCCGGATCGAGATCCTGATCCGGGAGAAGCGCCCTTGATCAGGCCGCTCCTGCGCGCCGCGCTGCTGCTGCCGTTCACGACGGTATGCGCGCTTGCCGATCCGGCACCGTCCCCGGCATCAACCTCGGGCGAGCCCTATGAGCTCGTGCGCACATTGCAGGCGGTGCAGGATGGCATTGCCCGTGGCGACACCGCGGCGCATGGCAGCCACATCGCGCTGACCCGGCAGGTCGGCGAGAAGTTCCTCGCCGCCGATCCGGGCGTGTGGAGCAACGCGCAGAACGGCCAGGCCGTCATCATCTATTTGCTCAGCGGCGGCGGGCCGCAGGTCGTCCGAAAGCTGCCGCGCGACAAGTTGAACGTCGACGAGCGGCTGTTCAATGGTGCGCTGGCCTATGTCGAAGGCCGCCAGGACGAAGCGCGCGAACTGCTCAAGGACGTCAAGCCGCGCACGCTGCCAACGGGCCTGGGTGGACAGGTCGCGCTGGTCCAGGGCGCGCTGTTCGCGCGCGCCGAGGCATCGCTCGCGATCGAGCGCCTGGACGACGCGCGGCTGCTGTTGCCGGGCACGCTGGTGGAGGAGGCGGCGCTGCGGCGCGAGATCCTGCTGGTCGGGCAGGCCGAGGATTTCGACAAGTTCGAGTTCCTGACGCTCGCCTATATCCGCCATTACCGCAACTCGGTTTATGCCGGGGACTTCTGGCAGCGCTTCGCCTCCGGCCTGACGCAATCGAGCATTGCTCTCGACGAGCGCCGCTTTGCGCGGATCGTCACTCTGCTGGAGCAGATCGACCGCGCGAGCCGCCTCAAGCTTTATCTCGTGATTGCGCGCACCGCGATGGTGCATGGACGGCTGGCGGTGACCCGGCTTGCAGGCGAGCGTGCGCTGACGCTCAGCGCCGATGCCTCTGAGGATCGCGAGCGCGCGCATTTCTTACGTGGCGTCTCGCGGGCGCTCACTGACGAGTATGACGGCGGTGTCGCCGAGTTGAAGGCCCTCGACCGCTCGAAGTTGCCCGAGCGCGACGTTCCGTTGCTGAATGCGACGTTGCAGCTCGCACTCGACGTCCGCAAGCCGTTCGCGGGTGGATCCGCCGCCGCCGCCGACAAGCCTCCGGTCACGCCGGCGCGTCTCGATCTCGCCGCGTCGTCCGAGACGCTTGCGCGCGCGCGGAAGCAGCTCGGCGAACTCGAACGCCTCACCAGGGATCGCCCATGACGAAGCTCAGTGGAACCTCCGGACAGGTCTTTTCGGGTCTCGCCGAAAGCCTCAACATGCGCGGCGCATCGCGCTCGGGAAAATCCGCCGGAGCGAAATCGCCGGCAGATTCGTCGTTCAACGATCTGCTGCACACCGTCTCGAATCTCGCGAAGCGGGCGCTCAACGACGAGGCCGGCAACACGAGCGCGAAGGCCGGATCGTTGCGCACGCACATCGCGCGCCCGGCCGACAAGGACAAGACGGCGCGCGAACGCACCGAGGCCGATGACGAGCCCGAACCCATTCGCAAATCGTCCGACGAGAAAACTGAAAAATCGCCGGAGACGCAAACTCCGGTCGACCACGGCGCGAAGACCGATGTTTCGGCCCGATCGAGCATTCCGGCGGTCGTCGAACAGCAGTTCGCCGCCGTGCCGGCCGTGAAGCCGCAGCTGCAATCGTCGGCGGGCGACAAGAAGGACGCGCCTGCGCGCGACGAGCGCTCTGCCACGACGAAGCGTGAGGTCCAGGGCACCGCGAAGGTCACGTCTGCCGAGCCCGCGCCGCCGGCTGCCGCTTCAACGGGTACGCGCTCGCAGGGCGCGCCTTCGCAGGCGGCGGCAGCCGCGCAGCAAGGCAGCGATGCGTCCTCGAAGCCAATGCCCGCGACGCAAGGCTTCGAGGCCGTCACGGCCAATGTCGAACGCGCCGTCAAAGCCTCGGCGCGGGACGCATTGCCCGAAGCGACCAAGGTCACCGTGGTCCAGCAGGAGACCCATCTGCCGCCGGCGCAGTTCAGCGCTCCGCAGCAGGTCGCCAACGCAGTCGTCGCCGAGCTGAAGGAGTCGCCGGCTCCGACGGCGTCCACCGCCCCCGATCTCGCGACGTCGCAGACCAATGCGCCTGAGCCGCTCAAGATCCTGACGATCAATCTCGAACCGCCGGCACTCGGCAACGTCACGGTACGCCTTCGCCTCGTCGGCTCGGAGGTTTCCGTTCACCTCGCGGCCGCGCGCAAGGACACCAGCCTGATGCTGGATCAGCAGCGTGACTCGATCCGCGATCTCATGCAGTCGGCGGGCTATGTCGCCGACGTCGCGCCCGTGCAGCACGGCTCGCTGGACGGATTCCAGAGCGGCTCCGGCCAGCCGCAGCCGCAGCTCTCCGGCCAGCAACAGCCATCGTCGCAGTCGCAAGGCACGTTCGGCGGCGCCGGCACGTCGTCCGGGCAATCGGACGGCGGTGCCAAGCAGGCCCGGCAGGAGCGCCAGTCCAACCAGGAGACGCGTCATGACCAGGACGTGGGCCCGCAGATTCGTCGCGGTCCTGTTTATCTGTAACGCGGGCGCCGCGGCAGCGGCGACCGACAACGCGCGCCCGTGCGAGCGCGAGATGGCGCGTGCGTCCCAGCAGCACGGCATTCCGCTCGGCATTCTCTATGCGGTCGGTCTCACCGAGACCGGGCGGCGCGGTGCGCTCTATCCTTACGCACTCGGCGCCGACGGCCAGACCGTGTTCGCCAAGGACATGAACGACGCGATCGCGAATTTCGAGACGATGCGCAGCAAGGGCATCAAGCTGATCGACCTCGGCTGCATGCAGATCAACCATTATTATCACGGCGACAAGTTCACGTCGGTGCGCGCGATGTTCGATCCCGCGAAGAACGTCGAATACGCCGCACGCTTCCTGAAAGAGCTGAAGCAGCGCGAGGGCAGCTGGACCATGGCGGTCGCGCGCTACAACGCAGGCCCCAAAAATCAGCCCGCGCAGAAGCGCTACGTCTGTCACATCGTCGCGCATCTCGTCTCCAGCGGCTTCGGCGCGTGGACCGACAAGGCGCGCTCGTTCTGTCAGCCGAAGACGACATGACCGCTACAACCTGAAAGTTGTGCACGGATCCCAATCATCAGCTCCGCGCAAGCAAGAACCCGCATTGTAGATACAACCTGACAAAGGAGCCTACTTCATGAGCCTGTATGGTGTTATGCGCACCGGCGTTTCCGGAATGAGCGCGCAGTCCAACAAGCTGTCGACGGTTTCGGACAACATCGCGAACGTCAACACGACCGGTTACAAGCGGGCTTCGACGGAATTCTCGTCACTGATCCTGAAGAGCGGCTCCGGCAATTACGACTCCGGCGCCGTCGAGACGACGGTTCGCTACGCCATCAGCGACGCGGGACACACGCAGTTCACCACGTCGACCACGGACCTCGCCGTGCAGGGCAACGGCTTCTTCGTGGTGTCGAACGCAGCCAACACGCAGCAATATCTGACGCGCGCCGGCTCGTTCGTGCCGGACGCCCAGGGCAATCTGGTCAACGCGGCCGGCTACTACCTCCTGGGCCAGCCCGGTAAGGTGACCAATTTCTCGCAGAACAGCCTGTCCGGCATGCAGATCGTCAACATTGCCCAGGTTTCGCAAGTGCCTGTGCCGTCGACGGCGGGAACGCTCACGACCGGCAATCTGGATCCGAAAGCGGCTGTGATCGCCGGTCCGCCCGGGCCGGCGTCATATTCGTCGAAGAGCTCGATCGTGGCCTACAACAATATCGGCCAGGCCGTTACGCTCGACGTCTACATGTCCCACACGGCGACGGCCGCCGGCTCTGACACCTGGCAGCTTCAGGCTTACAATTCCGCGACAGGTGCGTCGGTCGGTGCCGCCACCACTTTCACCTTCGATACGACCGCAACCGGCAAAGGCACGCTGGCCGCGGCGAGCCCGACGACTCTCGCCCTCACCGTTCCCGGCGGTGCGGCGATGAGCCTGGACCTGTCGAACATGACGCAGGTCGGAACCGACTTCAGCTTCAAGGCGACTGTCAATGGCAGCGTTCCATCGGCCATCGACAAAGTCGATGTCGACGATTCGGGCTTCGTGACGGCGATCCTCAAGAACGGTCAGCAGCTGACGCTCTACACCATCATGCTCGCCGACGTCGCGAGCCCCGACAACCTGACGCCGGAGCCCGGCAACGTCTATTCGACCAACATGAATTCCGGCAACGCGCAGGCCGGGAATGCCGGTACCGGCGGTCTCGGCACTGTCCAGTCGGGCGCGCTGGAGGACTCCAACGTCGACCTCGCGGACGAACTCACCGGGATGATCGAGGCGCAGCGCGGCTTCACTGCGAATTCGAAATCGTTCCAGACCGGCGCCGACCTTCTCGACGTCGTCGTCAACCTGAAGCGCTGAATCCTCAAGCGCTCATTCCGGGCAAGAGCAGATCATGTCCCTTACCGCCGCTCTCGACTCCGCTCGTGCGTCGCTCATGGCGTCGGGTATCCAGTCGTCGACGATCTCGCGCAACATAGCCGGTGCCAGCGCCGCCGGCTATTCGCGCAAGATCGCCGTGCTGGACAATCTCCCCGGGGCCGGCGTTTATGTGGCGGCGATCCAGCGCGCCGCCAGCTCGGGTCTCTATAATAACGTCCTGATCGCGACGTCTGGGTCCGCCAAGCAGAATGCGATCCTGGACGGTCTTCAGAAGATATCGGCCTCGACTGTGGACGATCCCGAACTTGGGCAGTCGCCGGCCGCCCAGCTCAACAAGCTGAAGCAGGCGCTCCAGCAATATGCCAACGCTCCGGACAACACCACGCTGGCGCAGGCGGCGGTCACGTCCGCCAAGGACATGGCGACCGCGCTCAACCAGGCCACCAAGACCGTGCAGACGGTGCGCCAGGGAGCGGACGCCGACATGGCGACTTCGGTCGGGAATATCAATCAGCTCCTGACCCAGTTCGATAAGGTCAACACCGCGATCGTGAAGGGGACGATCGCCGGTGACGACGTCACCGATTACCTCGACCAGCGCGACAACATCGTCTCGAAGATGTCGCAGGAGGTCGGCGTCTCGATGACGCTGCGCGCCAACGGCGACGCGGCGCTCTACACCGACAGCGGCGTCGTGCTGTTCGACAAGACGGCGCGCTCGGTCAGCTTCGCGGCGACCAACATCTATACGCCCGGGACCACCGGCAATGCTGTCTATATCGACGGTGTCCCGGTCACCGGCGCCAATTCCGTGATGCCGATCAAGACCGGCAAGCTCGCTGGCCTCGCCCAATTGCGCGACAACGCCACGGTCACGTATCAGAGCCAGCTCGACGAGGTCGCACGCGGCCTTGTCGAATCCTTCAAGGAGGTCGACCAGTCCGGCGCCGCGCTGCCCGACCGGCCCGGCCTCTTCACCTATCCCGGCTCACCCGCGATGCCCGCAAGCGCGACCGTCTCGGTCGGCCTGGCCGGCTCGATCAGCGTAGCCGCGTCGGTCGACCCGGCCCAGGGCGGCAATCCCAACCTGCTGCGTGATGGCGCGATCAGCGGCAACGTTGCCTACAGATACAACACCACCGGCAATGCCGGCTACTCGACCAGGCTGCAGCAGCTGATCGGCAACATGGATGCGTCGCAGCCATTCGATGCAACCACGCAAGGCAAGCCGACCGGCAGCTTGATCGATTTCGCGGCGTCGTCGACGAGCTGGATCGAAAACCAACGCAAGGCCGCGGACGACAACGCCACCTATCAGAACACGCTGCTCGACCGCAGCTCCGCGGCGCTGTCGAACGTCAGCGGCGTCAACATGGACGACGAGATGTCCTTGATGCTTCAGGTCGAACGTACCTATTCGGCGTCGTCGAAGATCATCTCGACCGTCGACCAAATGTTGCAGAGCCTGCTGGCCGCCGTGGGGAACTAAGTCATGATGAGCGCCAACTACATCTCGACCCTGATGCTGTCTTCGTCGTTGAGGTCCTCGATCACGAACAATCAGGCCGCGCTGACCAAGGCCTCGAAGGAAGCCACCACCGGCCGCTTCGCCGATGTCGGCCTCGAGCTTGGTGCCACGACGGGAAGCGACGTCACCCTGCGGGCGGACCTGAGCTTCGCCGATCAGCTCGTCGATACCAACGGGCTCGTCTCGGGGCGCCTGGACACGACGCAGAACCGGATCACCCAGCTCGGCACGACCGCAACCTCTTTCCTCAAGGACCTGATCGCGGCCCGCAGCACCGACGGCGGCGGGCGGATCATCCTGCCGCCTGCGTCCTCCAATCTCCAGGACCTGATCGGCGCGCTGAACGTCTCCTATAACGGCTCGTATCTGTTCTCGGGCATCAACACGCAGAACCAACCGATCACGGCTTACACCGCGGGCTCGGCCAGCAAGAACCAGGTCGACGCCGATTTCCTTGCGACCTTCGGCTTCTCGCAATCCTCGGCCAGCGTGAGCACCATTACCCCGGCCCAAATGCAGACCTTCCTCAACACCACCTTCGATGCCGAGTTCGCGAGCCCGGCCTGGAACACCAATTGGTCAACGGCCACCGACCAGACCATGCAGAGCCGTATCTCCACGACCGAGATCGCCGATACGTCCGTTAGCGCCAACCAGATCGGCTTCCGCAGGCTCGCCGAGGCCTACACCATGATGGCGGATCTCGGGAACGCGAAGCTGAGCCAGGACACGTTCCAGGTCGTCGTGGACAAGGCCATCGGCCTCGTCGGTACCGCCATCACTGACCTCGCTACGCTCGGCGGCAGTATGGGCACAGTCCAGCAGCGGGTCACCGGCGCCACCGAAAAGCTCAAGGCGCAGCAGGACATTCTGAACAATCAGATCGTTGGTCTGGAGGCGGTCGACCCGACGGAGGCCTCGGTCAGGGTCAACACCCTGCAGACCCAGATCAAGACGGCACTGTCGCTGACGTCGCAGCTCCAGCAGATCAGCCTCATCAACTATCTCTGAGCCGCGGTCTGTCACCTTTGTCTTGTTATTCGGTCTCCTGCGCAGAGTGGTTCTAATGACGTTTGAAGCCTATGAAGCGGTTGTCGACGATAGCGGCTATGAGGCGCGGGGCCGCGAGCGGCAGGCGCTCAGCCTCGGCATCGACCGGCTCGAGCGGGTTCGGAGCGAACGCTTCAGCTTCGAAGATCTGGTCGAGAGCCTGCTCTATGTCCGGCGGCTGTGGACGATCTTCATCGAGGATCTCGCCCATCCGGAGAACGCACTCCCGGAAAAGCTGCGCGCCGACATCATCTCGATCGGTCTGTGGGTCGTCAAGGAAGCCGATCGGCTTCGCGACGAGAAGTCGAACGACGTGATGCAGCTCATCGAAATCAACCGCCTGATCCGAGACGCCCTCTGATGAAAATATCCTTGCGGGCGGGCGAGCGGATCTACGTCAATGGCGCTGTGCTGCGCGTGGACCGCAAGGTCTCCGTCGAGCTCGTCAACGACGTGATGTTCCTGCTCGAAGGGCAGGTCATGCAGGCTTCCGACGCCACAACGGCGATGCGGCAGCTCTATTTCATCGTCCAGCTCATGCTGATGAACCCGACGGATATCGGCGCCGCAGTCGCGCTCTACGGGGAGCATCACGCGGCCCTGCTCGCGGTTTGCGAGAGCCGCGAGATGCTCGACGGGCTCGCCGCGATCCACGAGCTGGTCCGTACGACCCGCTATTTCGAGGCGCTCAAGCGGATCCGGGCGCTGTTCCCGGTGGAGGACGCAATCCTGGCCGGGCTGGCCGGCGCCGCCACCGAGATCCCATTCCAGGCTGCCTGACAGCGGAGAGGCTACATGAACGTCACCAGCGCGACCGACAGCACCAGCAAGTCCAATGCGACCGATTCCACGAAGAACACGGCGAGCAACACCGTCGACTACAATACCTTTCTTCAGCTCCTCGTCGCCGAGATGAAGAATCAGGATCCGACCAATCCGATGGATACCTCGCAGTACATGAGCCAGTTCGCCCAGCTCTCGACGGTCGAGCAGGCCATGCAGACCAATTCGAAGCTGGATGCGCTGCTGTCGTCGCAGTCGCTGTCGCAGGCCAACGGGCTGATCGGAAAGACCGTCAGCTTCACCGACGCGACCGGCGCGACCTTCAGCGGCAAGGTCGTTTCGATCTCCATCAACAACGACGGCTCCATCGCAACCCTCGAGAACGGCACGAAGGTCGCGGTCGGGCCCGGCCTTACGATCAGCCAGTCATGAACGAGCGGGACGCCCTCGACATCGTCCAGGCGGCGATCTGGACCATCATCGTCGCCTCCGGCCCCGCCGTCGGCGCCGCGATGCTCGTCGGCACCGCCATTGCGCTGATCCAGGCGCTGACCCAGGTCCAGGAGGTGACGCTGACCTTCGTGCCGAAGATCATCGTCATCCTCCTGGTCGTTGCCGTCTCCGGCTCCTTCATCGGCGCCCATCTCTCCACCTTCACCGAGATGGTCTATTCGCGGATCGAGCACGGCTTCTGATCCGCGCGAGCCCGGCCACCACCCTCGCGTAAGCTTTGCACGGCAGATTGCGGGGCGGACCCTCTGCCGGTGACCCATGGCCGATACATTAGCTGCTAGCCTGCCGACCCCGCGACGATTGGGGGCCGACGCCTTTTTCGCAGGCGGTATCGTGGCCATGCTCACGATCCTGTTCCTGCCAATACCGCCGATCTTGATCGACCTCGGCCTCGCCTTCTCGATCGCGCTGTCCGCGCTGATCCTGATGGTCGCGTTGTGGATCCAGCGGCCGCTCGATTTCTCCGCCTTCCCGACCGTGCTGCTGATCGCGACGATCCTGCGGCTGGCGCTCAACGTTGCGACCACTCGTCTGATCCTGTCGCGGGGCGGGGAGGGCGAACAAGCCGCGGGTCACGTCGTTGCCGGCTTCTCGAAGTTCGTCATGGGCGGCGACTTCGTCATCGGTCTGATCATCTTCGCGATTCTGGTGACGGTGAATTTCGTCGTGATCACCAAGGGCGCAACGCGTATCGCGGAAGTCGGTGCCCGCTTCACCCTGGACGCCATCCCGGGCAAGCAGATGGCGATCGACGCCGATCTCTCCGCGGGCCTCATCGACGACAAGGAGGCCCAGCGCCGGCGCCGCGAGCTCGAAGAGGAGAGCGCGTTCTTCGGCGCAATGGACGGTGCTTCGAAATTCGTCCGCGGCGACGCAATCGCCGGCCTGATCATCACGGCGATCAACATCTTCGGCGGCATCATCATCGGCGTGACGCATCACGGGCTGACGCTGTCGCGCGCCGCCGACGTCTACACCAAACTCTCCGTCGGCGACGGTCTGGTAACGCAGATGCCGGCACTGATCGTGTCGCTGTCGGCGGGCCTCCTGGTCTCCAAGGGCGGCACCAGGGGGTCGGCGGAGCAGGCCGTGCTGAGGCAGCTCGGTGGCTACCCGCGCGCGGTGTCGGCGGCGTCGTTGATGATGTTCGTGCTCGCCTTGATGCCTGGGCTGCCGATGGCACCCTTCGTGCTGCTCGGCGGTGCCATGGCCTTTGTCGGCTACTCGCTGCCGCGGCGGCAGGCGGCGCGGGAGAAGAAAGAGCATGCGCGCAAGGCCGACGAGCGCGCCCAGGCCGATGCCAAGGAATCCGTCAAGGAATCGCTCAAGACCGCAGAGATCGAGGTGTCGCTCGGCGGCCATCTGTCGGTCCATTTGCTGGGCGCGCGTACCGAGCTTGGGCACCGGGTCAGCAAGCTCCGCAAGAAGTTTGCCAAGCAATACGGCTTCGTCATTCCGGAGATCAAGCTCAGCGACAATCTGTCGATCGATCCCAAGGGATACCAGATCCGGATCCACGACACGCGTATCGCCCATGGCGAGCTGCGGCTCGGCGAGGTGCTGGTGCTCGTCGACAAGGACGGCAAGCCCGACGTGCCCGGCGAAGAGGTGATCGAACCCGCTTTCGGCATGAAGGCGCTGTGGGTGACGGAGGCGTTCACCGACGAGGTCAAGCGTCAGGGCTGCAAGCCGGTCGACAATCTGTCGGTGCTGCTCACGCATTTAAGCGAAGTGCTCAGGGCAAATCTCGCGCAGCTGCTGTCCTACAAGGACATGCGCGGGCTGCTCGACCGTCTCGATCCCGAATACAAGCGCCTGGTCGAGGATCTCTGCCCGTCGCAGATCTCCTATTCGGGCCTGCTGGCGATCCTGAAGATCCTGCTGGCCGAGCGCGTGTCGATCCGCAATCTCCATTTGATCCTGGAGGCCATTGCCGAGATCGCCCCCCATGTGCGGCGGTCCGAACAGGTCGCGGAGCATGTGCGGACGCGACTTGCCCAGCAGATCTGCGGCGACCTTTCCGACAACGGTGTGCTGAACGTCGTCCGCCTCGGCAACCGCTGGGACCTGGCGTTCCACCAGAGCCTGAAGCGCGACGCCAAGGGCGAAGTCTTCGAATTCGACGCCGATCCTCGCCTGATCGAGCAGTTCGCAACCGAAGCCAGCGCCGCGATCCGAAAATTCACCGAGAACGGCACCAGCGTGGTTCTGGCGGTCACCCCGGAAGCCCGCCCCTATGTCCGGATGATCCTGGAGCGGGTGTTCCCGACCTTGCCGGTCCTGTCGCATGTCGAGGTCGCGCGCAGTGCCGAGATCAGGGCGCTGGGGGCCATATCGTGATCAGCGGCCTCGCCGACAGCGTGCTGGTCACGTTCATCGTGTTCTGCCGCATCGGCGCCTGCCTGATGCTTGTGCCCGGCTATTCCAGCGTCAACGTTCCGGCCCAGGTTCGCCTGTTCGTCGCGCTCGTCACGACGTTTGCGCTGACGCCGATCCTGATCTCGGTCCTGAAACCTCTCACCGACAACGCCGCGCCGCTGACGCTTGTGCTCCTGATCTGCTCCGAGCTCGTGGTCGGCAGCGTCATCGGGCTTGGCGGGCGGGTGTTCTTCCTCGCGCTGCAGACCATGGCGACCGTGATGGCGGGCGCGATCGGGCTCAGCAACATCCCGGGAACGCCTGTCGGCGACACCGATCCGGCGCCGGCCCTGGTGCCGCTGATCATGGCAGCCGTCACCACATTGTTCTTCATGACCGACCAGCACTGGCAGGTCCTGCGCGGGCTGATGAACTCCTACGACGTCTGGCAGCCCGGCAACAGGATCGGCGGCAGCATGGCGCTCGAGCAGCTGGTCAGCCGCCTGTCCGAGGCGTTCGTGCTGACGCTGCGGATCACCAGCCCCTTCATCGTCTATTCGGTCATCGTCAACCTCGCGGTCGGCCTGATCAACAAGCTGACGCCGGCGATTCCGGTCTATTTCATCTCGGTGCCCTTCGTGCTGTTCGGCGGCTTCCTGCTGCTCTACCTCACCAGCGACGAGCTCTTGACGCAATTCATGCTCGGCGTCTCGTCGTGGCTGGCGGAGTGATGGTCATGACGTCGCGCGCGGACAAGCTCGGCCGGATGGTCTCGCTCGTGAAGCTTCAGCTCCGGCTGTCCGAATGGCAGCTCGCGCATCTGCGGCAGCAGGAGCGCAGCTTGCAGGACGAGCAGGAATGGCTGGTAGGAACCCTCAACGAGGGCAAACCGCCGGCGGGCTCGTCGAGCGATTCAATCGCGCGGCGCCTGAACAGGACGAGCGCCGGTGCGCGCGCGGTCCAGGCGCAGGCGTCGCAGCAGCTCGACCAGGTCCGCGCGGACACCCGCCGTGTGAAACAGCTCGAGCAGGTCGCGAAGGCTGCGCTCGCAGACAAGCTTCGCGACGCGGAGGCGCGCTCGCTCGAAGAGATGACGGGAATAAGCCCCGCCGTGCGCGACTGGACGCCACGGCCACCCAGCCGGAACAAGACATGATCGTGACAGCGACGCCCGACCTCGTTCTCGATGTCCTCGATGCCGCCGACCCCGTGACGCAGCGGGCGGCGACCGCGAAGCTCGATGCACTGAAATCGTCGGACGCCGATTTCGCCGCCACCATGGACGCGGAGGTCGGCAAGGCCAAGGCGGCGAATGCCGATCAATCCGCGGCGCAGGCTGCCGAAGCGCAGCAGCCGGGTGCGGTGAACGGGCCGCCGGTGCGGGTGATCAAGGCGCCCGCATCCGGCGAGGTGTACCGGAAGTTCGAGGCGTTCATTCTCCAGACCTTCGTCGAGACGATGCTGCCGAAGGAGTCGGAGGAAGTCTTCGGCAAGGGCACGGCCGGCGGCGTCTGGAAGTCGATGCTGGCGGAGCAGCTTGGTGCTCAGCTGGCAAAGGGCAAGGGCATTGGCATTGCCAAGCAACTCGCCGCTGCGCAACCGGCGGGGCCCGGCGTTACGGAAAAGACCGGATCATGATCCGGGAATGGGTGACAGAAGTTGAGGGGTGAATTTCCTATGCAAGCACAAGAAGGTGCGGCGGTCCTGGTGGTGGAGCAGTCGGTCGTGGACGCCGAGGCGATGACGCTGGAAGCGGCAGAAGGCGATGCGTTCTTGCCTGCGCTGCTGCCGAATCTCGGCGGTGACGTGGTGAACGACGGCACCGACGCGGCGAGATCGGACGAGGTGCGTGGCCTGCTGTCTGCGATCCGCCGGCTCGAGAACATCGTCGAGGAGGAGACGGTCGCGCTCTCGACGGGCAAGAAGATCGATTTCGACGACTTCAGTGCCCGGAAGAGCCGGAGCATGCTCGAATTCGTCCGCTTGATGCGGGCCCGGATGCATCTCGGCAACGAGGTCGAGATCACCGAGGAGATCCAGCGGTTGCGCGAGAAGCTCGAGCGAAACCGTTCCATCCTCGAAATGCATTACGATGCGGTGCGTGAGGTCGCGGCCATCATCGTCAAAGCGATCAAGGAAGCCGAGTCGGACGGCACCTATACCGGCCGCACAGCACAGGACGGAAAATGATCAGACTCGTGCTGGCCGGGCTCTGGGTATGCATCCTCACCGCGGGCACGAGCTATGCCGTGGCCTATTGGAAGGAAAATGGCAGCCTGCTGCCGGCGAAGGACGAATATCTCGACGGCCTTCAATACCAGAAGACGCGGGCGCTGAGCGTGCCAATGGTCGAGGGCGGCAGCGTGCAGGGCTACATCGTGGCGCGCTTCGTCTACACCGTTGAGGCGCGGATCATGCACCAGCTCAACGTCCCTCCGGAGCCGTTCGTCGTCGACGAGGCCTTCCGCAGGATCTATGCCGACGACCGCCTCGATTTCAGGAAGCTCGCCCGTTACGACCTTTCCATCCTCACGACGGCCATCAAGCAGCGCGTCAACGAGCGGATGCAGGCCGACGTCGTCCAGGACGTCCTGGTCGAGGACTTCAACTATGTTTCGAAGGAAGAATTCCAGCAGAAGCCGTAGCTGTCGCGGCGCCGGCATCGCGAGATCGCTGTTCCGCTATCCCTGCCGCTGAAAGTGCAACGGCCTCTGCGAAGGGTACTCCGCAGAGGCCGTTGTCGTTTTCGTGGCGGTGCCCTGCCGCGTTAGTTTCCGGCCGGGTACGCCGCCGGGGCGGCATGTGCCCTGTTCAGGAGGATGCCGACCTCGTCGAGTTCCTGCATCGGCACGTCGATGGTCTCGCCGGCAGGGATGTTGAGGCGGTATCCGACGTAGCGCCTGGCCACGATCGCGTCGAAGCCGAGGCGGTCGCGGAGTTTCTTGCGCAGCTTGCTGACGTGGCTCTCGATCACGCTCTCGTCGAAGGTCGACTCGAAGATGCCGTAGACCGCGTTGAAGATCTGCGTCTTGGTGATCCACTTGCCGTGGTTGCTGACCATATACTCGAGAATGCGCAGCTCGCGGCGGGGCAGGGTGAGAGCGTGGCCCGCGATCTCGGGGTCACGTCCGTTGAAGAAGACCTGGATCCTGGTCTCGCAGGGCCTCGGCAGCTCGCCCACCCGGCGGCGCGCGATTGCGGCCGTTCGGGCGAGGATCTCGCGCAGGTGAATTGGCACGTGGACCACGTCGTCGACGCCCGATTCGAACAGCTCAAGCGTGTTCTTGAGCATCTTCTGGCCGCTCATGGCGATGATGGGCGCCGAGGAACGCTTGCGCATCGCCCGTGGCAGGCTTCCGCGGGCATCGCAGTCCCCGAGGAGAAAGGCGTCGACCGCCGCCAGATCCGGTTCGCTCGCAGATTGCAGCCAGTCCCAGAATTCTCCGGAAGAGAAGCCGATCGACGATACACCTTCGCGAACGAGCCCTCCAACGTAGCTGTTCGTGACGCTCTCGCGATCATCAACGATAATATACATTAGTCTTTCGCCCCTGTTTCGCACTTGTTGCGGCCGGATGGTTGTTGTGATGCCCGGCTCGGCAACCATGCTGTTTGACGATATTTCCATCCCGCGAACCGTTGTTATGGTTTCGATATTCGCGGGCAGCCCTACGCATTCAGTCCCTGCGTGTGCAGGCCTGCTACTTCGACTCGATACTGAACGCTTACTGCGTGAGGCTCGGCGGGTGTCTTACGGATCACCTCGCGGAGCGGATTGAGACAGACCTAGAACAGTTGCGCCAACTTGCCGATTGCGTCCGAACGCACCTGAACTGTGTCGATCTCCTCGCCAACTGGCGAGAATCACTTGAGTAGGACCGTAACAATTGCCGATTTCCGATCAAGCGCGCGCAGCAAAGCGGTTGCTATGCGTGTTTGATGCTGTTGATTCGTTTCTGGTTGTTTCTTTGTATGTTCGATCGCATCAGTTGATTTGGTAATCGAACTAGTTTTGCACCGTAGCGTTTCTAAAGTTCCGCATCCCCGCGTAATCACAGCTATTTTGCGCGGTGCTGCGGGTCATGCGCATAGTGGGGTTTTCAACCCGGGATTGACTCTCCTGCCGGTGTTTCCCCATGCGACAATTCGACTCATGTATGGCGCGGCGACTCCAGCTTGGCGAAATCTTGGCGAGTGTGTGTCTTTCGAGTCGCACTCTCGCCACGTCCATGACGCTTTTGACTCATGCGACGTCGCATCGGGCGCGATGAAAAGTTTTCGCTGCGCACGTTTCAGGCAAGCTTCGGCAAATAACTTCACCGTTCGATAGATCGAACCGAACGGAGCATTTTCACATGTTGTCCGATGGACAAGCTCGTCCCAACGCGACCGCTGATGTTTCCGCGGCGGCGAAGCCGGCTCCGGATGCGCGCGATACAAGCACGACACAGACGGCCAAGCCCGCTGCAAGCGCGAAGCGTGTGTCGGCTGCGGCGAACGACGAGACTCTGGCGAAAGAGGCGCTCGAGGGGCTGAAGCGTATTCGCGCCAAGGCGCGCCTCGACAAGATGGCGATACCGAAGCCTGCGCCGACCGTGATGAAGCCGGCCGTGATCGTAGCCAAGCCGCCGCCGCCGCGTCCGACATGGGTCGCGCCGCTCGCAACATTGGCGGTCGCTGCGATCCTGGTGGTCTGTGCCTGCACCGGCGTGATCGCCTATCTCACCACGCAGCCCGCCCAAAGCAACGTTGCCGCCAATACGGAGATCAGGAATCTGCGCGAGACTGTCGCGCTGCTGCGCAAGCAGGTGTCGGGCGTGTCCGAAAATCTCGACGGCCTGCGCACCGCGGTCGATCAGTCGAGCAAGGCGACCAACGATCGCTTCGGCAGGTTCGCCGAGAATCTGGACCGTATCGAGCGGGTGAGCTCGTCCTCGACGGTGAAGCTGGACAAGCTCGCCCAGGCTCAGGCCCAGGCGCCGGCGGCCGTCGCCTCGCAGTCGCCCTCGCAGACGATGCCGATGATGGCCTCGGTTGCCGCGCCCGAGATCACGGGTTCGGTTCCTCCGTCGGCGCCGCGCAAGGTGGTCAAGGGCTGGTCGGTCCGCCAGGCCTATGAGGGGATTGCGATCCTGCAAGGTCCGAACGGCGTCATCGAGGCCGTGCTTGGACAGCAGGTACCCGGCCTTGGCCGCATCGAAGAGATCAAGAACGAGAACGGCCGTCTGGTCGTGGAGTCCAGCGGCGGCGTCATCTACTCGTCACGCAAGGCGACGCCGTGATCGAGGGCCGCCTCCTATTGGCGATGATGCTCGAAGCTGGTGCATAGCAGATCGATCTCCGCCTCGGCGATCGGCGCGCGAAACAGGCGGCAGCTGAACTCGGCGGCGCCGGGCTTGCCGTCCGTGGCGGTGCGATCTTCGCGCAGGAAGATGCATCGCTTGCAGACGTCGGTATGGTGCCGCTGCTCGGCCGCGTCGGCCTGATCGAGCACGTGCCGGAGCGTGTCGCGAAAGCGGATCTTGGCCTCGTCGTCGAGGACGGCGATCGGCTCGAGGAGAACGCTGATGGGGTCGCGCACCAGGAACTTCTTGCCCTGCTGCGTCACGCTCAGCGTCACCGAACGCTTGTCCGTCGCGGAGCGCTTTCGCTCCAGATATCCGAGCCGCTCGAGCTCGCCGATGATGAAAGAGGCGGTGCCGCGCGTGGTGCCGACGTAGCTCGCGAGCGCCGAGGGCGTCCGCGAGAAACGGTTGGCGCGGGACAGAAAGCGCAGGGCCATCCATTCGCGATCGCGCAAGCCATGCTTGGTGCCTTCGAACCACAGGATGCGGGCCATCTGTCCCAGCAATTCAATCGCTTCGCGAGCTAAAATCATTTCAGTTCCAGGTCGGACAAGCTTTATTCAATTGGGCCTTTGGTAGCGCAATCTGGGTGGACGAGAATGAAAGTTCTCGGGCGATTCTTCGTCCGTTGCCGGATGGAGGGACCGCGCTCGGGAAGTTGCATCCGTTGTGCAGATGGAACTTCCGGCCGTGGAACTAGAGCGTCACACAGAAAGTTCGAGTAAATCGCACGGCTCAACTCTTCTGAAAATTTCAATCAAAATCACGAGAGCTTGCGCGTGAATTGACGGCGATGTGCGACGCCTGAGCAACATGATGTGTCATTGTCGCCACTGCGAGGCCCATTTGTTGCGGCCTGGAGTTTCGAATACGCAAAAGGGCGCATCACCTGTAACGCTTGGCGATGTGGCTGGCCGGGAGAGAACCCTCTCTTTCGGTTAATGGATGTTGCGACGCAATGCAGCCAGACGGTTAAGTCCGGCAAACGAGCGAATCCAGGGAAGTCAAAGTGTCGTTGGGAATTGAGCAAGCGGCGCCGTTCAACGTCAAACGAGCAGCATTCGCGGCCACCATCGGCAACATGCTCGAATTCTACGACTTCATTACCTACAGCTTCTTCGCCATCCAGATCGGCCATACCTTCTTCCCGACCGGAAGCGAGTATGGCAGCCTGATGCTGTCGCTGGCGACGTTCGGGGCCGGCTTCGTGACGCGGCCGATCGGCGGGATCGTGCTCGGCATCTATTCAGACCGGATCGGCCGGCGGCCCGCCATGCTGCTGAGCTTTGCGTTGATGGGAGCTGCGATCCTGACCATCGCGCTCACGCCGTCCTATCGCATGATCGGCGTCGCCGCGCCCATCATCGTGATTGCGGCGCGCATGGTGCAGGGCTTCGCCCTCGGCGGCGAGGTCGGACCGACCACCGCCTATCTCCTCGAGATTGCCCCGCCCGAGCATCGGGCGCTGGTCGTGGCATGGCAGCCGGCGAGCCAGGAGATCGCGGCGACCGCCGGTGCGCTGGTCGGCGTCATCCTGAGCACGACCATGGCGCCGGAGATGCTGGACTCCTACGGCTGGCGGGTGGCGTTTCTGATCGGGGCCGTCTGCCTGCCGTTCGGGTTCTGGATGCGGCGGACGCTGCCCGAGACGATTCCGCATGCCGATGCCGGTGTCGCAGCGAAACAGCGCACGGGTCACCTCTCGCAGGCCCGGCGTCACCTCGGCATCATCGCGCTGGCCTTGATGATCCTGGCCAGCGGCACGATCTCGACCTATGTCACGCAATACATGACGACCTATGCGCAGAATACCCTGCACGTGTCGTCGACACTGGCTTTCGCCGTGTCGCTCGTCAGCAACGGCATTCAGTTCGTCGGCGCACTGGCCGGCGGATGGCTCGCCGATCGTCTCGGCCGCAAGCCGATCATGATCTGGCCGCAGCTCGCAACCCTCCTGCTCACCTATCCGACCTTCCTGTGGATCGTCCATGCACCGGGCGCGCTGTCGCTCCTGATCGGCTTCGGCGTGCTATCGATCATCGGCTCGCTGCCGTTCACCGCGTTCTATGCGACCTTCATCGAAGCGCTGCCCCAGAACATCCGCGGAGGCGTGTTCGCGACCGTCTACGCGGTGGCGATCGCGAGCTTCGGAGGTACGGCGCAGCTCGTGGTCACCTGGCTCCTCCACGTCACCGGCAATCCGCTGGCACCGGCCTGGTACCTCCTGCTTGCGGCGATCGTCGGACTTGTCGCAATGAGCCTGATGCCCGAAACGGCGCCGGTGAAAAGACGTCAGGGCCTGGCCTGAACGCGAACATGCTCGCAGGCTGGTGATTTGCGTTTCGCCGGCAATTATCGGCGAATGCGCCGCCTGAGGAATCAGGGCCAAGCATCAGGAAGGATCGACCGATGAGCTTCGAAACCACCATGACATCCGACGTCGTCGGGCTGACGAAAGTCGCCCCGGTCTCGCGCCGCGGATTCATGAGCGCCACCGCGGCCGTCGCTGCCGGCTACACGCTTGCGGCCGGTCCGGTCCGTGCCGAAATCATCACGACAGATACCGGCGGCCTTCAGGCTGGCGACGCCAGGATCAAGGTCGGGTCCGAAGAGATGCCTGCCTATTTCGCTCGCCCGGCCGGCAACACCAAGGCGCCGGTGATCATCGTGGCGATGGAGATTTTCGGCCTGCACGAATACATCAAGGACGTGACACGGCGCCTCGCCAAGCTCGGCGCATTCGCGGTCGCGCCCGACTATTACTTCCGCAAGGGTGTCGATCTCACCAAGGTCACCGACATCAAGGATCTGCTGCCGGTCGTCAATGCCAAGCCGGACGCCGAGTTGCTGTCCGATCTCGATGCGACGGTGGCGTGGGCGGGATCGCAAGGCGGCGACACCACGAAGCTCGGCATCATCGGCTTCTGCCGGGGTGGCCGCAATGTCTGGGAATACGCCGCCCACAGTGGCACCCTCAAGGCTGGTGTCGCGTTCTACGGTGCGCCGGTCGATCCCGCCAATCCGGTGTGGCCGAAGAGTCCGCTTCAGCTCGCCCCCGAGATGAAGGCGCCGGTGCTCGGCCTCTATGGCGGCGCCGATACCGGCATTCCCGTGGCCCAGGTCGAGCAGTTCAAGGCGACGCTCGAGCAGGACAAGAAGGTCGCCGAATTCAAGATCTATCCGCAGGCGCCGCACGGCTTCCATGCCGACTATCGCGGCAGCTATCGCAAGGATGCGGCGGAAGATGCCTGGAAGCAGGCGCAGGCCTGGTTCAAGAAGTGCGGCGTGTTGAGCTGACGCCAGATTCGCAAAGGGCGACCCGAGCGGCCGCCCTTTCTATTCCAGCGCGCCGGTCTCACTTCGTCATCGCGCCGTAGACGATGTCCTGCACCTGCTCGCGATAGTATTTCCTGAGCTCGCCCGGCGCCGCCGTTCTCACCACCACGACGAGACGCTCCTTGGGATCGCAGAAGAACTGCGTCCCGTAGGCGCCGTTCCAGGTGAACTCGCCGGGATTGCCGGGAACCGACGACAGCCCCTCGCTGGTCCGGACCGCGACCGCGAGACCAAAGCCGAAGCCGGCGCGATGCGGCTCGATGTTGGCCACGTTGTTCTTGATCTCGGGACCGAGGTGGTTGGTCGTCATGTGATGCACGGCCTTCGGGGAAAGAATGCGCTGGCCGTCGAGCTCGCCGCCGTTGAGCAGCATCTGGCCGAAGCGGATGTAATCGCCCATCGTCGCGAACGAGCAGGCACCGCCGCAGTCGAACTTGGTCGGGGTGTCCAGCAGCTTGATGGCTTGCGGCTTGCCGGTCAGCGGATCGTTGGCAAACGGGCGGGCGAGGCGAGGGCGCTGTGCGTCGGTCGGGTTGAAGGTCGCGTCCTTCATGCCGAGCGGCTGCCACACATTGGCGGCGAGATAGTCGCCGAGCCTCTGTTCGCTGACCTTCTCGACGACGGCGCCGAGCACGTCGATCGAGAAGCCGTATTCGAACTCGGTCGAGGGCTGATGCGCCAGCGGCAGTTTTGTGATGCGGTCGATGAAGGCCTCAGTGTCGCCTTCCACCGCCGGGGCGACGCCATCGGGGTATTGCCGCGCCACCGGGCTCGATGAGTCGGGGCGGCCGCCATACATCAATCCGGACGTATGCCGGTAGAGATCGTGGATGAAGATCGGGGACGCCTGCGGTTCGAGCTTGAGCGAGCCATCGGCCCCGGTCGCGCCGACCTTCATGTCGGCAAAGCCGGGATAGTAGTCGGACAGCTTCGCCTGGAGCGGCAACTGGCCTTTCTCCATCAGCGTCAGGCCGGCGACCGCCGCCATTGGCTTGGTCATCGAGGCCAGCGCGAAGATCGCGTTGGCATCGGCGTGCCCTTGTCGGGATCGAGCATGCCGTAAGCCTTATAGTGCACGAGCTTGCCGTCCCGCGCCACCGCAACGACGGCGCCGGGGACGCGCTTGGCGGCGATCTCGCGCGCGAAGAAGCTGTCGAGCCGCGCGAGACCCTGCTTCGAGAAACCGGCGTCATCAGGGTTGGCTTCGGGCAGTGGTGCGGCGCGCGCCGTACCGAATGTGATGACGGCAGCCGCCGTCGCGATCATGGCGATCGTCTTGTTCATTGCATCCTCCCAAGGCGAGCTCGTTCTGTGGTGGCTCGCCGAGCGGCTAGATCACGGCTGCGCCTGAGCGAAGTCAAGCGCGGGTGGGGCATGTCTGGGACGCGTCGGAGATAACCGGAACCTATCGCCCTTGCCCGGTGCGCCACAATGCATCCAGGCCATGCCGATAGGTCGGATGGGCAAGCGTGACACCGAGCTCGTGCTTCAGTTTCGCGTTGGAGACCCGGGCACTGCTGGCATAGAAGCTGCGGGCCATCGCCGACATCTCGGCAGTCTCGAACGGCTCTTCGGGCGGCGGCGCAAGGCCCATCAGCTTCGCCGCATAAGCGATCACATCCTGCGGCGGCGCCGGCTCGTCGTCGCAGACGTTCCAGGTGCCGCCGTCACTGTGCTTCACCGCGGCCATGATCGCGCTCGCGATGTCGTCGGCGTGGATGCGATTGAAGACCTGCCCCGGCTTGATGATGCGCCGGGCCGTCCCCGCCCGCAGCGTCATCAGCGCGTTGCGGCCGGGCCCGTAGATGCCCGCAAGCCGCAGGATCGCGACGTCGCCGCGCGCCGCGGCGGTCCAGGCTTGCTCCGCCGCAACGCGCGTTCGCGTGCGGTCGAGGGTGGCCTGCGGCGGCGTGCTCTCGTCCACCCAGCGGCCTGCGTGATCGCCATAGACGCCGATGGTGGAGAGATAGACGATCTTCCGCCGCCGGAGCGCGAGCGCGTCGCCAAGGGCCGTAACTGCGGGGTCGCCCGCGCTGCCGGGCGGGATCGATATGAGAAGGACACCGGCGTCGCGGACTCGCTCGACCACCTCGCGGGCCGGACTGCTGCCGGAAAAGGCGTGCACCTCGATGCCGGCAAGGTCGTTTCGCTTGCCGGGATCGCGCACGGTGCCGGCGATATGCGAGAAGGCGCCGCCGAATTGGCCGACGAAATGCCGGGCACTGTAGCCGAGGCCGAGGATGAAGAGCCGCATGCGCCTGCCGTGCTGGAGTTCCCGCTCGCGCGAGCTGCGCGCCGTTCGCTCATAAGGGATTTTTGGGTCCGGCAAAAGATATTGCAATTTTACTCGGCCGCCAGGGCAGGCGATGCTCGCTTGTCAGGAGGGAGGCGTCGGTCATGCAGGCAGAAGCGCCGGCCGCAGTGCCATGCGGTGCCGCCGAGTTGATCGGGCGCGCCGCCGCACTGATCTTCGATGTCGACGGCACGCTGGCCGAAACCGAGGAGCTGCATCGGCGGGCCTTCAACCACGCCTTCGTTCGCCACGGTCTCGACTGGCAGTGGGACCGGGCCGTCTACAAGGAGCTGCTGCGTGTCACCGGCGGCAAGGAGCGCATGCGCGCCTTTCACGCGAGGCTGCAGGTTGCGCCGCCATTGCCGGATGCCGATATCGCAGCCCTTCACCGCATCAAGACCGCGCATTACGCCGAGCTGATCGAAACCGGCTGCTGCCCCTTAAGGCCCGGCGTGGCGGACCTGCTCACCGCCGCGAGGGCCCGTGGCCAACGGCTTGCGATCGCGACCACCACCTCGCACGGCAATATCGATGCGCTGCTGTCGCAGGCGCTGGGAACGCGCTGGGCGGCGGATTTTGATGCGGTCGTCGCCGGCGACGATGTCCGCCACAAGAAGCCGGCCCCCGATGTCTATCTGGAAACCCTGGCGCGGCTGAAGCTGGGCGCAGCCGACTGCGTCGCGATCGAGGATTCTCGCAACGGTCTGATCGCGGCCTCGCGGGCGAACATTCCGGTGCTCATCACCAGAAGCATGTTCTTTCGGGACGATGATTTCAGTGCGGCGCAGGTCGTGCTGGACGATTTGTCGGAACTCGGGGGCTCAAGACAAAAAACTGAAAAACAACCCCATGCACAGTAGAAGGCGCCGGCCGGCCCGCCGCGGTCAGTGGACGCGGTGGCTCGTTCTATCGTCTTCAGCCTGCTCGACAATCTGCGCGATTGGGCTCGACTGGTGGTGCACCAGCCGCCAGCCGTCGCCGACACGGCGAAAATGGTTGGCCGCGGCCAAAGCGGTGCCGTCGACGATCTCGATGCAGAGCACGCGCGCGCTGTCGCCGTCGACGATCGCCTGCGGTTCGGCACAAACGATCTGCGGCCGCTCCGGATTTTGCAGGATGTCGCGCCAGCTGCCGATCACCGTGGCTCGGCCGATGATGGCCGGCCAGCCGGGATGGATGCAGGAAATGGCGTCGTCGTCCGCCCACATCCGCTCCATTTCGTCGAAATCGCCCGTTGAAAAGGCGGCGTAGAAGGCCGCGTTCGCGGCGATGACCTTATTGTCCTTTGCCATGCCTCTCGGGTGGGGCAATGGCAGGCAAAAATCAAGCGCGACTTCCGTCCGACTTTGCGTTCGATTTGGACCGCAGTGCAGCATTGCCTGCTTTGTGGTCACGCCGAGACAAATGTCTCCACGGCTCGCCGCGCACCATCCTTATAAAGACGGCCGAGCGCCGTGGTCACGGCCTCGCGCAGGCGCGGCTCAGTGCCCAGCGGTCCGAACACTTTCTCGACCCCGAGCAATGCGGGCGCGAGCCGTTCGGCGACGGGACCCGCCTCGCGCGCCAGCGCGGCGAACTCGGCGGCGAGCGGATCGCGAACGTCGATGGCGCGGCCCTGCTCGTCGCGTGCGGTGACGTAACGCATCCAGCCGGCCACCGCGAGTGCATGCGTCGCGATCGGCAGGTCTTTGCGCAGGCGATCCTGCATCGCGCCGAGCAGGCGCTGCGGAAGCTTCTGCGAGCCGTCCATCGCGATCTGCCAGGTACGGTGATGCAGCGCGGGGTTGGCGAAGCGCTTGAGCAGCGAGGCGCGATAGGCGGCGAGATCGGTGCCAACAGGCATCGTCAGCGTCACCGCGGCCTCTTCCATCACCTGCGCGGCGAGACGGGCGAAATGCGGATCCAGCATGGTGTCGGCGATGGTCTCGTAGCCCGCGAGATAGCCGAGATAGGCCAGCGCCGAATGGCTGGCGTTGAGCAGCCGCAGCTTCATCAGCTCGAACGGCTTGACGTCGGTGACGAGCTCGACACCGGCGGCGGCGAGATCGGGCCGCCCCGCCGTGAAGCGGTCCTCGACCACCCATTGCGTGAACGGCTCGGTCATCACAGGCCAGGCGTCGCGCATGCCGAGCGCGTTCGAGATCGCATCCCGGTCGGCGTCCGTCGTCTCCGGTACGATGCGGTCGACCATCGTCGATGGGAAGGCGGTACTATCGGCGATCCACTTGCCGAGGTCCTTCGAGCGGAGCGCGGCGAACTGCGTCACGATCCGCTGCACGGTGTGGCCGTTGGCGGCGAGGTTGTCGCAGCAGAGCACGGTGAAGGGCGCAAGCCCCTGTGCGCGCCGGCGCGCCAGTGCGGCGACGATGAAGCCGGGCGCCGAGCGCGGTGCGTCAAAATTGTTGAGATCGTGCACGACATCCGGATGGCGCTCGTCGAGATCGCCGGTCTGCGGCGTGTGGCAATAGCCCTTCTCGGTGACCGTCAGCGAGACGATGCGAATGGCGGGATCGGCCATCCGCTCGACCAGTCCTGCCGGCTTCTCGCGCGCGACGACGCTGTCGAGCAGCGCGCCGATGACGCGGTGTTCGGTGCCTTCGGCGGCGCGCACGGCGACAGTGTAGAGATGATCCTGCGGGGCGAGGGCGTCGCGCGTATCCGGGCTGCGCAGGCTCGCGCCGACGATGCCCCAGGACGAGCCGCCTGCGGCAAGGCAGTCGTCGATGACGACGGCTTGGTGCGCGCGATGAAAGGCGCCCAGGCCCAGATGCACGATGCCGGGCGTAACGCGCGAGCGGTCATAGGCCGGGCGGCGGATGGCGGACGGCAGCCGGTCGAGATTGGCGCGGCCAAGACGCGTTGAAGTATGGCGCATGGTCGTCTCTCCCTGTGTTTGGCCGCTGCTTGACATGGCGCCTGTCCTCGGTCAATGCTTCGGTCAATTGGTAAGACCAATTTTCCAAAATTGGCGGGCCGCCGGGACGCGAGCTTCCCGGCGAGACCCTTTCGGGGAGGCCAGCGTGCCGCTGGAAGCTGTGGAGGCGAGACGGCTTTACCGCCAGGTCGCCGATCAATTGCGAAGCCTGATCGACAGCGGCGAGTACGCGGTCGGCAGCCGCTTGCCGACCGAACGGGAACTCGCCGAGCAGCTCAAGATCTCGCGGCCGACGGTGCGCGAAGCCCTGATCGCGCTCGAGGTCGAGGGCCGCGTCCGCATTCGCGTCGGCTCCGGCATCTATGTGACCGAGCCAGCGGACGCCGCGCCTGCGCTTCCAGCCGCCGGCATCGAAGGCCCGTTCGAGCTCTTGCGCGCCCGCGAATTCCTCGAAAGCGCGATCGCCGAGCAGGCCGCGCGCGTGGCGACCAAGGACGATATCGCCCGCATCAATGCGTCGCTTGTCGCCATGGAGAATGTCGAGCATCCCGGCGAGGCCTCGATGGTGCACGACCGTGCCTTCCACGTCGCGATCGCCGGCAGTCTCGGCAATGCCGTGCTGGTGCGCGTGGTCGGCGAGCTGTTCGACCAGCGCCTCAATCCCTATTTCGCGCAGCTTGCGCATTACTTCGAGAGCCCAGGCACCTGGCGCACCGCGCTCGACGAGCATTGCGCCGTGCGTGACGCGATTGCGGCGCATGATCCGGACGCCGCGCGCGAGGCCATGCGCAAGCATCTGGCGCGCTCGCAGGAGCGCTTTGCGCAGAATTTTGGTGCCGAGACCGCCGCGGGATCGCCTGCGGAGCGAGGCCGGGTCGCGCGCACGCCGGCGAAACCGGCAAAACCAAAACGCGCGAAGACGCAGGCCAAAAGCGGCAGCGTGCGGCGACGATGAGATTGGGCGGCTCGTCCCGGTTTTGGGGCGGGCAAACAAGAAGCAGACTTTAGTCAGTGGAGGATAAGTCAGTGTTGAAGAAGATGACGATGGTGCTGGCGACTTCGGTCGCGGCAATGTTCGCGGCGACCAATCCCGGCATGGCGCAGACCAAGCTCAAATGGGCCCATGTCTACGAGACCTCGGAACCGTTCCACACCGCTTCGGTCTGGGCCGCGCAGGAGATCGGCAAGCGCACCAACGGGCGCTATACGGTCGATGTCTATCCGGCCTCGCAGCTCGGCAAGGAAGCCGACATCAACCAGGGCCTCTCGCTCGGCTCGGTCGACATCATCATCTCCGGCTCGAGCTTCGCGGCCAAGAGCTTCCCGCCGATCGGCGTGACCTACTATCCCTACACCTTCCGCGACGCCGACCATCTCCTTGCCTACACCAAGAGCGACATCTTCAAGGAGCTCGCCAAGGGCTATGAGGACAAGAGCAGCCACCACATCGTCGCGGTGACCTATTACGGCGTGCGCCAGACCTCGTCGAACAAGCCGATCAAGACCTGCGCCGACCTCAAGGGCCTCAAGATGCGCGTGCCCGACGTTCCGGCCTATCTCGCGATGCCGCGCGCCTGCGGCGCCAACACCGCGCCGATCGCGTTCGCCGAAGTCTATCTCGCGCTTCAGAACGGCACCGTCGAGGCGCAGGAGAACCCGCTGACCACGATCGAGGCCAAGAAGTTCTACGAAGTGCAGAAGCACATCGTGCTGACCGGCCACATCGTCGACCACCTCAACACGGTGGTTGCGGGCGCGCTCTGGAAGAAGCTGAGCGACGAGGACAAGAAGATCTTCACCGACGTCGCCCAGGAGGCGGCTGCGAAAGCGACCGCTGAGATCAAGCAGAACGAGGCCAAGCTGGTTTCCTTCTTCAAGGAGAAGGGACTGACCGTGACCGAGGTCGACAAGAACGAGTTCCGCGACATCGTGCTGAAGAACGTTGCGTTCGAGACCTTCGGTTATCGCAAGGCCGACTGGGAACGCATTCAGGCGGTGAAATAACTGAGACCCTCATGGTGAGGAGCGCGAAGCGCGCTCCGGACGATGCTTCGCATCGCCGGGCGAACCATGAAGGCCCGGATGTCGCTCAGGCGCCGCCCGAGGCCATCCTTCGAGACGCTTGCTTCGCAATATCCTCAGGATGAGGAGCGGAGTTCGTAAAACTAAGTCGTCGTTCCGGGTTCAGCTCTTCGAGTCACCCCGGAATGACGATTAAGAGGTTGAGGAGTAACCCCATGTCCACCGTCGAAGTGCACCGGCAGATCACCGGGGACGAGATCGCCCACACCTTCGAGGAAGAGGCGGTGCCGAAGGTCGATCTCGGCGTCTACGCTTTCGAGGACTGGGTGGCGCTGGTGATCTTCTGGGTGATGGCGCTTGCCGTCTTCCTCCAGTTCTTCACCCGTTACGTCCTCAACGACAGCTATGCCTGGACCGAGGAGATCGCGACCTACTGCCTGATCGGCGTGGTCTTCATCGGCTCCTCGATGTGCGTGCGGCTGTCGCGGCACATCCAGGTCGACCTGATCTACCGCTATCTGCCGCACGTTGTGGCGCGCGCGCTGTCGACCGCGATCGACCTGATCCGGATCGCCTTCTTCGGCTACGCCATCAAGCTGGTCTGGGTCTACATCCAGATCATCGGCGACGAGTCGATGACCACGATCAATCTGCCCAAGGACTACGTCTATTACGCCTTGCTGGCGGGCTTCGCGCTGATGTTCGTGCGCTCGGTGCAGGTGGCCATCCAACATCTGCGACAGGGCTATTCGATCCTCGAACGTCCCGGCGCCTACGACGGTTTTGAGGGGTAAAGTTATGTTGCTGTTGCTTGGAGGCTTCCTCATCCTGATGCTGCTCGGCGTTCCCGTGGCGATCGCCATGGCCGCGTCGTCGCTGCTCTACATCCTGGTCAGCGGCGTGACGCCTGACGTCACGCTGGCGCAGCGCATGATCGCCGGCGTCGAGAGCTTTCCGCTGCTCGCGGTGCCGTTCTTCATCCTGGCCGGCAATCTCATGAACATCGCCGGCGTGACCGGTCGCATCTATAAATTCGCGGTCGCGCTGGTCGGCTGGATGCGCGGCGGCCTCGGCCACGTCAATATCATCGGCTCGGTGATCTTCTCCGGCATGTCCGGCACGGCGATCGCGGACGCCGCCGGTCTCGGCACCATCGAGATCAAGGCGATGAAGGACCACGGCTATTCCACCGAGTTCTCCGTCGGCGTCACCGCGGCGTCCGCAACGCTCGGGCCGATCATCCCGCCGTCATTGCCCTTCGTGATCTACGGCATGATGGCGAACGTCTCGATCGGCGCGCTGTTTCTCGGCGGCGTCATTCCCGGCATCGTCATGACGCTGCTGATGATGGCCACCGTCACCTACTTCGCGCACAAGAATAAATGGGGCAGCGACACGCCGTTCTCCTGGCCGCAGCTCGGCTCGGCCGGCCTCGAGATCGCCATCGTGCTCGCTTTCCCGCTCGCGATCTGGCTGATGGTGCTGGCCGGCATGTCGACCAACATGGCCGTTGTCATCGGCCTCGGCACGCTGCTCGCGATCGACTGGTACTTCGACTTCTCGGCGGTGATGGCGCTGATGGCGCCGGTCATCCTGATCGGCGGCATGACGCTCGGCTGGTTCACGCCGACGGAGGCCGCGGTCGCCGCCGTGATCTGGTCGCTGTTCCTCGGTCTCGTCCGCTACCGTACCATGACCTTGAAGACGGTGGCGAAGGCGACCTTCGACACCATCGAGACCACGGCCTCGGTGCTGTTCATCGTCACGGCGGCCTCGATCTTCGCCTGGTTGCTGACGGTGTCGCAGGCAGCCCAAATGCTCTCGGACTGGATGCTCAGCATCACCCACAACAAATGGGTGTTCCTGGCGCTCGCCAACGTCCTGATCCTGTTCGTCGGCTGCTTCATCGACACCACGGCGGCGATCACCATCCTGGTGCCGATCCTGCTGCCGATCGTGCTCAAGCTCGGCATTGATCCGATCCATTTCGGTCTGATCATGACGCTGAACCTGATGATCGGCCTGTTGCATCCGCCGCTCGGCATGGTTCTGTTCGTGCTCGCCCGCGTGGCCAAGCTCTCGGTCGAGCGCACGACGGTCGCGATCCTGCCCTGGCTGGTGCCGCTGATGGTCGCGCTGATCGCGATCACCTACATTCCCGAACTGACCCTCTGGCTGCCTAAATACATGGGACTCTCCAAATGACCTCCACCGCTCTCGCCGCAACCCTGTTCGGCCCCGAAGATCTGCGCATGATCGAGCATCCGCTCGACAAGCTCGCTGATGGCATGGTGCGCATCCGCTTCGGCGCCGGCGGCATCTGCGGCTCGGACATGCACTATTTCCGTCATGCCCGGACCGGCGATTTCGTCGTGAAGTCGCCACTCGTGCTCGGCCACGAGATCTCCGGCGAGGTCGTGGAGATCGCGGGTTCCGCAGCGAACCTGAAGGTCGGCGACCGTGTCGCCGTCAATCCGTCGCGCTGGTGCGGCCATTGCGTCGCCTGCCGCGAGGGCCGGCCGAACCTCTGCGAGAACATCTACTTCATGGGTTCGGCGTCGAAGACGCCGCACATGCAGGGCGGCTTCGCCAACTATTTCGACGCGGTCCCCGCGCAGTGCGTGAAGATCCCCGATCACGTGTCCTATCAGGCCGCGGCGCTGGCCGAGCCGCTCGCGGTCTGCCTGCACGCGGTGGCGCGCGCGGGCAACATCGAGGGCAAGCGCGGCATCATCTTCGGTGCCGGCCCGATCGGGCTTTTGACAATGCTCGCCGCACACCGCGCCGGTATGGCCGACATCACGGTGGCCGACATCGCGCCGGCGCCGCTCGCCTTTGCGACCCGGCTCGGCGCATCGCATGTCGAGAACGTCTCGGTCGGCGAGGAAGGACTGAAGGCACAGGCCGCATCGCGTCCCTATGACGTCGCGTTCGAGGTCTCGGGCACCGCCGCGGGCCTTGCCAGCGCGATCGGCATTGTCAGGCGCGGCGGCATTGTGGTGCAGATCGGCAATCTGCCGGGCGGCCAGATTCCGACGCCGTCGAATGCGGTGATGGCCAAGGAGATCGACCTGCGCGGCTCGTTCCGCTTCGGCTTCGAGTTCATGACCGCGGTGGAGCTGATCGGCGCAGGCAGCGTCGACGTGCTGTCGCTGGTCACTGCCGAGCGGCCGCTGTCGACCGCGCCGGACGCACTGCGGCTGGCGCTCGACCGCTCGCAGAGCGTCAAGGTCGTGCTGACCGCGAACTGATTCTTTGTTTTGACGCGTTTTCTTCACGCGAACCGGTATCCACTTCGCTCGAAAACGCTTTAGGAGAATTTCGATGATGCTCGAGGGATGGCGCTGGTACGGTCCGGATGATCCGGTGTCTTTGGACGATGTCAGGCAGGCCGGGGCGACGGATATCGTCTCGGCGCTGCATCAGGTGCCGATCGGCGAAGCCTGGACACGCAAGGCGGTCGAGGAGCGCAAGAACTTCATCGAGCACGGCCAGCCCGGCCGTTCGCAACTGACCTGGTCGGTGGTGGAGTCGATTCCGATCCCCGACGACGTCAAGCGGCTCGGGGCTAAGGCGACGGCCTCGATCGACGCGTGGATCGCGAGTCTCGAAGCGGTGGCCGCGGCCGGCATCAAGATCATCTGCTACAATTTCATGCCGGTGGTGGACTGGTGCCGCACCGATCTGGAGTGGGAGCTGCCGAACGGTGCTCGCGCCATGCGCTTCGACCAGGACCGCTTTGCCGCGTTCGAGCTGCATATCCTGAAGCGTCCCGCCGCCGTTCAGGAGTATTCGCCCGAGCAGCAGGCGCGCGCCAAACAGCTGTTCGAGAAGATGAGCCAGGCCGATATCGACTACCTCGTCATGGTCATCGCCAGCGCGCTGCCGGGCTCGACCACCGAGCCGATGACGATCCCGCAATTCCGTGACCGGCTGGAGACCTATCGCGACATCACGCCAAAGATCCTGCGGCAGCATCTCGCCGAGTTCCTGGGCCGCGTCACGCCGGTCGCCGAGCAACTCGGGGTCTCCCTGACGCTGCATCCCGACGATCCGCCGCGCCCGCTGTTCGGCCTGCCGCGCATTGCTTCGACCGCCGACGACTATCAGGCGCTGTTCGATGCCGTGCCGTCCAAGGCCAACGGCATCTGCCTGTGCACGGGCTCGCTCGGCGTGCGCGCCGGGAACGATCTGCCCGCGATGGCCGAGCGCTTCGGACCGCGCATTGCGTTTGCGCATCTGCGCGCGACCAAGCGCGAGGCCGATGGCCTGTCCTTCTACGAGTCCGATCATCTCGACGGTGACGTCGACATGGTCGCGGTACTGAAGGCGCTGTTGAAGGAGAACGCGCGGCGTTCGCCCGACAAGAGAATCGTGTTCCGTCCCGACCACGGCCATCGTATGCTCGATGATCTCGCCGCCACCAAGCGCACCAATCCCGGCTATACCGCGATCGGACGCCTGCGCGGCCTCGCCGAACTCCGTGGCGCGATCAGGGCGATCGAGCATCGATAGGAGACCGGCGGCTCCATCAGGCGAGAGATCGCCGCGAAGGCGGCCGCTGACAGCATCGGCGGCGCGATGGCAAGATGATCGACGCGCAGAGCATGCCGTGAGCGGAGTTGAGAAATGCGCCTGACACAGTGTCATAACTTCCACGATTTCCGGCGGCTGGCGCGCCGCCGACTGCCCGGTCCGATCTTCGACTACATCGATGGCGCGGCCGACGATGAGACCACCCATCGCCGCAACAGCGCGAGCTTCGAGCATTGCGACCTTCTGCCCAACGTGCTGCGCGGCGTGCAGGACGTCGATCTCTCGGTCACCATCATGGGCCAGAAGCTCGCGCTGCCATTCTACTGCTCGCCGACCGCCTTGCAGCGCCTGTTCCATCATGAAGGCGAGCGTGCCGTCGCCGCTGCCGCAGCGAGCTACGGCACCATGTTCGGCGTCTCGTCGCTGGGCACGGTGTCGCTCGAGGAATTGCGCAAGGCCCACGACACGCCGCAGGTCTATCAATTCTATTTCCACAGGGATCGCGGTCTCAACCGCGCCATGATGCAGCGCGCCAGGGACGCGGGCGTCGAGGTGATGATGCTCACGGTCGACAGCATCACCGGGGGAAATCGCGAGCGCGATCTGCGCACCGGCTTCAGCATTCCCTTCCGCCTGACGCCTGCGGGGATGCTGCAGTTCGCGATCAAGCCGATGTGGGGTATCCAGTATGTCAGCCACGAGAAATTCAGGCTCCCGCAACTGGAGGAGCACGTCGACATGAGCGGCGGCGCCATGTCGATCGGCCGCTACTTCACGGACATGCTGGATCCCGCGATGAATTGGGACGATGTCGCGGAGATGGTGCGGACCTGGAACGGCCCGTTCTGCCTGAAGGGGATCATGTCGGTGGAAGACGCGCGCCGTGCGGTCGATATCGGCTGTGCCGGGATCGTCCTTTCCAATCATGGCGGCCGCCAGCTCGACGGCTCCCGCGCGGCTTTCGATCAGCTCGCCGAAATCGTCGATGCCGTGGGCGACCGCATCGACGTGATGATGGACGGTGGCATCCAGCGCGGAACGCACATCCTGAAAGCGCTGTCGCTCGGGGCCAAGGCGGTCGGGCTTGGACGATACTATCTCTATCCGCTCGCCGCCGCCGGCCGGCCCGGCGTCGAACGGGCCCTCGGCCTGCTGCGGGCCGAGCTCGTGCGCGATATGAAGCTGATGGGATGTACGTCGATCAGCCAGCTATCGCGCGCCAATCTGCGCTTTCGGCCGGGGTAGCGCGCGGTGATCATTCGGCCTCAATAGCAGGCAGCCATCGCGCCGAGCTTCGGATAGAGCCGGTCGATCGCGGCGATCTCGTTTTTCATCTGCGCGATGATCCAGTCGCGGATCTCGGCGGCGATGGGGCGCATCGGCCGGTTGCGCGGCGGCAGGAATTCGCAGATGCGCCGCGTGGTGGTGAGCGTTTCGGAGGCCGGCACCAGCGCGCCGGTCAGGAGCCAGTGCGAGGCCACCGTCAGCCAGCCGAGCGCGATGCCCTGGCCGAGCAGGGCGGCCTGCATCACGACGGCATAGTCGGTGAAGCTCAGCGCCTTGGCCGCGCCACGGC
This sequence comes from Bradyrhizobium sp. LA2.1, assembly GCF_040547725.1. Lineage (NCBI taxonomy): Bacteria > Pseudomonadati > Pseudomonadota > Alphaproteobacteria > Hyphomicrobiales > Nitrobacteraceae > Bradyrhizobium > Bradyrhizobium sp. LA2.1. The sequence goes on from NZ_JBEPQI010000005.1 coordinate 246,306, forward strand.
GGCCGGTGAGAAGCGAGGCGTAATCCGCCGCCCAGTCGCCCGGCGTCTCGGCGAGGCGAATGATGGTGTTGCCTTCGGTGGGATCGGTCTCGCCGAGATAGCCGGGGCTGCACATCGGCAGCATGACTTCCTTCATCACCAGCGTGCCGCCGGATGACGGCTCGTCGCGGTCACGGAAGCGCATGCCGAGGTCGACATTCTCCACCGGCCCGCGCAGCGCGCCGGAGATCAGCTGGAAGCGCAGATCGACGTCGGGAAATTGCTTCTGGAGCTTGTCGATGCGCGGCATCAGCCAATGCGTGGTGAAGGCGGAGGAGACCGACAGCGTCACCGTCTCGGTGCCCTTGCGGCGCCGCTCGATCTCGACGAGCCCGGTTTCGATGCTGCGAAAGCCTTCGAGCACGCGGCGATAAAGCAGCTCGCCTTCCTCGGTGAGCACCGCGCGCCCCGCAGTGCGGTCGAACAGGCGGACGCCGAGATGCTCCTCGAACTGTCCGAGCATGCGGCTTACCGCCGGCTGCGTGACGTTGAGCTCGGCTGCTGCCGCCGTGAAACTGCCATTGCGCGCCGCTGCGTCGAAGACGAACAGGGCGTTACTGGAGGGCAGCATCCGGCGCAGCTCGGGCATAACGCCATGTTATGGACGCGGTGAGAATTTGGCAATTGCCGAGTTTTGCCAAGTCTGGTGTCATTGGCATCACAGCCTAAAGACAGGGCTTGCGAGCGAAGAATTGGTGCGGTGCACGCTTCGGCCGTGAGTGGTCAACATTCCTGTCTATAAAGCAGGCTTATGGCGCGCAGTGAGGCACGCCATTGCAGGGAACGAGGCGAGGTCGATCGTTGGACAAACGAGCGGAAAGCGTCGAGATCAGGTCCGCGAGCAAGGCGTATGGCCCCGTTCGCGCTCTCGACGACGTTTCGCTCAATGTCGGCGCCGGCGAATTCGTCTCGCTGCTCGGCCCCTCCGGCTCCGGCAAGACCACGCTGCTTGGAATTCTCGGCGGCTTCATCCTGCCATCGCGCGGAACCATCCTGTTCGGCGGTCGTGACGTCACCTGGATGCCGCCGCACAAGCGCGACATCGGCGTGGTGTTCCAGAACTACGCGCTGTTCCCGCATATGAGCGTCGGCGAGAACGTCGCCTTTCCCCTGCGCGCACGGCGCCTGCCGAAAGCGAGCTGGCCCGACAAGGTGCGCGCGGCGCTCGCGATGGTCGGTCTCGCCGGCTATGAAGAGCGCGGCATCGCGCAGCTCTCCGGCGGCCAGCGCCAGCGCGTGGCGCTGGCGCGTGCGATGATCTTCGAGCCGCGGTTGATCCTGATGGACGAGCCGCTCTCCGCGCTCGACAAGCAGCTCCGCGAATCCATGCAGATCGAGCTGCGCGCGCTGCACCGGCGCATCGGTGCCACCATCATCTACGTCACCCACGACCAGCGCGAAGCGCTGACCATGAGCGACCGCGTCGCCGTGATGAAGGACGGCCGGCTGATCCAGATCGACGCGCCCGAGCGGCTGCACGATCATCCCGCGGATTCCTTCGTCGCGAGCTTCATCGGGGAAGCGACGATGCTGCCTGTTCGCCGCGTCGATGCCTCCAGCGTCGTACTCGGCAACGCGCTATTGCGCAGCGCCCGCGCCATTCCCTCTGGCGATGCCTTGATGCTCGCCGTGCACAGCGAAAAACTCCTGATCGACGACGGCGCGCAGGATGCCGCCTGCAACCGGCTGACCGGGACGGTCACCGACATCGTCTACCAGGGCGAGAGTCTCCGCATCTTCCTGGCGCTCACCGATGGCATCGCGCTCAGCCTGCGCCAGCCGAGCTATCACCAGGCCTACAGCCGCATCCCGCCGCTCGGCGGCAGCCTCACCGTGACCCTTCACCCCGAGGACACCATCGTTGTCCCCAGGGCGGGGGACTGAACTCAAGCCTTGTTCAACCGAGAGAAGAAACCAAAGATGTCGTCAGCAGCCTCGTTCAGCAATTTCAAGGTTCTCACCTTCGACGTCGTCGGCACCTTGATCGATTTCGAGACCGGCGTGCTCTCCGCGGTACGCAAGATCTCCGGCAAGTCGCCGGCCGGGCTCAGCGACGAGCAGATCTTCGAGCCCTACAAGCGCGGCCGCGACAAGCATTATGAGCGCTCGAGCGAGGCGATGTTCCACGTCTATCGCCATCTCGCCAAGGAGCTCGGGCTTCCCTCCGACGATGCGTCCTGCGATGTGTTCCAGCTCTCGGTGCTGCGCTGGGGGCCGTTCGCGGATTCGGTCGAGGCGCTGAAGCGCCTGCGCACGAAATTCCGGCTGGTGGCGATGACCAATGCCGACCGCGTCGCGCTCTCCTGCTACGCGCACGCGCTCGGCAATCCCTTCGACGACACCGTCTGCGCCGACGATACCGGCGTTGCCAAGCCGAACCCGGAGTTCTTCGCCTACAACAAGGGGCGCCAGTCCGCATTCGGCTACAAGCAGTCCGACATTCTGCACGTCGCGCAGAGCCAGTACCACGACATCGGGATCGCGCGAAAGCTTGGCTACAAGGTGTGCTGGATCGAGCGCCGCCAGGGCATCGCCGGGTTCGGCGGCACGCCGGCGGTTGAGACGCTGACCAAGCCGGACTTCCACTTCCCGACGCTGAAGGCGCTGGCCGACGCGGCGATCGGACCGGCGGCATAAGGCATGAGCGGCGGCATGACACGGGACTGGAGCGCACTGCCATCGGCCAACTCGCTGTGGGAAGCCACGGCGGAGCCGGCGCGCGCGTGTCCCGTGATGTCGGGCGAGCGACAGGCGGATGTGGTGATCATCGGTGCAGGCTACACGGGCCTCTCCGCGGCGCACCACATCGCCAAGAGCGGGCTTAGCCCCATCGTGCTGGAGGCGAACCGTCCCGGCTGGGGCGCGAGCGGCCGCAATGGCGGGGTGATTACCGCGAAATTTCGCCTGTCGTTCCGCGAGATCGACGCCACCCATGGCCGCGTCATGGCGCAGCGCATGTACGAGATCGCGCATGAATCGACTGACATCGTCGAGGAGCTGGTCTCCGAGTTTGGTATCGCCAGCGCGGCGCTGACACGCACGGGCCAGGTCAAGGCCGCCCACAACGAGACGACGCTGAAGGCCGCGATCGACGAGGCCAACTGGATGACGCGCGAGATGGGCTCCGCCGAAGTCCGCATCCTCGACAAGCGCGGGGTGCGTGACGAAACCGGCTCCGACATTTTTGTCGGCGGTGTGCTCAATCCCGGCTCCGGCGGCATCCATCCGCTGAACTATCTGCGCGGGCTCGCAAATGGTGTGGCGAGCCGCGGCGTTCCCATCTTCCAGGGGTCGCCGGTGGTCAAACTCCGGCGCGAGAACGGCGGCATCGTCGCCGAGACGCCGCAAGGCGCGGTGCGCGCGAAGCAGGCGATCATCGCCACCAACAGCTATTCCGATCTCACCAGCGCGACCGCGCATATGCAGCGTACGCTGATCCCATTCCGCAGCGCCATGGTCGCGACCGAGCAGCTGCCGCGCAATCTCGCGGGCAAGCTGATGCCGACGGGGCGCACCTACACCGAGACCAAGCGCATGATGCGCTGGTTCCGCATGGTCGACAACCGCGTCATCTTTGGCGGCCGCGGCGCTTTCGGCAAGCAGGACTCGCAAGCCGCCTTCGACGCCTTGCGCAAGGCGATGGTCGGCATCTTCCCGGATCTTGCCGATGTGCCGCTCGCCTACAAATGGTCGGGCCTCGTCGGCATGACGCTGGACTCGGTGCCGCATATCGGCCGGCTCGACGACCGCACGCTGGTCTCGATGGGTTACAACGGCGCGGGTGTTGCGATGTCGAGCCTGATGGGCCGCTATCTCGCCGCCTTTGTCCGCGGCGAGACGCCCGAGGTCGGGCTGCTCGATATCAGGCGCATGAAGGCGATCCCGTTCTATCCGCTGCGCGAGCCCGCCGTGCGCATGGTTGCCGGCTGGTACCAGTTTCTCGATGCGATCGGTCAGTGAGATTATTTGGTGATGGAGGAGGCGAGGATGATGACGAAGCGGAATTTTGGATTGGGCTGTGCCGTGCTGGGCGCAATCGGATTTACCACCGCGGCAAACGCCGCCGAGCAGATCACCTTCGTCTCGCAAGGCGGAGCCTATCAGGCGGCGCAGACGGTGGCGATCCTCGATCCGTCCGCCAAGAAGCTCGGCATCACCATCAACCAGGACTCCATTCCCGACGCCTGGCCCGCGATCAAGACGCAGGTCGGCAGCGGCAAGCCGATCTGGGACGTCGTCGACACCCCGACCGGCAACTGCCTGCGCGGCGGCGAGCAGGGGCTGATCGAGAAGCTCGACTTTTCGAAGATTCCAAACGGCGCGGCGATGCCGGAGGCCTATCGCAGTCCCTATTCGGTGTCATACGAGTTCTATTCCAGCGTGCTGTCCTACAGCCAGAAGACCTTCCCGAAGGACGCGCCGAACAGTTGGGCCGATTTCTGGGACGTGAAGAAATTTCCCGGCCGCCGCGCGCTGCGCAACCATCCGTTCGCGACGCTCGAGGCCGCGCTGATGGCCGATGGCGTTGCGCCCGACAAGCTCTACCCGCTCGACGTCGACCGCGCCTTCAAGAAGCTGGAAGAGATCAAGCCGCACATCACCGTGTGGTGGACCTCAGGCGCGCAGTCGGCGCAGCTCCTCAATGACGGCGAGGTCGACATGGAGATGGCCTGGAACGGCCGCGTCAGCGCGGTGGCCAAGGAGGGTGCAAAGGTCTCCTTCACCTACAACCAGGGCGTCCTTCAGAGCACTTCGCTCTGCATCCTCAAGGGCGCGCCGAATCTGGAGACGGCAGTCAAATTCGTCAACGAGGCCGTCGATCCCGTGCACCAGGCCAATCTGCCGCTCCACATCGACTACGGTCCGGGCAATCCGAAGGCGTTCGAGACCGGCGTGATCAAGCCCGAGCGCGCCGCGCAACTGCCGAGCGAGCCGGCGAATGCGGCCAAGCAGGCGCTGATGTCCTACGCCTGGTGGTCCTCGCCCGCGGGCGAGGCCGCCGAGAAGCGCTGGGCGTCGTTCATGCAGAAGTGAGCGAGGTCAGCCTTGGCGACATCCATGCCAGATTCCTCCCAAAAGCATCAGCGCCGCGAGCATGCGCTGATGCTGGCATTGGTGTCGCCGGCGCTGCTCGTGATTCTTCTCCTGATCGTACTGCCGGTCGGCTGGCTCGCCTGGCAGTCGATCTACCATGACGGCTTCACGCTGGAGAACTATCGCCGGGTCTTCACCGAAGACATCTACTGGCGCAGCTTTGCGCTGACCTTCGAGATCAGCCTCGCCGTCACCGTGATCGCGCTGCTGCTCGGCTATCCCGTCGCCTATCTCGCCAACGCGGTGCCGAAAGGCTGGAGCATCCTCATCCTGTCGCTGGTGGTGCTGCCGTTCTGGACCAGCGTGCTGGTGCGCGCCTATGCGTGGCTGGCGCTGCTCCAGCGCACCGGCGTCATCAACCAGTTCCTGCGCTATCTCGATGTCATCTCCGAACCGCTCGCGCTGGTGCACAACACGTTCGGCACGGTGGTTGCGACCGTGCACATCCTGCTGCCGTTCATGGTGCTGCCGCTCTATGCCACCATGCAGAAGATCCCCGGCGATTTGTTGCAGGCCGGCGCGAGCCTGGGGGCGAGCCCGTCGCTCACCTTCTTCCGTGTGTTCCTGCCGCTGTCGCTGCCGGGCGTGCTCGCCGGCTGCACCATGGTGTTCGTGCTCTGCCTCGGCTTCTACATCACGCCGGAATTGCTCGGCGGCGGCCGAACCGTGATGGTGTCGATGCTGGTGAGCCGCAATGTCGAGCTCTACAACCAGTTCGGCGCCGCGAGCGCGGTCGCCGTGGTGCTGCTCCTCAGCGTGCTCCTGATCTTCTTCGCCGTCAGCCGCTTCATCTCGCTCGATCGCGTGTTGGGGCAGAAATGACGCGCACTTCGCCCGCACGGATTGTCCTCTACGTGATCAGCGCGCTGGTGCTGGTCTATCTGATCCTGCCCGTGCTGATCATCGCGCCGATCTCGTTTTCCAGTGCGCGCTTCCTGACGTTCCCGCCGCCGTCGTTCTCGCTGCGCTGGTACCAGCAATATTTCGCCAATCCGGCCTGGATGCAGGCGACGCGGGTGACGCTGACGGTCGCGTTCTTCACGGTCCTGATCGCAACGCCGTGCGGGGTCGCGGCGGCCTACGCGATCAGCCAGTCGAAGCTGCGCATCATGCGCATCATCCACATGGCGCTGCTGCTGCCGCTGGTGGTGCCGATCATCATCACTGCGGTCGGCATCTTCTTCGTCTATGCAAAGGTCGGCCTGGTCGCGACCATGCCCGGCCTCGTGCTGGCGAATGTGATGCTGGGCCTGCCCTACGTCGTCATCTCGGTGCTCGCGGGCTTGCAGAGCTTCGATCCGGCGCAGGAGATGGTGGCGCGCAGCCTCGGCATGAACCGCCTGCGCAGCTTCTTCGCGGTGACGCTGCCGCAGATCAAGTCCAGCGTGGTCGCGGGCGGCATCTTCGCCTTTATCTCGGCGATGGACGAGACCATCGTCGCGCTGTTCATCTCCGGCGGCCAGTATCAGCCGCTGACCAAGCGCATGTTCACCGCGCTGCGTGACGAGATCGACCCGACCATCGCCGCGATCTCGACGCTGATGACGGTGGCGTCGTTCATGCTGGTGCTGCTGGCGAGCACGCGGGGCAAGAAGGGCGGGTGAGGGGGGCTCCGGCCTCCGCCGTCATCACCCGCGAAAGCGGGTGATTCAGTATTCCAGAGACGGTAGTGGTTCCTCGATAGGCCGCAGCGTACTGGATTCCCCGCCTGCCGCCTACGCTAAAGCTTCGGCGCCCCTGGACCGCAGTCCCGGCGAAGCCTTGGCGTAGCCGGGTCGCGGGGAATGACAGCAAGTGTGTGGCTAACCCTTCGCCCCGAGCCACGCCAAAATCATCTCCACGATCTGCGTCCGGCTCTTTGCCAGCACCCTGGGCTCGCTGAGGTCGCGGTCGAACAGGGCGCCGAAGGTGTGGCGGTTGGCGACGCGGAAGAAGCAGTAGGAAGAGATGGCGAGGTGCAGGTCGATGGCGTCGACGTCGTCGCGGAAGGCGCCTTCGCCGCGGCCGCGTTCGAGGATGCCGTCGAGTGTCGCGATCACGCTGGCGTTGAGCTGGCGCAGTTGCAGATTCTGCTTGAGGTGCTTGCCGTGGTGGATGTTCTCGATGCTGACGAGGCGGATGAAGTTTGGATTGCGCTCGTCATGGTCGAAGGTGGCCTCGATCAGCCGGCGCAATCCTTCGCGGGCGTCGCAGCTTTCGATGTCGAGCTGGTCTTCCAGCGCGCGGATGCTGCGATAGGCCTCCTCCAGCACCGCGAGGTAGAGCTGCTCCTTGCCGCCGAAATAGTAATAGATCATCCGCTTGGATGTGCGCGTGCGCGCCGCGATCGCATCGACGCGGGCGCCGGAATAGCCCTCCGACGCGAATTCGGCCATCGCCACTTCGAGGATGTCGCGCTTGGTGCGCTCGGGGTCGTTGGTGCGCTTCGATGGGGGCGGCATACGCTCGAGCATCACTGTTTCTCCCGCCAGTTTCCACGGATCACCTTGAAGGTGAAGGCAAATTTCATCCGTCCGGGCACTGATCCAATGCGTATTGCATAAACGTACTAGTTCGTACATTATCGCTCCAAACAAAGTTGCGGCAACCAGAACCAGAAAACGCGCGCGAGGCGATCTGCCTGACGCGAACCGCACCGGCCACATGGGGAGGAGCCTTCAATGACGTTGACGTCAACCGCACCGCTGCGCGCATCATCCAGCGCGGAAGCCGCGCCGAACAAGCTGCCGAAGCGCGCCGCGCTGGTCAGCTTCGTCGGCAGCATGCTCGAATACTACGACTTCTTCATCTACGGCACCGCTGCGGCGCTGATCTTTCCGAAAGTGTTCTTCGCCAACGTCGATCCCTCGACCGCGACGCTGCTCGCGTTGCTCTCCTTCGGTATCGGCTATATCGCGCGCCCGGTCGGGGCCGTCATCCTCGGCCATTTCGGCGACCGTATCGGCCGCAAGACGGTGCTCTTGTTCACGCTGGTGCTGATGGGCGGCTCGACGCTGGCGATCGGCCTGTTGCCGGATGCCAAGACGATCGGCAACGCCGCGCCTGTCATCCTGACGCTGCTCCGCCTGTTGCAGGGCCTGTCGGCCGCCGGCGAGCAGAGCGGAGCCAACTCGTTGACGCTGGAGCATTCCGCCAATTCCAACCGCGCCTTCTTCACGAGCTGGACCCTGAGCGGCACCCAGGCCGGCGCGATCCTTGCAACACTGGTGTTCATCCCGGTGTCGAGCCTGCCGGAAGACCAGTTGTTGAGCTGGGGCTGGCGCATTCCGTTCCTGCTCTCCGCGCTCGTGCTGCTGGTCGCCTACCTGGTGCGGAGGACCATGCCGGAAACGCCCGTCTTCGAAGACATCAAGGACAAGGCGCAGGTGGCGCGCTTCCCGGTCGTTACGCTCATGCGCGACTACTGGCCGGACGTGCTGCGCGTCATCGTCTGTGCGCTGATCGCCACCGTGAGCACGATGACCGCGGTGTTCGCGCTCGGCTATGCCACCAGCAAGTTCGGCGTCGCCCGCCCGACCATGCTGTGGGCCGGCGTGCTCGGCAATGTCACCGCGCTGATCACCCAGCCGCTGTGGGCGCTGCTGGCCGACAGGATCGGCCGCAAGCCGGTGTTCATCGGTGGTGTGCTCGGCTGCGCGGTGCTGGTGTTCCCATACTTCATGCTGGTGACATCAGGGAATACGCTGGCGATCTTCGCCGCGGCGATGATCCTCTCGGGCGTCATCTACGCCGCGCCGAACGCGATCTGGCCGTCGTTCTATGCGGAGATGTTCGACGCGCGCGTGCGTTACTCCGGCACGGCGATCGGCACGCAGCTCGGCTTCCTCGCCGCCGGCTTCACGCCGCTGGTGAGTGCGAGCCTGGTCGGCGAAGGGCCGAACGGCTGGATTCCCGTGGCAATCTTCGTTGCCTGCTGCTGCGTGATCTCGGCGGCATCAGCGGCCACCGCGCGCGAAACCCACAATGTCGACATCGCCGATCTCGGCAAGCAGCGCGCTTGAGTCGGGATGAGTGAAAGTCGCATGTTGACCAACGCAGTTTCGACCGCCAGCGGGCCGATCATCGGCGCCGAGCAGAACGGCATACGCGCCTTCAAGGGCGTGCCGTTCGCGACCGCGCGGCGCTTTGCCAGGGCGACACCGCCGCTCGCGTGGACGGAGCCGCGCCAATGCACGGACTACGGCGCTTACGCGCCGCAGCCCGGCCATCTCGATCATGCCGACGAGGAGGCCTGCCTCAGCCTGAACATCTGGGCGCCGGCGGCGGATCACCCGCTGCCGGTCAAGTTCTTCATCCATGGCGGCGCCTTCGTCACCGGCGGCGGCGCCGACTATGACGGCTCCTTCCTCGCCGCCCACGGCCCGGCCGTCATCGTCACCATCAACTACCGGCTCGGGCCGCTCGGTTTCCTGCAACTGCATCGCAACGGCCTCACCGAAGCCAACAACCTCGCGCTCCAGGATACGCTCGCAGCGCTCGATTGGGTCCGTGCCAACATCGCGAACTTCGGCGGCGATCCGGATGCGATTACGCTGTCGGGACAATCCGCCGGCGCCTCCATGGTGATCGCGCTCGCAACCCTGCCGCAGGCAAGAGGCAAGTTTATCCGTGCGCTCGCGCTGAGCGCGCCAGGGCGCGACATCACGAGTGCAGGTCACGCCGACGATGTCGCGCGCCACGTGCTCGAGGAGCTCGAGCTTGCGCGCGATCCCGGCGCGATTGCGTCCGTGCCGCTGCCAAAGCTGTTCGCGGCGGTCGAGCGCGTCGGACGCAGGCTCGCGGACGAGACGGAGGCAGGCACCGTGTTCGGTCCTGTGCTCGACGGGACCGTGATCCCGCGCGAGCCGCGCGACGTCTTCGCCGACGGAACTTTGGGCGGCATTCCGCTCTGGCTCGGCTCCTGCCGCGACGAGATGGTGATGTTCCTGAAGAACGCGCCGCCGGCGGCGATGATCCGCGCCACCGAGCGACAAGTGCGCGCGGCGTTCGGCGATGCCGGCTGGTGCCGGCTGCTATCCTATTATCGCGCCACCGCGCGCCTCGACGAGGATCCGTACGAGGCGCTGCTGTCGGATGCGTTCTGGCATCGCCCCATGGCCGATCTTGCGCGGATTCATGCTGCGGCCGGCGGTGCCGTGTGGCTGAGCCGGTTCGACCATCGCCCGGCGCTGGAGCCGTTCCTGTCGCAGGGGCCGACACACGGTGCGGACAACGCCTGCCTGTGGGCGCATCTGCCTGATTTCATCGATCGGCCGATCCTCAAGCGCAAGGGCGGGCCGATGACGCCGGCCGACATTGATGTCGCGGCGCGGTTTCAGGCGAGCGTCTTGCGCTTCGTCACGACCGGCAGGCCGGATGTCGCACAAGCCTGGCCGCAGTTCGAGCCGGGCCATGAGCCGCTCGCGATCTTCGGCCAGCCGTTTCACATCGTGCCGCTCAACGACGGCGCGCGCTTCCGCGTGTGGGCGGAGCTATCGGCGCAGTCCGGCGGGGCGCAAGCTGTGACTGCGATGTAGCAAGGCAGCACCATGAGATGAGACTCCATGATGCGTCGCCTCAGCTTGAGCTATTTTTGAAACACCGAGATGTTGTCGCTCAGCCAATCGGTTACCGGGCGCGGAGCGTGGCCCGTCAACTCGCGAACAGTCGACGTGGTTTCAGCGAGGACCGATTCGTAGAAAAGCCGATCCAGACCGAGCAGCAGGTCGGCGACAAACTCGTTGAGTCCCGACGCGATCAGCTTCTCACGCTGCTCCGCAGGGCTTCGGTGCTGGTATGTGACGACACGTCCAAGCAGTCTGGACATCTCATTTGCTATCTCAGGCATGCTGACCGCGGTTGGCCCGGTCAGATGATAGGCGCGCTGAGAAGTTAAGTGCGCGTCGTCGAGAAGCACGGCGAAAGCCGAGTCTGCCACATCGCGCGTGTCGATCAAGTTGACCAATCCATCGCCGGCTGCCCCGCCCCATGCGTCATTGGCGACTGGAGCGCCAGCCCGTGCCAGGATATCGACGAAACTCGATGGCCGCAAAACCGTGAAGCCTACGTCGCAGGCCGCAAGATGCGCCTCAATTTGCGCATGCCAGTCGAACGGATGCAGCCGAGACGGTGGTCCCAACACGGACAATTTGACGATGTGGCCTACGCCGGCGGCCACGGCTGCGTCGATCAGCGCAATTTCATTGGCGACTTGCCGGGGGGACGTGCCGTGGGCGACGAACAGACGGTCAGCTCCGCGCAGCGCGTTGTCCAAAGTCGATCGCGCATCGAAGTCCACGGTCGCAAGCGAAACTCCGGACGGCAGACGTCCAGCATCCGACGTGCGGGTCAATGCCACAATCTCAACCGGTTCCGTGAACAGTTTCGAAATCAAGGCGGAGCCCACGCGACCTGTGGCTCCAGCAACTGCAATGCGCGTGCGGCCGGCGCTACGCTGGGAGGGGTTGAACATCCGGATAACCTTCCGTATCTTGGAACGATCAGTTCAAGATACTTGGAACGATCGTTCCATGATGTCAAGTGAGAGTGGCATGAGTGGAAAGCCCCAATTCGATGACGATGCCGTGATCAACTCCGCGATGGATGTGTTTTGGCGTCACGGCTATTCGGCCTCGTCGATCGATCAACTGACGACGGCGATGGGCTTGTCGCGGTCCAGTATGTACAAGCGATTTCAAGACAAGGACGGGCTATTCGAGGAGGTCCTTTCGGCTTACGTCGAGCGCGTCGAGCGGCGCATGAGCGCCGTTCGAGGCGACACGAAGCGCCAACAGCTCGAAGCGTTGTTGCACGAATTCCTGCCCAGAGGAGGCAAGACGGCGCGGCCCGCTGGATGCATGCTGGCCCGATCGTGCGCTGAGATGGCCGATCTGCCTCCGGCAGGCCAGTCGGTCGCGCGGCAGGGACTTATGCGGCAGCGCGCGATCCTCGGCGGCATTTTACGCGAGGCGGTCGCAAGTGGAGAATTGGCGGCGACAGCTGACATCGACGGATTGGCGTGGCACTACCTCGGTGTGTTGCAGGCGATAATGAATTTGCCGCAAGCCGGCGCGACTGTTGGCGAGCTTCGCCGTGTCGTAGAACTTGCAATGTTGGCATGGCCGTTCCTCCCGCCTGCCAGCCAATCCAAGCCTACATAGGGGCAGCGAGCGATCGCTCCATGATGATCGTGCGTTCGTCGCCAAAGTAGCTGTCGCGCACGGCCTTGAACCCGAGCCGTGCGTAGAAGGATTCCGCGGTGACGGAAGACGGGACGGTCAACAAAGCGATCTCTCGCTCGCGCGCGATGCGTTCGATCTCGGCCATCAGGAACTTGCCGATCCCCTGCGCCTGAACGTCGGGAGCCACGAAGACCGTGCGGACGACGCTTCCGTCAAGGCTCGCCGTTCCAACGACGCGGCCGCCAACGGCGGCAACAAGGACCGTGCGTTTGCGGATCAGCTCCAGAACGGCGGTCGGGCTGAAGCTATGCTCAACCCGCTCTATGATCTCGTCTGTGTAATCCCTCGCATTTGTCTCGCGCAGTGTGCGCAGAATGACGGCGCTGATTTCGCCGCTATGCTCTTCGCGCGCCGGGCGGATGCTGCAATCCATTGATCCCTCCACCTCCCGGCAGTCGCTAGCCCTCACTGCATTATCGACGCCGCGATCTTCTCCGCCGACATCAGCACCGGAAAATTGGTGTTGGCGCATGGCACCACCGGGAAGATCGAGGCGTCGACGACGCGCAGGCCCTGAATGCCTTTGACGCGGCCTTGATTATCGACCACCGCCATCGGATCGTCGGCCCGGCCCATGCGGCATGAGCACGAGGCGTGCCACACCCCGATGGTCGCCTTGCGGACGAAGGCTTCCAGCGCATCGTCGTCGTTCATCACCTGGTCGAAGGTGAAACCTTCGACGACGAAATTGTCGATCAGGTAGTGGCGCAGCGCCGCCGGCCCGTCCATCAAGGTCGCGGCGATCTTGGTCAGGATCCTGTTTTTGGTATTGACCACGCCGATCTTGCGCACCTTGTCCGTATAGGCGGCCGGAAACGGCTTGTCCGTCACCGCTTTCACCACGTCGCTCATCTGCACGGCCGCCATCTTGCGGAAGCCGCTCATCAGGCGATCGAGATCGCGGCGGTCGGACAGCAGATTGAACTCGACGATCGGCTCGGCGGCGGGATCGCGCGAGGCGAGCTTGACCTGTCCGGTCTCGGAATAGGTCTTGTTGACGAAGGTTAGCAGCGAGCCGATCTGCTCGCCGACCGCGTGCCAGGCCGATTTGCTGAGCAGGACGACGAACATGTCGCCCTTCGGTACGCCCGACAGCCCGGATGAATAACGCAGGCCAAGCTGCATGTGGCGCCTGGTGTGCTCGTTCATGCGCGCGCCGCGGCGGACAAAGGACGACAGCGAAATCGAGGGATGATCCATCAGGCGCTGACCGACGCCTGCCAGCCCCATCAGGACCGGAATGCCCATATCCTTGAGGTGACCGACCGGGCCGATGCCGGCGCGCAGGAGATGCGCCGGCGAATGGATCGCGCCGCTGGAGAGGATGATCTCGCGGCCGCGGAATTCCTGTTCCCGTCCGTCGACCATCGCCTTCACGCCGACGCATTGCGTGCCTTCGAACAGCAGCTCTCTGACCTGCGTGTTGGTGGAGATGGTGAGATTGGCGCGCTTGCGCGTGTCACGATCGAGATAACCCATCGCGGCCGAGACGCGTTGCTCGGCCTGATTGGAATGGGTCACCGGAAAATAGCCGTCGACGAACTCGCCGTTCTGGTCCGGCACGAACTGATGGCCGGCCTGCTGGAAGGCGTCGGCGAACGCCTGCGAATGCCGCGTCCAGTGTTCACGCGGAATTCTGCGTACCGGAATTCGGCCGTCCTTGCCGTGGTACGGTCCGTCGAAATCGAGGTCGCGCTCGACCTTCTTGAAGAAGGGCAGCACGTCGTTCCAGCTCCAGCCGTCGGCGCCCCGCGCGTCCCATTCATCGTAGTCGGTCGGTGCGCCGCGGTTGGCCATCTGGCCGTTGATCGACGAGCCGCCGCCCAGCACGCGCGCCTGCTCGTATTTGCGTAAGGGAGGACGCGCTTCGTTCGGATTGTTGTGGCTGACGATCTGGGTCGTGACCTTGAGTTCGGTCCAGTGGAAGCGGGGATCGAAATAGGCCGTGCCCGGATAGCTGTCCCTGATCTCGGCGGGCTCGTTGCCGGGCGGTGTGTCCTGTCCGGCCTCGCACAGCAGGACCTTGTTGGCGCTCTTTGCGGAGAGCCGGTGGGCCAGCACGGACCCCGCCGAGCCGCCGCCGACGATAATGAAGTCGTACACGATTGGCGTTTCCTCTTGGTCTTGTCCGGGAAACGTAGCGTGTTATTTTCCCGAGGTCACGTCGGCATTGCCGCGACCGTTCGTAACTCGCATCGCTTACCTGGCAACCACGATCGTGTAATTCTTCTGGCAGCGCCGATTTGATCCTCAGCTTGCGGGCGCTTCTACAAATGCAGCTAAAGAGACGTAGCTAAATTGACTAGCCAGTCCTGCATCCCCCGCATAGCGAGAACGATCGGCCATTCCGAATGGGAGGGGCCAAATGAGATTTGCTGCCATCGCGGACGTGCATGGGAATCGTCCGGCACTTGAAGCCGTCCTTGCGGACATTGCCACGCTCGGCATCGCTGAGGTCGTGAACCTCGGCGACCACGTCAGTGGCCCGCTTGAGGCAGCCTGGACCGCGGACCTGTTGATGGCGCGAGGCTTTCCGTCGATCCGGGGCGATCAGGATCGAATCCTCGTCGAGCTCTGGCAGGCCGGCGGCTCCCCTCGCAGCGATTTCCGTGAGCTCGCGCGCAAGCATTTCGACTGGATGGCAAGCATGCCGTCCACGCTCACGTATCAGGGACGGGTGTTCCTGTGCCATGGATCGCCAAGGGATGACGCTGCTTTCTGGCTCGACCACATCGCCGACGACGGCTGCCCGCGTCCGAGCGGCATCGACGCGATCGAGGCTGAAGCTGAGGGGATCGACGCCGAGATCATCCTGTGCGCCCACACGCACATTCCGCGCGTGGTCCGCCTGAGGGATGGCCGGCTGGTCGTGAATCCCGGCAGCGTCGGCTTGCCCGGTTATGACGGGAAGGTGCCCGTTCCCTACGTGGTCGAGGTCGGCACGCCGCATGCGTGCTACGCGATCCTGGAGCATGCCGAGAGAGGCTGGTGCGCGACGATCCGCTGCGTGCCCTACGACACCGCGGCCATGGCCGCACTGGCGCGCAACAAAGGCATGCTCAGCTGGGCAAGCGCGATTGCGACGGGTTGGGTGGAGCGCGAGGGGAGGGAGGCCGACGCGTCCGTCACGCCCTGACGCGTCTCGTTCCGGCCGGCAACGAGGGGCAGCGGGGCTCGTTCAGCGCAGGAACGGCACGGGATGGGCCGCGCGATAGAAGAAGTTGATCAACGTGTTGATGTCGAACACGGGCAGGTTCGAGACTTCGGCAACGTCCTTCGAGAACGGGCACATGTTGGTGCACTCGAACAGAATCGCGCCCGGGTTTTTGCAGGACGCCATGAAGGCTTCCGTCATCTCGATCATCTCGGCACGGAGCACGTCGGTGTCCAGCTCCTCGCGGCCGAGAATGTAAGTCGCGGGGAATTGCGCATCGGGCTTCATGCCCTGGATCTGGACGGGGATCTCGTCCGGCGACCAGCCGACACCGCGGAAGTGCCCCTCGTTCATGTGGTGGCCGCGTTCGGTGAAG
The DNA here is from genome assembly GCF_040547725.1 of Bradyrhizobium sp. LA2.1. NCBI lineage: Bacteria > Pseudomonadati > Pseudomonadota > Alphaproteobacteria > Hyphomicrobiales > Nitrobacteraceae > Bradyrhizobium > Bradyrhizobium sp. LA2.1. The sequence continues at coordinate 262,189 of NZ_JBEPQI010000005.1, forward strand.
ATGCCGATGACCTTGCCCGGCGGCAGCATGGCATGGATCAACGGTGCCTGGATCAGGCTCGAGGTGAAGACCGGGATGTTCACGGCGGCCGCGAGTTGTTTCTGGAATGGCGCGAGGAAGCCGCAGCTCGTCGTGATCGCCTTGACGCCGTCGGCTTCCAGCTCGCGGGCCGCCGCGATGAACGGCTCGAGCAGGGCGGGATCGGGATGGTCGCCCATGATCCTTGTGGCGTGTGCGCCGCGCACGATCTTGTAGCGCACCGGGAAATCATAGGAGAGCGCATTGCCGATGTCGCCGCGCAGGCGCGGGAAGCGGGTATCGAGCATCAGGATGCCGATCGTCTCGCCGTAATTCGTGAAGCCGCCGCGGAGTTTCATGGGTGTCCCCACCGATTCGGAATGGTCGTGCCAGGCAGTCTAATGCGTCTCGTGAAACCGGCTGAGGAAGGACTTCAGCCGTTCGCTGCGGGGCTGGCGGATGGTCTCTTCGGGCGTGCCGATCTCGGCCATGATGCCGTCGTTCATGAAGCCGACGCGGGTGGAGACGTCGGCGGCGAAGGCCATCTCGTGCGTCACCAGCACCATGGTCATGCCTTCGCTCGCAAGGCTGTGGATGACGGACAGGACTTCGCCGACAAGTTCGGGATCGAGCGCCGAGGTCGGTTCGTCGAACAGCATCACGTCCGGCTTCATCGCGAGCGCACGCGCGATCGCGACGCGCTGCTTCTGGCCGCCGGACAGGCGGCTCGGAAAGGCGTCGGCCTTGTCGGCGAGGCCGACCTTGGCGAGCAAATCGCGGCCAAGCGCATCGGCTTCGTTTCGCGCCATGCCCTTCACCTGCACCGGCCCTTCGGTGACATTGGCGAGCACCGACATGTGCGGGAACAGGTTGAAATGCTGGAACACCATGCCGACGCTGCGCCGAAGCAGCGCGAGCTGCGCATCGCCGGCGGCGCGCATGCCTTTGCCGAAGGCGAATTGGTGCGTGCCGATGGCAAGCGCGCCCTGCTGCGGCATTTCCAGGAGGTTCAGGCAGCGCAGGAAGGTGGACTTGCCGGAGCCGGAGGCGCCGATCAGGGTGACGACCTCGCCGCGTGCGACCGAGAGCGAGACGCCCTTGAGCACCTCATGGTCGCCGAACGCCTTGTGGATGTTGTCAGCGATCAGAGCACTCATCGATGCGCTCCCATCTTCAGCTCGACCCTATCCGCGACCAGCGTCAGCGGGAACAGCACGACGAAATAAAGCACGGCGATCGTGGTGTAGACCTCGAGCGGCTTGTAGCTCGACGCCGTGATGACCGTGCCCTGATAGAGGAGGTCGCCAACCGCGACCACCGACACCAGCGAGGTGTTCTTCAGCTGCATGATGGTCTGGTTGATGAAGGAGGGGATCATCACCTGCGTCGCCTGCGGCAGCACGATGCGGCGAAAGATCTTGCCGCGGCGCATGCCGATGGCGCGGCCGGCCTCCCACTGGCCGGTGTCGACGGCTTCGATGCCGCCGCGGAAGATTTCCGCATAGAACGAGCCGGCATAGAGCGACAGCGCGATGAAGCAGGCCATCGCCGGCGACATGTCGACGCCGATCAGCACGGGCAGGGCGTAGTAGACCCAGATCAGCTGCACCAGCAGCGGCGTGCAGCGGAACACCTCGATATAGAGACGCAACGGCACCGTGACCCAGCGCGGTGCCGTCGTGCGCAGGATGCCGACGAACAGTCCGATGGCGAGACCCGCGACCACCGTGGTCACCGTGTAATACACGGTGACCAGGAGCCCTTGGCAGATCAGGCCCCAATACGGCTTGAGCGCCGCGAAGTCCCAGACATACATGGCCGATCAGAACTGCACTTCGGCCGGAAGATCGTCGGCGGTGAGGCCGACGGCCTCGAAGCCTTTCAGCATCCAGTCGCGGGTCTGGCCCATCGCGCGGTTGTAGTCGGCCCAGGCGCTGAGGAAATCCTTGTAGCGGCGGTCGCTCTCGGCGCGGATGCCCATGTTGGTCGGCAGCGTCAGCAGCGGGCGCGGAATGGCGAGATCGCCGAGGTTCGGGTTCTTCTTCAGCGTCGAGACCGAAAGCACCGCCAGCGAGACGTTGCAGTCGGCACGTCCCGTCGCAACCGCCAGGATCGCCTCGTCGCGGTTCTTGAAGCCGAGGATGGTCGCCTTCGGACAGTAGCGGCGCGCGATCGTCTCATGGGTCGAGCCGATGTCGACGGCGATCTTGACCTCGGGCTTGTTGAGCTCGGCCCAGGTCTGCGGCTTGGCAAAGCCCTTCTTGGTGATGACGGTGAAGGAGTGCACCAGGATCGGCGTCGAGAAGTCGATGACGAGCGCGCGCTCCGGCGTCGGGTTCACGGCGAAGGCGAGGTCGACCTTGTCGGCCTGGAGATCGAGGATCTGGTTGCCCCAGGTCGATTCCAGCGTCTCGACCTTGGCGCCCAGCTTGCCGGCGATGTCCTTGGCCATGTCGATGCAGGCGCCCGACCATTCGTTGGTGGCGAGGTCCTTATGGAAATAGGGCTCCTGGCCGACGATGACAGCGACGCGCAGCACGCCATTCTTCTTGATGCGGTCGAGCGTCGAGGCCGGCGCATCGGCCTTGGCCGGGCCGCTCGCGGCGGCGATCGCTGCGCCTGCCAGCGCGACGGTGGTGAGAGCATCCCTGCGATTCATGGTCTCTGTCTCCCTGGAATCTGGGTCGGATCGTGTGTCCGGCCTCTGTATTCCTGTATTCAGGATAAAATGCAATACGGTATTTCAACTTGCTGACCATTTGGGCGGCAAGGCAGAATTGAGCCCAATATCTTGGCAGGATTGAGCAAAATTCCTGATGGAGAGGGGTTGTAAATTGCATTTAAGTCTGAATACAAGACTGAACGCAATATGGAAGTGAGCTGAAGGAGAGGCCTGTGCGCGCCCTATTCGTCGATGCGAACGAGACCCTGGCAGCGGTGACCGACAAGCTGCTGGCCTCGCAGAAGCTGCCGGTCAGCATCAACCGCAATCCCTCGATCAAGCCCGACGATCTGCCCGGCCTGCTCGGCGATGCCGAGATCATGATCGTCGACCACACGGCGGTGCCATCAGCGATTGCCGAGAAATGCGCGGAGCTGAAGCACGTCGTCTTCCTCGGCACCGGCGCGCGCAGCTACATGAATCCGGAGGAGCTCGCCGAGCGCGGCATCTCCGTCCACACCATCAAGGGTTATGGCGACACCGCGGTTGCCGAATGCGCGATCGCGCTGATGTGGGCGTCTGCGCGAAATTTTGGCGAGATGGATCGCGGCATGCGTGAGGGCAACTGGCTGCGCCGTGACGCGGTGCAGCTCACCGGCAAGACGCTCGGCCTGATCGGCTTCGGCGGCATCGCGGCGGAAGCCGCGCGCATGGCGGCAGGCTGCGGCATGAAGGTGATCGCCTGGAACAGGACGCCGAAGACGCATCCCGGCGTCGAGTTTGTTTCGCTGGAGAAGCTGCTGGCCGAGAGCCACGTAATCTCGCTGCACCTCCTGCTCAACGACGAGACCAAGGGTTTTCTGTCGCGTGAGCGCATCGCCCAGATGCGTAAAGGCAGCATCCTGATCAACACCGCGCGCGGCGCCGTCGTCGACGAGGACGCGATGCTTGACGCGCTGCGTTCAGGCCACATCGCGCATGCCGGCCTCGACGTCTTCACCGTCGAGCCGCTGCCGGCGGGGCATCCCGTAACCAAGCTGCCGAACGTGACGCTGTCGGCGCATTCGGCGTTCCGCACGCCCGAGGCGAGCGACAACCTCATCGGTGCGGCGCTCGATCACTGCCGCCGCATCATCGCCACCGGCAAGTAAAGACATAAGGACATCCCATGTCGGATATCACCCGCATCGACCAGAACGCCCGCCGCAGCCGCGCTTCCGTATTCGGCGATCTCGTTTTCCTCGCAGGTCAGGTGGCGGACACCAAGACCGCTGATATCACCCAGCAAACGAAAGAGGCGCTGGCGAAGGTCGACGACATGCTGGCGCGCGCCGGCACCGACAAATCGCGCCTGCTCAGCGTGCAGGTCTGGCTCAAGACCATGGACGATTTCGACGCCATGAACGCGGTCTATGATGCCTGGGTCGTGCCGGGCAACACGCCGACCCGCGCCTGCGGCAAGGTCGAGCTTGCCGATCCCGCCTTCCGTATCGAGGTGATCGCGATCGCCGCGCGCAGTTGAGGCTCGGCCGTGACTGTCCAGGCGCCCGCATCGACCTTCCGTCCCGCCCAGCGCATCAGCGCGATCGGCGTCTCCGAGATCCTCAAGATCGGCGCGGTCGCGCAGCGGCTGAAGCGCGAGGGGCGGCCGGTGATCGTGCTGGGCGCCGGCGAGCCTGATTTCGACACGCCTGACTATGTCAAGGACGCCGCGGAGTGCGCCATCCGCGCCGGCCAGACCAAATACACCATCCTCGACGGCACGGTGGAATTGAAGGCGGCCATCGCCGAGAAATTCCGCCGCGAGAACGATCTCGTCTATGCCGCCGACGAGATCACCGCAGGTGCCGGCGCCAAGCAGGTGATCCACAACGCCTTCATGGCGAGCTTAAGTCCAGGCGACGAGGTCATCCTCGCCGCGCCCTATTGGACCAGCTATGCCGACATGGTGCGCATCGCCGACGGCACGCCGGTCGACGTGCCCTGCCGCGAGGAGAACGGCTTTCGCCTCGATGCCGCCGATCTCGAACGCGCGATCACGCCGAAGACGCGCTGGCTGCTGTTGAACTCTCCGTCCAATCCGACCGGAGCCGCCTATTCGGCCGCGCAGCTTCGCCCGATCCTGGATGTGCTCAAGCGCCATCCGCATGTCTGGTTGATGGCGGACGACATCTACGAGCACCTGATCTATGACGGCATGCCGTTCGTGACCGCGGCGGCGCTCGAGCCGAGCCTGAAATCGCGTACGCTGACCGTGAATGGTGTTTCCAAGGCCTACGCCATGACCGGCTGGCGCGTTGGCTACGGCGGCGGTCCGCGCGAATTGATCGCAGCGATGGCGGTGGTGCAGAGCCAGAGCACGACCAATCCCTCCTCGGTGAGCCAGGCCGCTGCGATCGCCGCGCTGACGGGGCCGCAAGGCATCCTGATCGAGCGCCGTGCCGCGTTCCAGCGCCGCCGAGACATCGTGGTCGATGCGCTCAACGCCATCGACGGCGTCACCTGCCGCCGGCCGGAAGGAGCGTTCTATACCTATGCGAGCTGCGCCGGCCTGATCGGTCGCCGCACGCCGGATGGGACCGTTATCGATAGCGATGCCGCGTTCTGCCGCTTCCTGCTGGAGAGGCATGACGTGGCCGTGGTGCCGGGCAGCTGTTTCGGCCTTGCACCTTATTTCCGCCTGTCCTACGCCACCTCGGAACAAAACTTGCGCGAGGCCGTGATGCGCATCGCCAAAGCCTGCAGGGAGCTGTCATGACCATTCGCAACACCCGCACCGGGGGCCAGATCCTGATCGATCAGCTCGTCGCCCAAGGCGTCGAGCGCGTCACCTGCGTGCCGGGCGAGAGCTATCTCGCGGCACTCGACGCGCTGCATGACAGCCCGATCGACGTCGTGATCTGCCGCGCCGAGGGTGGTGCTGCGATGATGGCGGAAGCCTATGGCAAGCTCACCGGCCGTCCCGGAATCTGCTTCGTCACCCGCGGCCCCGGCGCCACCAATGCCAGCCACGGCGTCCACATCGCGATGCAGGATTCGACGCCGATGATCCTGTTCGTCGGACAGGTCGACACCGGCATGCGCGAGCGCGAGGCGTTCCAGGAGCTCGACTACAAGGCGGTGTTCGGCACCATGGCGAAATGGGCCGTCGAGATCGATCGCCCCGATCGCATTCCGGAGCTGGTCGCGCGTGCCTTCCGCGTCGCCATGCAGGGCCGTCCGGGTCCCGTGGTGATCGCGCTGCCGGAGAACATGCTGACCGAGACCGCGGCCGTTGCGGACGCCATGCGCATTGAGCCGGCCGTGAGCTGGCCGGCGCCCGCTGACATCGAGCAGGTCAGTGCGATGCTGGCGAGTGCGAAGGCGCCGCTCGTCATCCTCGGCGGCTCGCGCTGGACGGATGAGGCGACCAAGAGCATCGCGCGCTTCGCCGAGCGGTTCGACCTGCCGGTCGCGACCTCGTTCCGCCGGGCCTCGCTGATCGACGCCGATCATTCGCATTATGCCGGCGATCTCGGCATCGGGCCGAGCCCGGGCCTGAAGGCGCGCATCGACAACGCCGACGTCATTCTCCTGATCGGCGGCCGCATGTCGGAGATGCCGTCCTCGTCCTACACGCTGTTCGACATTCCGACCCCGCAGCAGAAGCTGATCCACGTGCACCCGGGCTCCGAAGAGCTCGGCCGCATCTATCAGCCGGCGCTCGCGATCCAGGCGACGCCCGCCGCGTTCGCCGCCGCCGTCGAGACGCTGAAGCCCGCTGGCGCCGTTGCCTGGAAGGGTGAGGCGGCCAAGGCGCATGCCGATTACCTCACCTGGACCGACAAGGCGCGTGAGCTGCCGGGCACGTTCCAGTACGGTCAGGTCATGACCTGGTTGCGCGACCGCCTGCCGAAGGACGCGATCGTCTGCAACGGTGCCGGCAACTATGCCGGCTGGATCCATCGCCATCACCGCTTCCACAGCTTTGCCGCCCAGCTCGCGCCGACTTCGGGCTCGATGGGATATGGCGTGCCGGCCGCGGTGCTTGCAAAGCGGCAATATCCGGATCGCGTCGTCGTCGCCTTTGCCGGTGATGGCTGCTTCCTGATGAATGGCCAGGAATTCGCGACCGCCGTGCAGTACGACGCGCCGCTGGTGGTCATCGTCGTCGACAACTCGCAATACGGCACCATCCGTATGCACCAGGAGCGTGATTATCCCGGCCGCGTGGTCGGAACTCAGCTCAAGAACCCTGACTTTGCGATGTATGCGAAGGCATTCGGTGGCCATGGCGAGCGCGTCGAGCGCACCGAAGAGTTTGCGCCGGCGTTCGAGCGCGCGCTCGCTTCGGGCAAGCCGTCGATCCTCCACTGCATCATCGATCCGCGCGCGATCTCGGTCGGCAAGGATTTCGCGCCGGCGGTGAAGGCGTAGCCGATGTCGGAAGGCCGCCACGTCGCTATCATCGGAGCCGGCGCGGTCGGCGTGATCAGCGCCATCGAGGCGCTGCGCGAGGGGCATCGCGTCACGCTGATCGACGTAGGTGAGCCTGGTGGCGAACAGGCGGCGAGCTACGGCAATGCCGGCTGGCTCTCCTCCCATTCGGTGATTCCGCCGGCCGAGCCGGGCCTCTGGAAGAAGGTGCCGGGTTATCTGATGGACCCGCTCGGCCCGCTCGCGATCCGCTGGTCTTACTTGCCGAAGGCGCTGCCCTGGCTGATCAAGTATTTGCTCTCGGGCTGGACCGAGGCACGGGTCGAGAAGACCGCCTTTGCGCTGCGCGATCTGCTGAAGGACGCGCCGCTGCTGCACAAGAAGCTCGCGGAAGAAGCGGGCGTGCCCGAGTTGGTCGAGCGCAACGGCGTGATGCACGTATTCCCGTCGCGCGGCAATTTCGACAGCAATCTCGGCTGGCGCCTGCGCAAGAAGGTCGGCGTCGAATGGCTGGAGCTCAACGCCGACGAGATGCGTCAGCGCGAGCCGGATCTGCATCCGCGCTACACCTTTGGCGTGGTGGTGGAGGAAGCCGGCCGCTGCCGCGATCCCGGCGCTTACGTTGCGGCGCTGGCCCAGCATGCGCTCGCGAGCGGTGCCAAGCTCGTTCATGCCAGGGCGACCGGTCTGAAGCTTTCAGGCAACAAGCTCGTTGCCGTTCTCACCGAGACCGGTGAGATTGCTTGCGATGCCGCGGTGGTCGCCGCCGGCGCGCGGTCAAAACAGCTCACCGCATCCGTCGGCGATCCCTTGCCGCTCGAAACCGAGCGCGGCTATCACGTCATGATCGAGAACCCGGAATCGGGTCCGCGCAGCTCGATGATGGCGTCCGACGTCAGCATGGTGGTGAACTGGACCGACAAGGGCCTGCGCGCCGCCGGCACGGTCGAGATCGCGGGCCTCGAGGCCGCGCCGAACTGGAAGCGCACCGAAATCTTGCGCAACAACCTCTTCAGCATGTTCCCAAAGCTGCCGAAGGACATTCCCCCCTCGCGCATCAAAACATGGTTCGGTCATCGGCCGAGCATGCCGGACGGCCTTCCCTGTATCGGCCATGCGCGTGCCTCGCGTGATATCGTCTACGCCTTCGGCCATGGCCATGTCGGCCTGGTCGGATCGGCCCGCACCGGCCGTCTGGTCGCGCAGCTTCTGAGCGGCAAGCAGCCGGAGATTCCGCTCGCGCCGTTCGCGCCCACTCGCTTCCTCTGAGAACGCAACATGACCTATCCAGCCAACTCGTCCTCTCGCATCGCCCGCGGCGGCAAGGCCATCTATGGCGCGCCGCTCGGCATTTTGATGCTGGAAGCGCGCTTTCCCCGCATTCCCGGCGACATGGGCAACGGCACGACCTGGCCGTTCCCCGTGCTCTATCGGGTGGTGAGCGGCGCGTCGCCGGAGAAGGTGGTGCTGAAGGGCGCCGCCGGCCTGCTGCCTGACTTCATCGATGCGGCCAAGGACCTGGTCCGGTTGGGCGCGGAAGCCATCACCACCAATTGCGGCTTCCTCTCGCTGTTTCAGAAGGAGATCGCGGCCGCCGTCGGCGTTCCCGTTGCGACCTCGTCGCTGATGCAGGTGCCGTGGGTGCAGGCGACCTTGCCGCCGGGCAAGCGCGTCGGCCTCGTCACGGTATCAGGCTCGACCTTGACGCCGGCCCATCTCGAAGGCGCCGGCGTGCCGCTCGATACGCCACTGGTCGGCACCGAGCACGGCAAGGAATTCTTTCGCGTCCTGATCAAGGCCGAGAAGGACGACATGGATGTCGCCCAGGCCGAGCGTGACGTGGTCGAGGCGGGCAAGGAGCTGGTCGCGAAGAATCCGGATGTCGGCGCCATCGTGCTTGAATGCACCAACATGCCGCCTTATGCGGCAGCTTTGCAGGCCGAAGTTGGACTGCCGGTCTACGACATCTATTCCATGATCACCTGGTTTCATGCTGGACTGCGTCCGCGCGCATTTGCCTGAGTCCGGCTGTCGCAAAGCTCTGCACAAGATGTGCTAGGCAGCTGTTTGGATTGCAATCGTCCATACAGCCCCGGTATATTGGGCTGTGTTCGGGCATGAATGCAGCTTATGAAGAGCAACGTGGAACTGGCTTCCGATAGTATCGTCGATCGCGTCTATGAACAGCTCAAGGCGATGGCCGTGAGCTATGAGTTCAAGCCGGGCGAACGGCTCAACGAGGGCGAGCTGGCAAAACGCCTCGGCGTCAGCCGCACGCCGCTGCGCGAAGCGCTCAACCGTCTCAACACCGAAGGCTTCCTGCGCTTCACGCCGGGCAAGGGCTTCTTCTGCCGCGAGCTCGACGCGCACGAGATCTTCGATCTCTACGAGCTGCGCAAGTCGATCGAGGTCGCCTCGATCCGCCTCGCCATCAAGCGTGCCAGGGACGAGGACATCGACGCGCTCCTGAAATTCCTCGAAGCCACCGGTCCCGATCCCGGCGAGCGTTCGTCGGTGGAGCTGGTCGAACTCGACGAGACCTTTCACGAGCGGTTGATGGGGATGTCGAACAACGCCGAGATGCTGCGCGTGCTGCGCAACGTCAACGCCCGCATCCGCTTCGTGCGCTGGATCGACATGGACCGCATCAACCGCTCCAACACCCAGGCCGAGCACCGCGCGGTCGTCGAAGGGTTGAAGGCGCGCGACGAGGAGGCCTGCGTCTCGGTGCTGGAGAAGCACATCGACCGCCGCCTTGATCGCATCACCTCCGCGATCAAGGAAGGCTACGCGCAGATCTATATGCCGGCTGCGGCGAGGTCCGCGGCGAATTGAGTCGCTAGTCCAAGCGACAGTGTCTCTTCCCTTCTCCCCTCATGTCCGCCGAAGCCTTGGCGAAGGCGGATGCGGGAGAAGGTGGCGCGAAGCGCCGGATGAGGGGTATCTCTCCGCGCATATCGATGCATATGAATGCGCCGAGAGATACCCCTCACCCCAATGAATTTGTATCTTCCTGCGGTGACGCCCTCTCCCGCAAGGGGAGAGGGCGCAGTCATGCGCATCGTGCTCTGGTCCAGGCGACAACGGAAAAGGCAGCTATACAATCCTTCAATACCTGATCGTGCCAGACGGTCAGAGCCGTCGCGCGGAATAATCGCTAGGGTCCGCTCGAATGTCACGGAGACCTCGCGGTGCACAGCCCTCAACCGAATCCTGAAACGCGCGGCAGCGACGACTGGCCGTCCGAGCTCTATCGTATCCTCAAAGCCGCCGACGTCAGGCAGATGTCCTACGTGCCGGATGCCGGCCACAGCCAGCTCATCCGCATGTTCTCGGCCGACCGCGACGTCACCACCAACGTGCTGACGACCGAGGAGGAGGGCATCGCCATCGCCGCCGGCGCCTGGCTCGGCGGTCAGCGCAGCGTGCTGCTGATGCAGTCGAGCGGCGTTGGCAATTGCATCAACATGCTGTCGTTGTCGGCGATCGGGCGCTTTCCGCTGCTGATGCTGGTGACCATGCGCGGCGAATGGGCCGAATTCAATCCGTGGCAGGTGCCGATGAGCCGGGCGACGCAGCCGTCGCTGGAAGCGATCGGCCTGAAAGTGATGCGCGCGGAGACGGCGGAGGATCTGGTCGAGACGGTCGAATCGGCGGCATCGCTCGCCTACGAGTCCGATCAGCAGATTGCGGTCCTGATCGGGCAGCGCCTGATCGGCAAGAAGAAGTGGTGATGCCGATGCAAGCTCAACTCGATCGTCGCGCCGCTGTCGCCGCGCTCCTGAAGGACCGCAAGGACACGCTGGTCGTCTCCGGTCTCGGCTCGCCCACCTACGACCTGCATTCCGTGGGGGATCACGACGGCAACTTTTATCTCTGGGGCGCGATGGGTGGCGCCGCGCTGATCGGGCTTGGGCTCGCGCAAGCCCAGCCGGGCAAGCGCGTCCTTGCCTTGACGGGCGATGGCGAGCAGTTGATGGGTCTCGGCGGCATCGCCACCATCGGCGTCGCGCGTCCGCGCAATCTCGACATCGTCGTGATCGACAATCAGCATTTTGGCGAGACCGGCATGCAGGCGAGCCACACCGGCCGTGGCGTCGATCTCACGGCAATTGCCGCCGCCTGCGGCTTCGCCGCGACCGGAACCGTGCGGACGCTCGAGGAGGTGCAACGCCTCGCCGCGCAGATCGCCGGACCGGCCGATGGCGCGCGGCTTTTTGTCATCAAGGTTTTGGCCGAAAATCCGCCGCGCTCGCTGCCCTCGCGCGATGCCGTCTTTATCAAGAACCGGTTCCGTGCTCATCTCGGCTTTGCGGCGGCTTGAACCCGGGTCCTCTCCGGGATAGCTCGCTGCCCAAGCAGCTATCCTGGAGTGAGACCCATGAAACTATCCGGCAAGGTCGCCGTCATCACCGGCGCGGCGCGCGGCATCGGCAAGGCGTGCGCAAAGCGATTCCTCGACGACGGCGTCAAGGTCGTCATCTCGGACGTCGATACGGATGAGCTCGAGAAGACCGTCAACGAGCTGGGCAAGCCCAAGGAATTGTATGCCGTGCCATGTCACGTCGCACGGCGTGCGGACGTCGATCGCGCGGTGGCGACCGCGGTCAGGGAATTCGGCCGGCTCGACATCATGGTCAACAATGCCGGCGTCGCCCGCAACCGGGACATCCTGGAGATTTCCGAAGAGGAATTCGACGAAATCATCGGCATCAATCTGAAGGGCGCGTTCTTCGGCGTGCAGGCTGCCGCGAAGCAGATGATCGCGCAGGGCGGCGGCGGGGTCATCATCAACATGTCCTCGGTGAACGCGCTGCTGGCGATCCCGACGCTTGCGACCTACGCCATTTCCAAGGGCGGCATGAAGCAGCTGACCTCGGTCGCCGCCGTCGCGCTCGCCCCGCACAACATCCGCGTCGTGGCGGTCGGGCCGGGCACGATTTTGACCGATATGGTGGCGTCGTCCATCTATACCTCGGAGGATGCCCGCAAGACGGTGATGTCACGCACGCCGGCCGGCCGCGGCGGTGAGCCGAGCGAGGTGGCCTCCGTCGTGGCGTTCCTGGCGAGTGATGACGCGTCTTACATCACCGGGCAGACGATCTATCCGGATGGCGGGCGGTTGATCCTGAACTACACGGTGCCGGTGAAGGACAAGTAGGGCTTCAAGACTTCACCGCGCCCGACGTCATGCCGTCGATGAACTGACGCTGCAGCAGCACGAAGATCGCAACGATCGGCAGCACGATGGTGACGGCTGCGGCCAGCATCTCGCCCCAGTCGGTCGAATACTGGCCGGTCAGATTGTAGAAGCGCACGATCGCCGTGACGTTGCTGTCTTTCTGCAGGAACGTCACGGCGATGACGAACTCGTTCCAGGCGTTCAGCCCGACGATGATGGCGACCGTGAGCAGACCGGGCCGCATCATCGGCAGGATCACGTACCAGAAGGTCTGCCACGGCTTTGCGCCATCAACTTGGGCTGCTTCCTCGAGCGCGACGGGAATCGCGAGCGCGTAGGTGCGCAAGAGGAAAATTGCAAACGGCGAGAACATCGCCGTGTAAATCAGCGCCACCGCGGGGATCGAATTGACCAGCCCGAGCTTCGCGAAGATGAAGTAGAGCGGGTAGAGATAGAGCTGCACGGGCACGGTGATCGTGGCCATGAAGTAGAAGGTGATGAAGCGCCAGAATTTTCCCTTCTGCCGCGCCAGCACATAGGCGCAGGGCGTCGCGGTGACGCACACCATCAGAATGGTCAGGATCGCGACTTCGGCACTGTGCAGCAGGCTCGGGCCGAGTTGGGCGTTGCGCCAGGCGGAGGAAAAATTCTCCCAGTGCAACTGGGTCGGCAGCGCGAGCGGATTGCTGCCGATCTCGACCGTCGTCTTCAGTGCGTTCATCACGGCGAGCACGATCGGCAGCAGCGAGCTGAACGATGCGATACCGATCAGCCCGAGGCTGAATGTCCTGCTCCAGCGATCCCCGATCATGTCGATTGCGCGTCGTCGGTGATCTGGAGCCAGAGATAGACGGCGGTGGCACACAGGCCGAACAGGCTCATGACGCAGGCGGCGGCTGCAGCCTGGCCGACGTCGCCTTCGAAGAAGGCGTGGCGGTAGGCAAATGTCGCCAGCACCTCGCTGCCATAGGCGGGGCCGCCGCGGGTGACGATGAAGATGAATTCGAAGACCTGGAACGACCAGATCACGGTCAGGATCAGCATCAAGGTCAGCGTCGGGCGGATGCCCGGGATCAGAACGTAGCGGAACAAAGCAAAGAAGCCGGCTCCGTCGAGCCGCGCGGCTTCGATCTGGTCGATGCTGATCTGCCGCATCGCCGACAGGAACACGACCGCGAGAAAGCCCCACCAGTGCCAGATGTCGACCGCGGCGACAGCATAGAGCGAGCGGTCGGGATCGGCGAGGGGATCGGAGATCGAAAAGCCGTGCTCGTTTAACCAGGCGACGACGCCGGTCGCTGGGCTGAAGATCATGCCCTGAAAGATGCGGCCCGTGACTGCGACGGCGATGATGCGCGGCAGGAAGATGATGGACTGGACCACGATGCGCGCCTTCGGCGCCATCAGCAGCGCCGCTGCCATCACGAGCGCGAGGCAGACCGGCACGGTGAGGAAGATCGCCGTCCAGATGAAGTTATTTGTCAGCGCCGACCAGAACACGGGATCGGCGAACATGTTCTGAAAGTTGGCCAGTCCCGCCCACGCCGGCTTTCCGACACCGTCCCACATGAAGAACGCCGCCGTGAATGTCAGCACGGCGGGAACCAGGATGATGCAGACGTTAATCAGGAGCGCTGGAAGCGCGAAGAGCCACATCGTGCGTCAGGCCGTCCGCGGCGGCAGCGGCGGCACCTTGCCTTCCTTTGCTTCCTGGCTGAAGAGCGTCTGCATCCGCGTGAGGTAAGCGTCCGGCGTGATCTTGTTGAGCCAGACCTGCTCGATGCCTTCGATCAGATAGGAGTTGGTGGCGCCGGGCCAGAACGTCCAGGTGGTGAAGCCGTACTGCCCCTTGCTGAACGCTTCGTGCAGATTCGCGATCGTCTTCTCGAATAGGGGATAGCCGATGCCCTGGAGCATGTCCGGCGGCAGGTCCTTCACCGGGAGTGCCCATTTGCCGGGCCAGTCGCGGTTCATGGTCTCGTAGAACTTGCGCGTCAGCATGAACTCGAACACTGCGGCTGCGCCTTCCGCATTCTGCGAGTTCTTGGCGATCGACAGCGTCGCGCCGCAGGCGAGATGGACCAGTGATCCCGTGAAGGCCGAGCCGAGGGTCGGCGTCGGCATGACGTCCATCACGGTATCGGGCTTCGACATGCCGTAGGATTTGGTGCCGAACGACCAGGTGCCGCTGAACGCCATCGCCGCCTTGGCGTTGACGACCTGGAGGAAGCTCTGCTCGATGGTCAGCGAGAAATAGTTCTTGCCGAAATAGCCCTTGTTGTACCACGCCTTTGACAGTTCGACCGCCTCGACGAACGGCGGCGCGGTCCAGGGCAGTTCGCCGGCAAGTGCCTTGCGCACGTTGTCGGGGCCAGCGACGTTGTTGAAGAACACCGTCATCAGCCACTCGTTCACGCCCTTCCAGTCGGCATTGCCGGCGCCGAAGGGGATGATGCCTTTGGCGAGCGCTGCGTCTGCGATCGCTTCCATCTCCTGCCGGTTGGTCGGCTGCTTCCAGCCGTTCTGCTTGAACAGCTCCTTGTTATAGAACAGGTGCATCGACTCGTAGTCGCGCGGCAGCGCGTAGAGCTTGCCGCCGTAGACGCTGGTGTTGAGCAGCGGCGCCAGGAAGCGATCCTTCCACTTGTACTTCTCGGCGAAATCGTCGAGCGGCAGCACCTGGCCGGCATTCGCGATCGCGGTGAGATAGGCGGGACCCGCTGTCTGCACGATGTCCGGGCCGTTACCGGCGACGAGTGCGACCTTCAGGAGGTTGTTGACGGCGGCGCCCTTCACCTCGAGCTGGAGCAGATATTTGTCCTGCGAGGCGTTGAACGCCTCGACCAGATCGTTGCGCAGCGCGGCCTGGCCGTCCGAATTCGCCTGGCCGAACCAGAAAGTCACGACCTTGCGCCCGTCCTCGGCGCGAACGTCGCGCGGCAAGCTCGCGGCAAGCGCGGCAGCGGGGATGGCGGCAACAAGCTGGCGTCGGGTCATGGTCATGGCGATGAACCTCGGTTTCCTCAGGTCATTGGCGGTGATTGTTGATTTTCCTTTAATAATACGTATAACTAAGCCAGATGACGACGTCAACAACGAGGACGAAGCGGGGGAAGGGGCGCGACAAACAGGCGTCGGCCCGCCCCACGCAGAAGGATATTGCGCTCGCGGCCGGTGTTTCGCAGGCCGCGGTGTCGCTCGTCCTGAACAAGACGGAGACGCCGTCCGTTCCGCCTGCGACGCGCACGCGCATCCTCCAGGTCGCGCAGGAGCTCGGCTATCAGCCGAACCATCCGGCGCGGATGCTGCGCAGCGCGCGGACCATGACGTTTGCCTGTGTCATTCCAGATATCACCAACCCGTTCTATCCGGGCCTCGTCCGGGGATTGCAGACGGTCGCGGCGCCGGCTGGTTACGACGTCCTGATCTTCGACACCGACGGGCGGCCGGAAGGCGAGGCCCGCGCCATCGACTGGTTGCTCCAGGGGCGGGCCGACGGCGTCGTCGCAACGTTCTTTCATCTGCGGGCGCCCCAGCTCGCCGTGCTCGCGCGTAAGGGCATCCCGCTGGTGCGGCTGGAGAGCCAGCACAAGCCGGACGGACCGCTCGCGATCGACAGCGTCTATATCGACAATGCCGAAGCGGCCGCGGAAATGACGCGGCTTCTGATCGCGCGCGGGCACCGGCGCATCGCGATGATCCAGGCCGAGTTCGGCCCGAGCCAGCGGCGCGCGCAGGGTTACGGCGCGGTGATGCGGGAAGCCGGACTTGCGCCAGATTTCATTACCGATAGCGCTTATTCCGAGGAATCCGGCGCGCGTGCGATGAAGCGGCTGCTCGAAAGAAAGGGCGATCGCCCGACCGCCGTGTTCGGCGCGAGCGACGTGCTGGCGCTCGGTGCGATGGAGGCGGCGCGTGCTTCCGGGCTCTCTATCCCCAGCGACATTGCAATCGCCGGCTTCGACGATATCCCGGTCGCAAAGCTGCTCGGGCTCACCACGGTGCGGCAACCGGAGTTCGATCTCGGCGCGCTTGCGGCGGAAACGCTGGTCAAGCGGTTGCAACCGGGCGGGCTCGCGGCGCCGGGCCGGAGCCATGAATTGAAATTCGAGATCATGAAGCGCTCGTCGGTCTGACCCGCGAGCCAAGAAATTGGATATGGGAGTGAACTCGTGACAGCTATTCCTCATGACTACGCGGAGCGGGTCTATGCCGGCGTGCTTGGCAAGCTCATCGGTGTCTACCTCGGCCGGCCCTTCGAGGGCTGGACCTATGAGCGCATCATGAAGGAGCTCGGGCCGATCAACTACTATGTCAACGAGCGTCGTGACGTCGCGTTGCGATCCCATCATCTCGTCGTCACCGACGACGACGTCTCCGGCACTTTTGCGTTTCCCCGCTCGCTTGCCGACAATGGCTATCCGAAGCGTCTCACCTCGAGGCAGATCGGGCAAGCCTGGCTGAACTACATCGTCGAGGAGCGCGCCATCCTGTGGTGGGGTGGCATCGGCAATTCCACCGAGCACACCGCCTATCTGCGGCTGAAGTCCGGTATCCCGGCGCCGCAGAGCGGCTCGATCGAGCTGAACGGAACGACCGTAGCCGAGCAGATCGGTGCGCAAATCTTCATCGACGGCTGGGCGATGGTGAGCCCGGGTAATCCGGAGCAGGCCGCTTATCTGGCCGAGCAGGCCGGGCGCGTGAGTCATGATGGTGAATCCGTGCATGCCGCAAAACTGCTCGCGGCGATGGAGGCGCTGGCCTTCGTCGAGCACGACGTGCAGAAGCTGATCGATGTCGGGCTCGGCTTCGTGCCGAAGGACGCGCTGATCCGGCGCGTCGTCAACGACGTCCGGGAATGGCACGCCGGCGACAACGGCAACGACTGGGAACGGACCCGTGCGCTGATCGCCGAACGTTACGGCTACGACAAATTCCTCGGCAATTGCCATGTCGTGCCCAACCACGCGCTGATCATTCTGGCGACGCTCTACGGCGGGAACAGCTTTCAGGAGGCGATGCGCATCGCCAACACGGCCGGCTGGGATACCGACTGCAATGCCGGCAATGTCGGTTGCCTGTTCGGCATCCGCACCGGACTTGCCGGCCTCGACGCCGGGCCGGACTTCCGCACCCCCATCGCCGACCGCATGTACATCTCGACGGCCGATGGTGGCGCTGCGATCTCCGACGCCGTGATCGAGACGCAGTCGCTGGTCGCGGCCGGGCTTGCGCTCGCCGGTGCGCCGGCGCTGGCGGTCGCCAAGGACGGCGCGCGCTTCAACTTCAACTTTCCGGGCAGCCTGCAGGGCTTCCACGTGAAGGGCGGCTCGCCCGCACGGCTCCATGAGGTCGAGCTCAGCAATGTCGCCGGCCACAGCCGCACTGGGGAGCGGAGTCTGGCGATCGACTTCCGCCGTCTGGCCCCCGGACGCGTGGCACGCGTTGCGAGCCCCACCTTCTTCGACAAGGAGGTGTTTACGATGCCGACCTACCAGCTTGTGGCCTGTCCGACGCTGTATTCGGGGCAACGGGTCGAGTGCCGGATCGAATCGGAGGCGGATAGCGGCACCGTGGCGGTGCGGCTGTTTTCCAGCGTCTATGACGAGCACGACGAGCTGATCCAGATCTACGGCGATGCGCAGGAACTGACCGGCGGCTGTCACGCCGTGCTGAGCTGGGAGGTGCCGGAGACCCATGCCTATCCGATCTTCGAGATCGGGGTGGAGATCGAAACGCGCGATCCGCTCGGCGTCGATGGCACGCTCTATCTCGACTATCTGACCTGGGGTGGCGCGCCTGACACCGTGCTGAAGCGGCCGGACAACAATCTGAGCACGATGTGGAAGCACGCCTGGGTCAACAATGTCAGCCAGTTCCAGACCCGCTGGGAGGGCCTGCGCGTTACCAATGGCGACGGGCTCGGCTTCATCGCGCAAGGTACGCGCGACTGGAAGGATTATCGCGTAACGTCCGAGATCATGCCGCTGCTGGCGAGCGCCTGGGGCCTCGCGGCGCGGGTGCAGGGACGCGAGCGCTACTACGCGCTGATGTTCGACCGTGCCGAGGGCGGCCGCGTCCGTTTGGTCAAGCGCGTGCATGACGAACTCGTGCTCGCCAGCGAACGCTTCGACTGGCAGCTCGACCGGAGATATCGGATTGAGCTGCGCGTGGCCGGAAGCGACATCGAAGCCCATGTCGATGGTAAAAAACTCTTCAGCGTTCAGGATACGGGCGATCTCCCGTTGACCAGCGGCGCCGTCGCGCTCGTGGTCGACAGCGGATCGATCTCCGCGGAAGAGGTGCGGGTGTCGCCGGCCTAACAGGCCTCACTCCGCCGCGATCGTCATCCCGTAGCCGAGCCGCTTCGAGATGCCGCCGGCGCAGTCGCGCAGGGCATGGGCGATCGGGCTGTCCCAGCGCGCATCAAACGTGCCTTCCGGCCCCATCGCGGTGATCACCAGCGCGACATGGCCGGAATGATCGAACACCGGCGCCGAGAATGCATTGACGCCGGGCAGGGGATCGCCGAGCGCGCGGGCGAGGCCGTGCTTGCGGACCTCGGTGAGCATCTCGGCGACCTTCGCGCCTTTCACCGCCCGCTTCGGATTGTAGCCGACGCCATAACGGTCGAGGCCGCTTTCGAGCGCGGCGTTGATGGTCTTCTCCGGCAGGAACGCTGCAAAGGCGCGGCCGGTCGCGGTTTCGAGCAGCGCCATCACCGAACCGGCACGCATCACGATGTGCACGGGCTGGCCCGGCTCTTCGAGCTGCACCACGGTCGGGCCGTGCGTGCCCCAGACCGCGAGCGAGACCGCATGGCCGATCTGGCTCGCAAGGCCTGCGATCTTCGGACGCGCGATCCGCACGCCGGAGAGACGGCGCAGGCTGATCAGGCCGAGCTCCAGCGCCAGCGCGCCGATCTCGTAGCGGCCGGTGGTCTCGTCCTGCTCGATCAATCCGATGCGGGAGAAGCTGGCGAGATAGGGATGCGCCTTGGCCGGCGTCATGCCGGCCTCGCGCGCGAGATCGCGCAACATCATCGGTTCGCCGCATCTCGCGAGCGCGCGAAGCAATTCTCCGCCGACCTCGATCGACTGGATGCCGCGGCTTTCTCTCTTCATGCGTCTCCTGGCGCGTGGCTTACGCCGCGTTGCGCTTGGCGGCGCTGTCGGCGAGATGACGGCCGGCAATGTAGCCGAAGGTCAGCGCCGGCCCAAGCGTGATGCCGGCACCGGGATAATTGCCGCCCATGATGCTCGCCATGTCGTTGCCCGCGGCATAGAGCCCGGGAATCACCCGGCCTTCGGCGTCCAGCGCCCGCGCGTTCTCGTCGGTGACGATGCCGGCATAGGTGCCGAGATCTCCGATCACCATCTTGATGGCGTAGAACGGGCCGTTCTTGATCGGTGCGATGCAGGGATTTGGACCGTGCATGGCGTCGCCCTGGTAGCGGTTATAGGCTTTTGAACCTTTGCCGAAGGCGGCGTCGTGCCCTTGCGGCGCAGTCGCATTGAACTGCCTGACCGTCTCGGTGAACGCCGTCGCGTCGATGCCGGTCTTCGCCGCCAGCGCCTCCAGCGTGTCGCCGCGCATGAGATAGCCGGTATCGAGGTGATGACCGAGCGGCATCGGGAACGGCGGCACACAGCCGAGGCCGTATTTGCGCAGCGTCGGGTGATCGCAGACGAGGTATGCGGCGATCTCCTCGCCGGGCTTTGCGGCCTTGATCATGGCCTGGACGAAGTCGTGATAGGAATTGCCCTCATTGGCAAAGCGCTTGCCGTCCCGCATCACCGCGATTACGCCGGGTTTGGCACGGTCGATGAAATGCGGCATCACGCCGCTCGAACCATCCTTGCGTTTGGTCACCGACACCGGCACCCAGGCCGCCGCGTTCGGTAGGCGATCCTCGACATGTCCGCCGGCGCTTTCGGCAAGGCGCAGGCCGTCGCCGGTGTTGCCGGCCGGTCCCGGCGAATAATGCTCATGGCCGGTCGGTGCGTGTGGAAACATCTTCTTGCGGCGTTCGACGTCATGCGGGAAGCCGCCGCAGGCGAGCACGACGCCCTGTCGCGCGCGGACGCGCACCTCGCGGCCTTCGCGCGAAACGACGGCGCCAGTCACAGTGCCGTTCTCGACCGTCAGCTCGCGCACGGGCGAGGACAGCCACATCGGAATCTTCAGGTCCTGCGCGGATTTCGCGAGGCGCCCGGCAAGCGCGTTGCCGTTGGTCAAGGTCATGCCGCGGCCATAGCGCAGCACGTCCATCAGGTGCCGTGACAGGCGCTTGGCGACGTATACCGCCGAGGTCAGCGACTTCGTCACGCGCATGAAATGGATGATCTCCTTGCCGGAGCCTAGCATCATGCCGAACACGGTGAGCTCGGGAAGCGGCATGCCCAGCGTCTTGATCTGGTCGCCGAGCTCGCGGCCGTCGAACGGGCGCGTCACCATGGAGCGGCCGCCCTGCGCGCCGCCCGGCGCTTCGGCGTGATAGTCGGGAAACACCAGTGGCATGTCGAAGCGCAGCGCGGTCCTGGTGGTGAAGAAATCGACCGCCTCGGGACCCGCACTCAGGAATGCATCGACCCGCGCGGCATCGAAGTTGTTGCCGGCTTCGTGCCGCAAGTAGGTGCGGGCCTGCTCCGGCGCCTCCTCGATGCCGTAGGCCTTCGCCAGCGAGGTGCCGGGGATCCAGAGCCAGCCGCCGGAGCGGGCGGTGGTGCCGCCGAAGCGCGGCTCCTTCTCGACGATCAGCACGTCGAGGCCGCGATAACCCGCGGTGATCGCGGCCGACATGCCGGAGGCCCCCGATCCGGCCACGAGCACATCGCACTCGTAAGTCTCAATTGCGTTGCGCTCGTTGCCGGTCATGCGGGCCTCATTTCTTCAGCAGCGGACATTTGGATTCGGAGACCGGGCGGAAGGCGTCCTCGCCCTTCACGGTCTTGACGATCTGCAGATAGTCCCACGGCTCCTTGGACTGCTCGGGCGATTTCACCTTGGCGAGATACATGTCGCGGATGACGCGGCCGTCCTCGCGCAATTTGCCGCCATGGACGAAGGTATCCTCGATCGGCAGCTCGCGCATCTTGGCCATCACCTTGGCGGGGTCGTCGGTGCCGGCGGCCTTGATGCCCTTCAGATAATGCAGCACCGAACCGTAGACGCCGGTCTGGATCATGGTCGGCATCACCTTGGTGCGCTCGTAGAATTTCTTCGACCAGGCGCGGGTCGCCTCGTCCATGTTCCAGTAGGACGCCGTTGTCATGTAGGTGCCCTGCGCGGCCTTCAGGCCGACCGCATGCACGTCGGTGTCGAACATCAGGAGACCGACCAGCTTCTGGCCGCCCTGCACCAGGCCGAACTCGCCGGACTGCTTGATGGCGTTGTCGGTGTCCTGGCCGGCATTGGCGAACGCCACCACGTCGGCCTTCGAACTCTGCGCCTGGAGCGCAAAGGAGGAGAAGTCGGCTGTGTTGGTCGGATGCTTCACGCCGCCGAGCACCTTGCCGCCCATCTCGTTGATGAACCGCGTGGCGTCCTTTTCGAGCTGCTGGCCGAAGGCATAGTCCGCGGTGATGAAGTACCAGGACTTGCCGCCTTCCTTGATCACGGCGGAGGCCGTCACCTTGGAGAGCGCGTAGGTATCGTAGGTGAAGTGCACGGTGTTCGGGCTGCACAGCTCGTCGGTCAGCGAGCTCGCCCCGGGGCCGGAGAGCAGCGCGATCTTGTTGCGTTCGCGCACCATGTTGTGCACGGCGATCGCGATGCCGGAGTTGGGGATGTCGACGACGGCGTCGACCTTGCCGTTGTCGAACCAGCCGCGCACGATCTGCACGCCGACATCGGTCTTCATCTGGTGGTCGGCGCTGATGATCTCGATCGGCTTGCCGAGCACGGTCGGCCCGAACTCCTCGACCGCCATCTTGGCCGCCTCGACCGACCCCGGCCCGCTGTTGTCACGGCCCCAGCTCGACAGATCCGTCAGCACGCCGATCCGCACCGCGTCATCGGAGACTTGCGCGCTCGCCGCCGTGGTCATGGCAGCCGAAGTCATGGCCGCGAGCAAGGTGCAGGCCAAAAGCCCTCTCATCGTCGATCCCTCTCTTATTGGCCGCTTGGCGCGGCTGGTTATTCTGGGGGATAAATTAGATATTGGCGAATGAGTTTGTCAATGGCGAATAAGAGGGGTCAATGAGTTCCATGGTCGCCCGGGAGACATTGCCGGAGGCGTGCGCGCAACTGCCGCCACACCCGTCATTGCGAGCGCAGCGAAGCAATCCAGACTTTCTCCGCGGAGGCAGCCTGGATTGCTTCGTCGCAAGAGCTCCTCGCAATGACGGAGTGCGGGAGCAGCGACGCGCAAAATCTCGCCTTGTAATCCCGCACAGAGATCACACCTCCGCAGGTTGCAACCGTCCACACGATTAGCCATGATGCCGCCAGGAATCTTTGGGGCAGGGCATGACGGCAGCAACGGGGGTCTCCGCGGCCGCGGAGAAATCGACGACGGCGCATGTGGTGTGGGCAAGCGCGCTCGGCACCGCGATCGAGTGGTACGATTTCCTGATCTACGGCACGGCAGCTGCGCTGGTCTTCAACAAGCTGTTCTTTCCGAGCTTCGATCCCTTCGTCGGGACGCTGGTGGCGTTCTCGACCTATGCGGTCGGCTTCGTGGCGCGTCCGATCGGCGGCGCGATCATCGGGCATTACGGCGACCGGCTCGGCCGCAAGACCATGCTGGTCGCGACCATGATCGCGATGGGGCTCGGCACCTTCCTGATCGGCTGCCTGCCGACTTACAGCCAGATCGGCGTCTGGGCGCCGATCCTGCTCATCATCCTGCGCTTCGTCCAGGGCATTGGGCTCGGGGGCGAATGGAGCGGCGCGGTCGTGATGGTGATCGAGCACGCCGGTGATCGGCGCGGCTTCTACGGCAGTCTGGTGCAGATCGGCTTTCCGGTCGGCGTCGCTGCCTCGACCGGTATCTTCGCCCTGATGACGCAACTGCCCGAGGCCGACTTTTTGAGTTGGGGCTGGCGCGTGCCGTTCCTGATCAGCATCCTGCTCGTCGGCGTCGGCTTCATCGTGCGGCTCAAGCTCGCGGAAACGCCGCATTTCAAGGAAGTCGTCGAGCGCAAGGAAGTGCTGGCGCAGCCGGTGCTGGAGGTGCTGCGCCGCGACTGGCGCAGTTTTCTGCTCGCGATCGGCATCACGGTGTCGGAGGTCGGGCTCGCCTATCTCCTCACCGTCTTCACCGTGGTCTATGCGACGACGAAACTCGGCCTGCCTCGCCAGGTGATCCTGAACGCGGTGGTCTATGCCGCGCTCGTCGAGTTCGCGACGCTACCGCTCGCCGGCTGGCTCTCCGACATCTTCGGCCGCAGGGCGCTGTATCTCGCCGGCGGGGTGTTCTCGGTGGCGCTGGCGTTTCCGCTGTTCTGGTTCCTCGACACCAGGGAGCCGGCGCTGATCACGTTCGCGCTCGTCGTCACGATGACGCTGACGCACGCGCTGCTGTTCGGGCCGAAGGCGGCGTTCATGCCGGAACTGTTCCGCACCCAGGTGCGCTACAGCGGCGCCTCGCTGGGCGCCAATGTCGCGGCGGCGCTGAGCGGCGGCTTCTCGCCGCTGATCGCAACGGCGCTGCTCGCATGGGCCGGCGCCTACTGGCCGGTGTCGGTCTACATCATTGCGCTCTCGATCATCACGATCATCGCGACGCTGATGGCGCCGGAGACGGCGCGCGACGCGCTGAAGCCGTAAGCGCGGTCACCGGCAGGCGGGGTTTGCTGCATCCGGAAACGCCAGGAAGGTGACGGTGGCCGGCACAAGCCGGATCGCCCCCGCAGGTGTTGCGCGCGGCTCAAGTCTGGGCAGTTCGTCATTGGCACTCAGCGCGAGCGTCTTGCCGTTCAGCTGAACTGTCGCGTCTTGCAGCCGCCTCGCATGTATCGTGTAACGCTCGGCGGGGTGTGACAGCGTCAGGGTCGAAGATGCGTGCCGCGACGCGTTGATTGCGAGCACGGACACGGCGCCCCGCATGTCCGGATGGCAATGCGCGTAGAGATGGAGATCTGGCGCGGCGACCGGGTTCGCGTCGAGCACGATCGTTCCCATCAGCCGATGCCAGAGCAGCGCAGCCCAGTAGTTCGGCCGTGGACGAAACGTTCCCTCGTCGAGCAGGCCGTAGTCGCTGGCGGCCAGCGTGTTGTGCATCACCACCTGGACGCCGGCCCTTGCGAGGCGTCCGTGCTGGTCGAGATAGCGGAAGGTGTCGAGAAAGGTCTTGTCCGATGGATTGCCGCCGCAGGCGGCGTTCGCCGTCTCCGTCAGCCAGATCGGCTTGCGAGGCTCGAATGCGTCGCGCAGGGCGCGGTAGGTCGCGAACGTCGCGTCGGTGCGTGCCAGCCAGTCCGAGGAGAGCGTCTGCGCCGGATCATCGCGGCCGCCGCAGCGCGGCGAGAGCGTGTTGTAGTGATGATAGGAGAAGCGATCGATGCCGGGGGCGGATGCGGCGAGCAGATCGCGCGTGGTGATGCCCGACCCGGATGGCGACGGCGCGTCGCCGGTTGAACCCGGACCGACGATCAGCGTCTCGGGCGCCGCGCGTTGCATCCATTCGCGAAAGATCCTGAAGTCCCGGCCATAAGCGGCCGCATCATATCCCGGCGGCGCGCCGTTCGTCGCCGCAAGCGTCGGCTCGTTCATGAATTCCACCGCCGCGATGTGGCCACCCAGCGAACGCGTCGTGTCGATCAGGCGCTGCGCCTGATCGGTCTTCCACGCGCCATCCGCATCGCGGCTGCCCGGACTGATCGCGAAGGAGGTGACGATCTCCGCGTCGACTGCGCGCGCAAAGTCGATGACGTCGCGCCATCGGTTGCGGCTGAGCACGTCATTGAATCCCGGCGGGGGCTTGGCCGGCGCATGGTTCGTGTCGGCAAAGAACGTCGCATTGGCCCAGGTGCCGCTCACGCGCAGATAGGCCGGCGCCAAAGCGGCGGCGAGCTTGCGCAGCCGCGCATTGGCAAGATCGATCGGCGGCCTCTCGCCGTAACGATCCCGCTCATCGAGCGGGCGCATCGTTCGCGGATAGGGCTTCCAGAACCGGCCGCCGGTCACCTCCACCATCTCGATATTGTAGGATTGAAAGCGCGCATCGATCGTCCCGATCGCCTTCAGCTCGGCGGGTGCGATGGAGGCGCCGCCGGCGTGCGCCGCGTCTAACGTTGTGGCAGCGAGCAGGCTCATCAGCAGCATCTGCGGCCGAAGCAGCCCGAAGGCCGACTTGATCCGCGACACGGTCATCTGGTCCGCGGCGCGGCCGAGATGGATTTCCCTCCCGGCCGGCCCTTGCGCACCGAATTCCAGAAAGTCTCGGCCGCCCGGGTCATGCGGGCCCGCGTGCGGAACAGCGAGACGCTGATCGGAATGTCCCAATCCGCGCCGCCGGCGCGCAACAGGCGGCCGCCGTCGAGATCGGCGCGGACGAGGCTCATCGGAGCCCACGTCACGCCGCGCCCTTCGCGCGCCATGTCGACCAGCAGCATGACCGGCGCGGCGAAGCCGGGCGCTAGCCACGCCGTCGAATCCTTCGCGGCCAGGAACGAGGTGACGAGCCGCCCCACGCCCGAGCCGGGGTGATAGGCGAGATAGGGCAGCGGCGCGCCCGATGCGCCGGGCAGGGCGTAACGAGGCTGTGCCTTTTTGCTGCTGCGTCCACCGCGGCCCGGTTTTGCGGCCGGCGCGCTGATCGGGATCAGCACGTCGGTCGCGAGATCGACGCGCTGGAAGCGGTCCATGTCGAGCCGGCTTACCAGCGTCGGATGGTAGTGCGCCAGCATGAAATGGGCCTGCGCGTCCAGAAGTAGCTTCTCGCAGCCGGCGAAATTGGAGGCGACGAGCTGCACGGCGGAGTCGGCCCGCGCGCTGTCGGAGTTGCGGATCCATTCCGGAAAGAAGGTCTGCGACAGTGAATGCGTGGCCGCGAAGGTGATGGTCTCGGCCTTCAGCCGCGCCACTTCGAGCGCTTCCTCGCGTCCGACCAGGACCCGGCGCAGCACGTCCTCCGCGACGGGGCGGAAACTCTCGCCGGCCGGCGTCAGCGTGATCGTGTGGGTCGAACGTTCGAACAGCGGCGTGCCCAGCCACTCCTCGAGCGACCTGATGCGGCGGCTCAGCGCCGGCTGGGTCACATGCCGTCGCTGGGCGGCGCGCGAGAACCCGCCTTCCTCGGCGATGGCAAGGAAATCCTCCAGCCAGACCAGGTCCATGATGCGGTTTTGTCCTCAAATCATACCGATACGGCATTAGCGCCTGACACGCCGCTGGTCCAATGTAAACGGCATCGCAAGACAAGAACAAAGCGCCACCTTCGCATGGCGCGACGATGCCGTTGGAGGAAGCAAATTGCAGATCGCCGCAACGCCGCTGTCTGAGCCCATATCGACTGAGCCGATGTCGAGCCCGGTTTCCGAACGCCGCCGCAAGCCGCTCTGGCGCGAGCAATATGTCCTGGTCGTCGCCGGCGCCGCGCTCGGCGCACTGTTCGGCTTCCTGCTTCCGACCGTCGCCGTCGACTTCAAGCCGCTCGGCGATGCCTTCATCTCGCTGATCAAGATGACGATCGCGCCGCTGATCTTCCTGGTGGTGGTCACCGGCATCGCGCAGGTCGGCGACATGAAGGCGGTGGGCCGCATCGGGCTCAAGGCCTT
Organism: Bradyrhizobium sp. LA2.1; assembly: GCF_040547725.1. Taxonomy (NCBI): domain Bacteria; kingdom Pseudomonadati; phylum Pseudomonadota; class Alphaproteobacteria; order Hyphomicrobiales; family Nitrobacteraceae; genus Bradyrhizobium; species Bradyrhizobium sp. LA2.1. The sequence goes on from NZ_JBEPQI010000005.1 coordinate 289,190, forward strand.
CGCCTATTTCGAGGCGGTGACGACCGTCTGTCTGTTGATCAGTTTTGTGGTGGTGCGCTGGGTGCAGCCCGGCGCGGGCGTGGCGCATGCCACGGCGCAGCAGGTGGAGACCGTCGCGCGCTATTCGCAGGCCCATGTCGGGTCGCTTTCAGCCTACATCCAGCACATGATCCCGGAGAGTTTTGTCGGCGCGTTTGCGGCCGGCGACGTGCTCCAGGTGCTCGTGCTCGCGCTTCTTTGCGGCATCGGCCTGCTGCTGCTCGGCGAAAAGGCCGCGCCGCTTCGGACGGGCCTCGAGCGCGTGACCGAGCTGGTGTTCAGCGTCGTTCACGTCGTGGTGGCGCTGGCCCCGATCGGAGCGTTCGGTGCCATGGCTTTCACCGTGGCGAAGTTCGGCGCCGCCACGCTCTATGCGCTGGCGCTATTGGTCGGCACCGCCTGGGCGATGATGGCGTTCTTCATCTTCGTCATTCTTGGCACGATCTGTCGCCTCGCCGGTATTCGCCTGATGGATTTGCTGCGGCTGCTGCGGAACGAACTGCTGGTCGTGCTCGGCACCTCCTCGTCGGAGACTGCCATCCCCGGCATGATGGAGAAGCTGCCGAAGGCGGGTGTGGGGCGGGCAGTCGCTGGCCTCGTCATTCCCTCCGGCTATTCCTTCAATCTCGATGGTGTCGCGCTGACGCTGCCGCTCTCCACGATGTTCGTCGCTCAGGTCTACGGCATCGAACTGTCGGCCGGCCAGCAGTTGAGCCTGTTCGTGGTGATGCTGTTCACCAGCAAAGGCGCCGCGGGCGTCACCGGCGGCGCTTTCGCCGCGCTCGCCGCGACGGTGATCGCCGCGGGGTTGCCGGCGGAGGGACTGGCGCTGCTGCTGGGCATCGACCGCTTCATGTCGCTGGCGCGCTCCATCACCAACACCATCGGCAATGCCGTCGCCGCGATCGTGGTCGCGAAATGGGACGGGGAATTCAACCGGGAGGACTGGGCCCAGTCCGCCGCTCAAATCCAAGCAGTGAAGTAAGGACTCAAGGTTTCTATCATGGCTACCAGCACCAAAGAACTGCCCGTCATCGCGCTCACCCCCGGCGATTGCACTGGCATCGGCCCCGAACAGGTCGCGCGCATTCTGTCCGATGACCGGCTCGCGGATGCGGCCCGTCTCGTCGTCGTCGGCGATGCCCGCGTGCTCGAGATGGGCATGGCGCATGCCGGCGTGAAGCTGAAGGTCGAGCGGATTGCCTCGCCCAAGGCGGCCAACTGGGGCCGCGGCGCCGTGCAGCTCGTCGACCTCGGCAACACCGATCCCGCCAAATTCCCGATCGGCAAGGCCAGCGCGGAATCGGGCCGGCTGACCGGCGAGACGCTGTCGCGTGCGATCGATTTCGCCAAGGCGGGCGAGGTCGACGCGATCACGTTTGCGCCGCTCAACAAGCGCGCGATGTTCGACGGCGGCTGGAAGTTCCCCGACGAGCACAAGATGTTCGCAAGCCTGCTCGGGCATAAGACCTATTTCTCCGAGATGAACGTGCTCGACGGGCAATGGATGTCGCGCGTGACTGGGCATCAGTCGCTGCGCGAGGCGCTCGACGGCATCAATCCGCCGAGCATCACCGACTCGATCGAGCTGGTCGACCGCATGATGCAGAGGGCTGGCGTCGCCAGGCCGCGCATCGCGGTCGCCGCGCTCAATCCGCATGCCGGCGAGAACGGCCTGTTCGGCCGCGACGAGATCGAGATGATCCGCCCGACGGTCGAGGCCGCCGCGAAGACCGGCATCGCCTGCACCGGGCCTTATCCCGCCGACACCGTCTATATCCGAGCCTTCGCCGGCGAATTCGACAGCGTAGTCGCGATGTATCACGACCAGGGCCAGATCGCGACCAAGCTGCGCGGCTTCAACCGCGGCGTCACCGTCACCGCGGGTCTCGAGACCGTCTTCACCACGCCATCGCATGGCACCGCGTTCGACATCGTCGGCACGGGCGTCGCCAAGACCGGCGCGCTCGAAAGCGCGGTCCGCCTTGCAGCGCAACTGGTATCGATCAAGGTCAAGGAGGCTGCCCATGCAAACTGATCGCAGGACCCTGCTCCAGGCGGCGGCCGCGCTGCCGCTCGCAACCGTCGGCGCCAACGCGGCATTCGCGCAGGCACCCACCGCAGCTCCCGCAGCAGCGCCACCCAAGGAGGTGACGCGTGCGCTGGCGCATTATCTCGTGACCGCGAGTTATGACGACCTGCCAGCCAATGTGCGCAAGGAAGGCGTGCGCACGCTGCTGAACTGGGTCGGCGTCGCCATCGGCGGCTCGCATCACGAGACAGTCGATATCGCGGTCTCCGCGCTCGGTCCGTTCTCCGGGCCGCAGCAGGCCTCGCTGTTCGGGCGGCGCGAGCGGTTCGACATCATGAACGCGGCCTTCATCAACGGTGTGTCGAGCCATATCTTCGACTATGACGACACCCACCTGAAGACGATCATCCATCCTGCCGGTCCCGTGGCCTCGGCCATTCTCGCGCTGTCGGAAATGCAGCCGGTATCGGGCAAGGAATTCCTGAACGCGCTGGTGCTCGGCGTCGAGACCGAGTGCCGGATCGGCAACTCGGTCTATCCGAACCATTACGATGTCGGCTGGCACATCACCGGCACCGCCGGTGTGTTCGGCTCGGCCGCGGCCGTCGGCAAGCTGTTGAAGCTGAACGAGCAGCAGATGACATGGGCGCTCGGCCTTGCCGCCTCGCAGCCGGTGGGCCTGCGCGAATCCTTCGGCTCGATGAACAAGAGCTTCAATCCGGGCCGTGCCGCATCAAGCGGCATTTTCGCGGCGATCCTGGCCTCGAAGAATTTCACCTCGTCCGACGCCATGATCGAGGCCAAGCGCGGCTGGGCCAACACGATCAGCACCAAGCAGGACTACAACGAGATCCTGGGCGACCTCGGCAAACGCTATGAGGCCGCGCTCAATACCTACAAGCCATTCGCCTGCGGCATCGTCATGCACCCGGCGATCGACGCCGCGATCCAGCTCCGCAACGAGAGCAAGGTGACTGCGGACCAGATCGAGCGCGTCGACCTCAAGGTCCATCCGCTGGTGCTGGAACTCACCGGCAAGAAGACGCCGAAGACGGGCCTCGAAGGCAAGTTCAGCATCTACCATGCGGTTGCCGTTGCGATCGTCGAGGGCGCCGGCGGCGAGAAGCAGTTCAGCGACCGGGCCGTGACTGATCCGACCGTCGTCGCGCTGCGCGGCAAGGTGAATCCGGTGATCACACCCGGCATCAAGCCGGAGCAGGTCGATCTCACCATCGTGCTCAAGGACGGCCGCAAGCTCAACCGCTACATCGAGCATGCGATCGGCAGCGTCGAGGTGCCGATGACGGACAAGCAGCTCGAAACCAAATTCTCGGACCTTGCAGAGAGTATCATCCCTGCTGCGACGATCCGGCGCGTGATGGACGCCTGCTGGAATGTCGAGAACCTGCCGAACGCGGCGGAGATCGCAAAGATGTCGGTCGCGTCCTGACCGCGGGGGAGAGAAGCATGCCGTCACGCCGCCGTTTCCTGCAGTCCGCCGGTTCGGTTGCCGCCTTGGTCGCCACCGGCGGCCGTGCGGCTCTCGCGGCGAGCCCAGGTGTCACCGAGCGTCTCGCCCGCTACATGGTCGCCGCGCGCGACCAGGAGCTGCCGGAGCAGGTGCTGCGTGAATGCAAGCACCGCATTCTCGATACGCTCGGCGCGATGGTTTCGGGCTCGCGAATGAAACCGGGCGAAATGGCGCTGAAATATGTGCGCACCCTCGGCGGTGATGAGCAAGCATCCGTGATCGGTTCCGATTTCCGCACCACGGCTGTTAACGCGGCGTTGGCGAACGCGATGTGTGCGCATGCCGACGAGACCGACGATTTCGAGCCCGTCACCAAGGCGCACCCGGGCTGCTCGGTCGTGCCGGCTGCACTCGCGATTGGCGAGCGCGAGCATCGCAGCGGACAGGACGTCATTCGCGCCGTCGCGCTCGGCTACGACCTGACCTGCCGGCTGCTGTTCGCTCTGGGTCCCGACCTCGTCCGAGGTTCGCATCGGAGTGCCGAAGGGACGTCCTCGACGTTTGGCGCGCTCGGGGCCGCCGCATCGCTGGCGCGGCTCGATGAAAAGGGAATGCGCTACGCGATCTCCTATTCGTCGCAGCAGGTGTCCGGCCTGTGGAGCTGGGTGAAGGATCACGATCACATCGAGAAGGCGTTCGACTTTGCCGGCATGGGGGCCCGCAACGGCGTCATGGCGGTCGACATGGTGAAAGCGGGCCTCACCGGCGTCGACGACGTGCTCGATGGCACCCACAATCTCTTCATCGCGCTATCGACCGATCCGAAGCCGGAGGAGATGGTGAAGGATCTCGGCAAGCGCTTCTATGTCACGGAGACGGCGATCAAGACCTTCTCGGTCGGCTATCCCATCCAGTCGCCGCTGGATGCGATGCTGACGTTGCGCAAGCAGCACAGCCTCGCGCCAGATAACGTGCGTAGCATCCTGGTCAAGCTGCCGACCGATGCGATGGGAATTGTTGGCGAGAGCGCGATGCCAGACGTCAACTGCCAGCATCTCGTCGCTGTCGCGCTGGTCAAGGGCGCCGTGTCGTTCAACGACAGTCATGACGTCGCGCTGATGCACGATCCGAAAATCCTGGAGCAGCGCGCCAAGGTGACGCTGGCCGGCGACAAGGCACTGATGGACCCGGCAGCGCCGCGCGGCGCTGTCGTCGAAGTGACATTGACCGATGGCAAGAAGGTCGAGCACTTCACGAAGTATCCGCCGGGCACCAAGGAGAATCCGCTGAGCACGGAAGCAGTGGCGGCCAAGACGCGGGATCTGATTGCACCGGTATTGGGCAGTGACAGGGCCGAGAGGCTGATCGACCAGATCGGCAATCTCGAACAGCTTGACGACGTCGGCAAGTTGAGGCCATTGCTGACGGCGTGATGAATCAATCAACAACAAGACAAACATCAAGGAAGTGCCCATGCGCGGGGTTATGCGACGCACCTTTCTGACCGCCTGTGCGGCCGTTCTGTTCTCCGGCTTCGCGGTAGCGCAGGATTATCCCTCCCGACCCGTCAAGATCATCGTGCCGTTCCCGGCCGGCGGGTCCAACGACATCATCGCCCGTATCGTCGCGCAGAAGCTGACTGAACGGAACGGCCAGACCTTCCTGGTGGAGAACCGCGGCGGCGCCGGCGGCAATATCGGCGCCGAGACGGTCGCGAGCGCAGAGCCCGACGGCTACACCTTGCTGCTGACCGCGCCGCCTCCGCTGACGATCAACGGTTCCCTCTACAAAAAGCTGCCGTTCGATCCGGCCAAGGCCTTTGCGCCGGTGGCGCTGATCGCCTCGGTGCCGATTGTGCTGGTGGTCAATCCGTCGGTGCAGGCGAAGAATGTCGGCGAGCTGATCGCGCTCGCCAAGGCCAAGCCCGGCTCGCTGAATTTCGGCTCGTCCGGCATCGGCTCGACCAACAGCTCGCCGGCGAGCTGCTCAAGAGCATGGCCGGCGTGGACATCGTCCATGTGCCCTATCGCGGCGCCGCGCCGGCGATGAACGATCTGCTTGCAGGCCAGATCCCCTTCATGTTCGATAACATGCCGGCGGTGCTGCCGCAGGTGCAGGGCAAGGCCATCAATGCGATCGCGGTCGCGGGCGCCAAGCGTGCGGAAGCACTGCCCGACGTGCCGACCGTGGCCGACACCATTCCCGGCTTCGAGGCTTCGTCCTGGTTCGGACTGGTGGCGCCGGCCAAGACGCCCGCGCCCGCGCTCGCCAAGCTGAGCGGCGAGCTCGAGACCATTCTGAAGATGCCGGATGTCAAGAAGCGGCTCGCTGAACTCGGGGCCGAGCCCGGTGCCGTTTTCGGCGACGCATTCGGTCAATTCATGACGGACGAAACCGCAAAATGGGGCAAGCTCGTCAAGGCCTCCGGCGCCACGGTCGATTAGCAAGTTAGGGTAGCGTCATGGATCTGAACCTGGGCGGCAAGGTCGCCGTCGTCACCGGCGGCAGCATCGGCATCGGCCGTGCCATTGCCGCCGAACTCGCGCGCGAGCAGGCGCATGTCGTCATCGTCGCGCGCGACGCCGAGCGGCTTGCGGCGTCCGCGCAGGAGATGTCGCGGGATACGGGCCGGCGCGTGATCGCCTGTGCCGGCGACATGACCAAGCCTGACGACATAGCCCGTGTAATGACCACCGCGCGCGAGGCCTTCGGCCGCATCGATATCCTCGTCAACAATGCCGGCGCCTCTCCGATGGGCCGGATCGCGGAGACGCCGGATGCGACCTGGGCCAAGTCGATCGAGCTAAAACTGCTCGGCTACATGCGCTGTGCGCGCAATGTCTTGCCTGAAATGCGCGACCGCCGCTGGGGCCGCGTCATCAACATCATCGGCCGCAGCGGCCACCAGCCGCGCGCGGCCTATATGGCGGGCGGCGCGGTCAACGCGGCGCTGCTCAACTTCACGCTGGCGCTCGCCGAGGAATGCGCGCCGGACAATGTGCTGGTGACCGGCGTCAATCCCGGACCGGTGCAGACCGATCGTTGGGACAGCCTCATCTCTCAAGGCGCGGCGATCTCGGGCCAGGATCAGGGCGCGACCAATGCTGCGGCGATCGCCTCGGTTCCGCTCGGCCGCGTCGGGCAACCGCACGAAGTGTCCGGCCTCGTCGCGTTCCTCTGTTCAGACCGCGCGTCCTTCATTACTGGTACCTGCATCAATGTCGATGGCGGTGGAACGAGGTGTATCTGATGGCTAGCGAACTGCGGAAGATCGGTGTCAGCGAGGATTGCGAGCTTGCGGTTCGCATCGATGATTATCTGCTGCCATGGGACGTCAAGCCGCCGGTCGTGATGCTGCACGGGCTCGCCGAAAGCGGCGAGGCGTTTCGGCGCTGGGTGCCGTATTTCGCCACGCATCACCTCGTGGTGCGCCCTGACCTGCGCGGCTATGGCGATTCGACGCCGATGCAGGGCGACTATGTCTACCGCTTCGCAGGCCTTGGCGACGACATCATCCGGATGCTGGACGTGCTGAAGCTCGATCGCGTCTTCCTGGTCGGCGGCAAGATCGGCGGCACGCTGGCGATGCATCTGACGGCCAAGCATCCGGATCGGGTGATCGCGGTCGCGGCAGTCGGAGCGCCGGCGTCGCTCACCTCGTTCAATGAGCGGGCGCCGACTTGGCGCAAGCAGATCCGCGAACAGGGCGTCGAGCCCTGGGTGCGCGAGACCACGGCCGGCCGCCTCGGCTCCTCGCTGCCGCCGGCGGCGCTCGACTGGTGGATCAAGCTGATGTCGAAGACCAAGGCTTCGACGCTGGAGGCATTCCTACAGATGGTGCCGACGGTCGACGTCACCGGCGAACTTCCGTCCATCAAGCGTCCGACGCTGGTGATCACCACGACCGGCTCCGGTCTTGGCGACGTCGCCTCCGTGAAGGCATGGCAGGAAACGATTCCGGGCTCGAAGCTGGAAGTGCTGCCGGGCGATTCCTATCACGTCGCCGCGACTGACCCGGACGTCTGCGCGCAAAAAGTTCGCGCGTTCTTCGATCGCGTCGCGACTTAAGACGTACAGGGCGGGCCATTGGCCCGCCCTGCATTTGGCTCTAAGACTACCGTTCGACAAGAAACGGCAAATATCAGGGAGTGAAGCCATGACAAAAACCACGCGACGCAGCGTGCTCACGGCCGCAGCCGCGATGACGGCGGCGGGCCTCACTGAGGTGACGCCGGCTGCGGCGCAGGTCGCACCCAAGCCGATCTTTCCGGTGCCGATGGTTTCGATCCCGATCGTCGGCGAAACGAGTGTGTTCCAGGTTCGCCGCATCTACTGCATCGGCCGCAACTATGCCGCGCACGCGATCGAGCGCGGGTCGGATCCGAACCGCGAGCCACCCTTCTTCTTCCAGAAGCCGACCGACGCGATCCAGAACGTCGCGATCGGCCAGGTTGCCGACCATCCCTATCCGTCACTGACCAAGAACTATCATCACGAGGTCGAGCTGGTCGCCGCGCTGAAATCGGGAGGCACCAACATCCCGGCCGACAAGGCGCTCGATCACGTCTATGGCTACGCGCTCGGCCTCGACATGACCCGGCGCGATCTCCAGAACGGCATGGCCGCGGAGAAGAAGCCCTGGGAGATCGGCAAGAGCTTTGACCACGCCGCGGTGATCGGGCCGATCCATCCGGCCAGCAAGACCGGCCATTTCGAGAAGGGCGCCATCTCGCTCGCGATCAACGGGACGGTGAAGCAGAGCTCGGATCTCAGCAAGATGATCTGGAGCGTGGCCGAGCAGATCGCAAAGCTGTCGGAAGCGTTCGAGCTGAAGGCCGGCGACATCATCTATTCTGGCACGCCGGAGAATGTCGGCCCAGTGGTGAAGGGCGACGTGCTGCTGTGCAAGCTCGAGGGCCTGCCGGATATGTCGATCAAGATCGTGTAGTTCTTTACCTCTCCCCGTAAGAACGGGGCGAGGGAGCGCACCGTCAGCTTGTCGACGGATTGTCCAATCTTGGAGGCGCTAAATGTTGCGGCGTGGTCTGATTGCTGCGTTGGGCTTGGTCTTCATCATGACCTCCATTCCCAGCTTGAAAGCCGAAGGTCCCGTCGACATCGCGCCGACGGGAGCGCTCCGCGTGGCCGTGGCCGTCGGCCCGGCCGCGTCGGCCTTCTGGACGACGCGCGATCCATCGACCGGAAAACCGCGCGGCGTCACCGTAGAGCTCGCCAAGGCCGCCGCCGACAAGCTGCACGTTCCGCTCCAGCTCCTCGAATATCAGAGCTCCGACGAGATCGCCGCCGCCGGCAGCAAGGACGTCTGGGATCTCTCTTTCATGCCGGCGGACGTCAAGCGCGAGCAGTTCGTGGACCAAGGGCCCGCTTACGTCGCCTATATGAGCGGCTATCTCATCCGCGCCGGATCGGACATCCGGATCGTTGCGGATGTCGATCGCGCCGGCATGCGGGTCGGCTGTATCGAAGGGACATCGACGTCACGCACGGTCGAAAAATCCTTGAAGCAGGCGAAGCTGACAAAGTTCGTGAAGCCGGAAGAGGCGGCCGAATTGATCGGCAAGGGGCAGCTCGATGCTCTCGCCATGGGAATGGGAGCCTTGGAAGACCTTTCGCGAAAGCTGCCCGGAACCAAGGTGCTGGATGAGGTGATCCAGTCGACCGGCGTGGTCGTGGTCGTTCCCAAGGGCAAGGCCGTGGCGAAGACCTGGGCGGCGCGCTTCCTGGATGAAGCCAAGGTAGACGGCACCGTGCGTCGTGCGCTCGATGGTAACGGATTTACCAGCGACAAGATCGCGCCGTGATCTGGTCCCGCTGGAACCGCGAGTGGCGGCGGAGGTCTTTGAATTGCCGGAGTTCCATCGGTCATTGCCCCGTGTTGGGCAACGAACAAACCTCGTGCGGCCATATTTGAGTAAGAGTGATCTCCCGAGAGGGAGGCGCTCCGATGAAGAAAGTTTTGATCACTGCGGTCGTGCTGCTGGCTGGCGTGCCTGCGAGCGCCGTTGCGCAGGAGCGCGCTGGTGCTGCGGCGATAGGCGCCGTGTCCGGGGCCGTCGTGCTCGGTCCGGTCGGTGCGGTCGCGGGTGCAGTGATTGGCTATACCGCCGGTCCTTCAATCGCGAGGTCATGGGGCGTGAGAGGTTCGCGGTCGGCAAGACACCAGCAGCCGCCACGCCGCGAGGCGTACCGCGCAGCCGCGACCGGCGCTCCGCCGCGCGCACGTGAGGCGATGAATGCCAACGGCCAGATCAGAGCCGCCAGCAATCCGCCGGCTCAAGCCACGCCCCCGGTGCAGCCAGTTCAAGCTGCCCCGGCTCCGCCGGCGGAGACTTCGACCCCGCCCGTTCAGGGACTCGAATGAGGCTCCGGCTTTAGGCCGCGGTCGTCTTCGGCCGCAGCCGGTCGACGGTCCGTGCGATCAGCGCGGCCACCTCCGGCACTTTTGGACCAATGCGAAATTCCGGCCCTGCGACGACGACGGAGAGCCGGCGATCACCGATCGGCAGCGGGATCGCCGCGCCGGCGAGGTCGCGGCTGTAATCGGCGAAGCTCTGGCAATAGCCGCGCGCGATCGAATTGCGCAGCTCGATCTCGACCGCCTCGATGCTGATCGGCGTCGAGGGCCCGTATTGCTTGAACTCGATCTTGCGATAGACAGAGTCGCGCTCTTCCTGCGAATATTGCAGCAGCAGGGCGCGGCCGCTCGCGGTGGCGTGGATCGGCACGCGATGGCCGATGGTCGCGAAATAGCGGATCGCGGCCTGGGATTCGACGACGTCGATGAACACCGCCATCACGCCGGCAGGGGCGACAATCGATGCGGTCTCGCCGGTCTCGGCGGAGAGATCGGTGATCAGCTGATGCGTCCACGGCGGCAGCGGCTCGACCTCGGAGATCATCCGTGCCATCGCCAGCCAGCGCGGTGTCGGATAGAATCCGGCGCGCGGCCGCGGCTCATAGAGGTAGCCCTTCTCGGACAGCGTCGCGAGCAGGTTGAAGGTCGACGAGCGCGGCCAGCCGAAATGATCGGCGATCTCGGCAAGCGTCGCCGGCTTCCTCGTTTGCGCGAAGAATTCCATGATCTCCAGGACGTTTGCGGCTTGGCGAACGATCATGGTGGCGGCGTTCCGATCTAGGTCTGGCCGAGGATCTTCTTCGCGGCGCGAAGATGCGGCTTGTCGATCATCTGGCCGTCGAGCCGCAGCGTGCCGGAGTTCGGATTGCTCGCGAATGCGGCGATCACCTTTTCCGCCCAGGTGCGCTCAGCCTCGGTCGGCTCGAACGCCGCGTTGACGACGTCGACATGTTTCGGATGGATCAGCGCCTTCGCCGAAAAACCGTCACGGCGCGCCGCGCGCGTTTCTTGCTCGAGGCCGGCGAGGTTGTCGATGTCGGTATAGACGGTGTCGATCGGCGCGACCTCGGCTGCGGCCGCCGCCATCAGGCAGAGATCGCGCGCGAGGCGGTAGGGGCTGTGGAACACGCCGCCCGAGGCTTTCTCGGTGGCGCCGAGCGAGGCCGAGAGATCCTCCGCGCCCCACATCAATCCGGCGAGGCGAGGAGAGCAGCCCTTGTAGCTGCCAAGCCCAAAGATCGAGCTAGCAGTCTCCGTCGCGACGCAGACGATGCGCGTCGCACCGACCGTGATGCCGGATGCTGCTTCCAAGGCTTCGAGCCAGGTTGCAACCTGGCGCACGTCGTCGCCGCCTTGCGATTTCGGCAGCACGATGCCGTCGGGCTTGCCGGGCATCACCGCGGCGAGATCGGTGAGCGTCAGGCCGGTGTCGAGCGCGTTGACGCGGACATAGAGCTGATGCGGGCCGGGGCGGCCCTTCAGCATCGCAAGCGTCAGCCCGCGCGCTTCCGGCTTCCTCTCGGTGACGACGGAATCCTCGAGATCGATGATCAGCGCGTCGGCCTTGCCTTCGCTCGCCTTCTCGAATTTGCGCGGGGAATCCCCCGGCACGAACAGCATCGAACGCATCAGACCGGCCTCTTGTGCATCATCGCCATGCGGCGGCATTTGCCGACGATCTCGTCGTTCTGGTTCAAGGCGTGGTGCTCGAACTCGACGATACCCGCTCTCGGGCGCGATTTGGATTCCCTCAACGAAAGCACCTTCGTCGTCGCCCGCAAGGTGTCGCCATGGAAGACCGGTTTTGGGAACGTGACGTCGGTCATGCCGAGATTGGCAACGGTGGTCCCCATGGTCGTATCATAGACCGTCATGCCGATCATGATGCCGAGGGTGTAAAGGCTGTTGAAAATGCGCTGGCCGAACTCGGTCTTTTCAGCGAAATGTGCGTCGATATGCAGCGGCTGCGGGTTGAGCGTCAGCAGGCTGAACATGGTGTTGTCCATCTCCGTGACGGTCCGGGTCAGCGGATGCCTGAACTCCTGGCCCACGGAAAAGTCCTCGAAATAAAGTCCGGCCATCGCGGTTTCCTCCCTGTATCGCTGCGATTCTGGCCAGCGCTGCCGTTAGGGCGGCGCGGCCAGGTGAACTGCTTTTTGCTCTGCGAGCTGTTCGATTTCGTCAGTCGAGAAGCCGGCCTCGCGCAAAATGTCGCGGCCATGCTGGCCGAGGGTCGGTGCGGGGCCGGCGGCTTCCGGCTGGGTTACGCTCCAGGTGGAGGGCACGCGCATCTGGCGGATGCGGCCTTCGACGGGGTGATCGACGGTCCTGAAGAAATCGATCGCTTGGAGATGCGGATCTTCGAGGATTGTCTCAAGCGTATGCATCGGCATCACCGGAATGTCGGCGCGCTCGAGCAGATCGCGCCATTCCGTGGTGGTGCGTGTGAGGAAGATGTGGCCGATCTCCTCATAGATCTCGTCGATGTGCTTCGTCCGCGCGGCGTGGTTGGCGAAGCGCGGCTGATCGAGGAAATGCGGCTGTCCGATCGCCTCAAAAAAGCTGCGCCAGTGCTTGTCGTTGTAGATGAGCACGCAGAGATAGCCGTCGCTGGTCTTGTAAGGGCGGCGATAGCGCGACAGCAGGCGGGCGTAGCCGCCATGGTCGAGCGGCGGATCGTAGGTGAGGCCGCCCAGATGATCGACCAGCACGAACTCCGTCATCGATTCGAACATGGGAACGTCGATGCGTTGGCCAACGCCGGTGCGGCTCTGATGCATCAGCCCGCCCATGATGGCGTTGACCAACATCAGGCCGACGATGCGGTCGGCGATGGTGACGGGGACGTAGCGCGGCGTGCCGTCGCCGGCCGCCGCAAGCAGCGTCGGAATCGTGGCGGCGCCCTGGATCAGATCATCGTAGGCGGGCTTTGCGGCATAGGGCCCGGACTGGCCGTAGCCGAACGCGCCGACATAGACGAGGCCGGGGTTGATCTCGCGAAGTGTCTCGTAGTCGAGGCCGAGCCGGGCCATCGCCTGCGGGCGCACATTGTAGACGAGCGCGTTGGCGCGCTTGGCCAGCCGCAGCAAGGTGTCGCGGCCTTCCGTCTTCTTCAGGTCGAGCACGATGCTGCGCTTGCCGCGATTGGCATTGAGGAACATCCCGCCCATGCCGGGCGTGCGGCCGGGACCGATCTGGCGAACGATGTCGCCCTCGGGGCTTTCGACCTTGATGATGTCGGCGCCCATGTCCGCCAGCACCTGGGTGCCGTAGGGGCCCATCAGCACCGAGGTCAGGTCGAGAATGGTGAAGCCGGCGAGCGGTCCCATTGAGGCCTCGTTGGATAAATTCATATACGTGGAGTTAGAGTTCATAAAGTAGCCGTGTCAATTCGGCGGCTTCGGTCGACGGCGCATAGCTCCATGCATAGTTCATACACTTGACAGATAAATTCACCTATATGTACATTTTCAAGCAAGAAATCGAGCGAGGGCCGGACGGCGCCGCAGCAATTCGCTGCCGCGTTCGGCGTGGGGACGCGTCAAGGAGAACGACATGAAGAAGAATCTGGTCAGGGCCGCAGCAGTGCTCGCTCTCTCGCTGCCGGTCTCGACGCTGCAGGCGCAGGCCCTGGAGCTGAAGGTCGCCGATAGCTTCCCCGCCGGTCACTATCTCGTCCGCCTGATGCTGAAGCCCTGGATGGACGACGTCACCAGGCGCACCAATGGCGCGGTGACCTTCACCTATTATCCGAACCAGCAGATCGGCAAGGCCGCCGACATGCTGCGTCTGACGCAGTCCGGCGTGGTCGACATCGGCTACATCGGACCGTCCTATGTCTCCGACAAGATGCCGCTCTCGGAAGTCGCGCAATTGCCGGGCGCGTTCGCGACCAGCTGCCAGGGCACGCTCGCCTATTGGAAGACCGCGCGTGAAGGCATTCTCGCCAAGCAGGAATACGCGCCGAACAAGATCAAGCTGCTGCTCGCCGTGGTGCTGCCGCCCTACCAGGTGTGGACCGTCAAGTCGAAGGTGGAAACCACCAAGGACATGCAGGGCCTGAAGCTGCGCACTACGGGCGGCGCGCAGGACCTGACGCTGCGTGCGCTCAGCGCCGTGCCGGTGCGCATGGCTGCGCCCGATGCCTATGAGTCGCTGTCGCGCGGCACGATGGACGGGCTGCTGTTTCCGCTCGACAGCGTCGTCTCCTACGGCCTCGACAAGCTGGTCAAGCACGCCACCGAAGGCGTCAGCTTCGGCAGCTTCATCGTCGCCTATTCCATCAACCAGTCGGTCTGGGACAAGCTGCCCGACGACGTGAAGAAGGCGATGAACGAGGCTTCGGAGGCGATTACGCCGCAAGCCTGCGCCGGCGTCGAAAAGGAAGGCGAAGTCACCAAGAAGCAAATGCAGGACGAAGGCATCAGCTTCGATCCGCTGCCGGAGGCGACGCGCACCGAGATCAAGGACAAGCTCAAGGGTGTCGGTAAGGAGTGGGCGAGCGGGCTCGACAGCCGCGGCAAGCAGGCGTCTGCCGCGCTGAAGGAGTTCGACGATCTGCTCACCGCGGGCGGCGCCAAGTAAAGGCGCCAGGTAGTCCGATATCCAACAGGGAGACGCTAGAGGTGATCAAACGGGCAGGAGATGTGCTCGGCGCGCTGGAGCGCGCGCTGACGGTGATCGCGGTGGTGTTCATGTTCGTGATCATGCTGCTGGTGGTGGCCGACGTGTTTATGCGTTACGCGCTGAACAGCCCTTTCTCCTTCACCTATGATCTGATCGGGCTCTATCTCCTCGCCGGCGTGTTCTTCTTCACGCTGTCGGATGCGTTGCGCGAGCATGTCCATGTCGGCGTCGACATCCTCTTGTCGCGCTTCTCGCTGACGGGGCGGCGGTTGTCCGAGATCGTCACGGCGCTCGCCGGCCTGTTCGTGTTCATCCTGATCTGCAAGGTCGGCTTCGAGCGCGCGCTGGAGAATTACGAGCAGCACGACGTGCTCTCCGGCGCGATCCCCTGGCCGACCTGGATTTCGGCGGCGCTGGTGCCGTTCGGCTGCGGCGTGCTGGTGCTGCGGCTCGCGCTGCAGCTCGTAGGCAATGTGCTGAGCCTCGTCAGCGGCCGCGATCTGTATCCGCTGCCGCCGGTGACCGGTGTCGGCGAAGCACGCGGCTTCGAGTAACGGGCGATATCCATGACACCTTTCATCGTTCTCGCCCTGCTGTTCGGCTTGCTCGCGCTTGGCACGCCCGTCGGCTTCGCCATGGCCTTTTCCGGCTCGGTCGGCCTCGTGATGGTCGGCGGATGGGGCACGCTGCTCGGCATCTTGCAAACCGCGCCGCTCTCGACCGTCTCGGCCTACGAGTTGATCACCATTCCGATGTTTCTCCTGATGGCAGACCTCGTGCTGCTCTCGGGCGTCGCGGACGATCTGTTCAAGACCGCCTCTGCCTGGGTCGGCCGCATCCCCGGCGGCCTCGGCATGGCCACCGCGCTCGCCGGTGCCGGCTTTGGCGCGATCTGCGGCACCTCGACGGCCTCGGCCGCGACGTTGTCCTCGACCAGCCTTCCCGCAATGATCCGTCAGGGCTATGAGCCGAAGATGGCCGCGGGCGTCGTTGCGATCTCGGGCACGTTGTCGATGCTGCTGCCGACCAGCGTTGCGCTCGTCATCTTCGGCCTGCTGGCCGAGGTGAATATCGGCAAGCTGCTGATCAGCGGCATCATCCCGGCAATCCTGGTGACGTTTACCATCATGGCCACGATCTACTTCCTGGTCTGGCAGGATCCCTCGCGCGCGCCCGCTGCGAAATCAGTGCCGTGGCGGGAAAAATTCGCGCTGCTGTGGCAGGTCTCGCCGATGGTGGTGCTGTTCTCGATCGTGACAGGCACGATCTATCTCGGCGTCGCGACGCCGACGGAAGCCTCCGCCTTCGGTGCGTTCGGCGCCTTCCTGCTCGCCATCGTCAAGGGCAAGATCACGCCGTCATCGCTCTATGCGACGCTGCTGCGCGCCTGCCACGGCACCTGCATGATCATCATGATCCTGGTCGGTGCCTCGATCTTCGGCTATTTCTTCACGCTCACCCATGTCACGCAGGACCTCGTCGCCTGGATCGGGTCCTTGCCGGCCTCGCGCTGGGTGATCATCACGCTGATCCTGTGCGGTTATATCGTGCTCGGCTCGTTCATGGACCAGATCGCGATCCTGGTGTTGACCGTGCCGATCGTGCTGCCGCTGATCAAGACGCTCGGCTTTGATCCGATCTGGTTCGGCGTCATCAAGATCGTCACCGCGGAAGTCGGCATGATCACGCCGCCGGTGGGCCTCAACTGCTTCATCGTTGCCCGCTATGCCAAGCGGCCGGTGGCGGAAGTGTTTCACGGCACCTTCCCGCATTTCATCGCGCACCTGATCGCAATCGCGATCCTGGTGGCGTTTCCCTCGATCATTCTCTGGCTGCCCTCGCAGATGGGGCGCTAGGATCGGAGCTCGGCTCCCAATAAGGAGATCAAGAACATGGATTTCGCGCTCACCGATCAGCAGGAAGCCATTCGTGCCGCCGTCGCAAAAGTTTGCGAGGACTTTCCCGACGCCTATTGGCTGAAGAAGGACCACGACGGCGGCTTCCCCCATGACTTCCACAAGGCAATGGCCGATGCCGGTTGGCTCGGCATCTGCGTGCCGGAGGAATATGGCGGCTCCGGGCTCGGCATCACCGAAGCCGCGATCATGATGCGTGCCATCGCGGAATCCGGCGCCGGCATGTCCGGCGCCTCCGCGGTGCACATCAACGTCTTCGGGCTCAACCCCGTCGTGGTGTTCGGCACCGAGGAGCAGCGCAGGCGCATGCTGCCGCCGATGGTCGAGGGCCGCGAGAAGGCATGCTTCGCCGTCACCGAGCCCAATACAGGCCTCAACACCACCCAGCTCAGGACGCGTGCTGTGGCCAAGAACGACCGCTACATCGTCAACGGCCAGAAAGTGTGGATCTCCACCGCGCAGGTCGCACACAAGATCCTGCTGCTGGCGCGCACCACGCCACTGGAAGAGGTGCGCTCGCCAACCCATGGCCTCAGCCTCTTCTACACGGATTTCGACCGCAAGAAGATCAAGGTCCATGAGATCGAGAAGATGGGCCGCAAGATCGTCGATTCCAACGAGCTGTTCTTCGAGGATTTCGAGATCCCGATGGAGGACCGCATCGGCGAAGAGGGCAAGGGCTTCCAGTATATCCTCGAAGGCATGAATCCGGAGCGTATCCTGATCGCCGCCGAAGCCGTCGGCCTCGGCAAGCTCGCGCTGTCGCGCGCGACCGAATACGCCAAGACGCGCGTGGTGTTCAACCGGCCGATCGGCAAGAACCAGGGCATCCAGCATCCGCTCGCGGTCAACTGGGTCGAGCTCGAGGCGGCCTGGCTGATGGTGATGCAGGCAGCCTGGCAATACGACAAGGGCTTGCCCTGCGGCGCCGGGGCGAACGCCGCAAAATATTTCGCAGGCGAAGCCGGCTACCATGCCTGCGAGCAGGCGGTGATGACCCATGGCGGCTTCGGCTATGCCAAGGAGTTCCACGTCGAGCGTTATCTGCGCGAGGTCCTGATCCCGCGAATCGCACCGGTCAGCCCGCAGCTTGCGCTCAGCTTCATTGCGGAAAAGGTGCTCGGTCTGGCGAAGTCCTACTAGTCTTCGCGCGGATCGCTTAGCAGGGACGCCAATGAACCTCGACTTCTCCGACCTGATCCGGGAGGGCGACCGTGTCGTGTGCGGGCAGGCGACGGCTGAGCCGGTCACCCTGACCGAAGCGCTGGTCGCGCAAGCCGGGCATCTGCCGGCGTTCCGCATGATGGTCGGTCCAATATTCTCCGACACGTTTTCCGCGTGCGCGCCCAACATCTCGTTCCAGAGCTATGGCGTAATCGGCAATGCGCGGCGGCTTGCGAAAGCAGGACGGCTCGACGTGATCCCGGGCAACTACAGCGCCTTCTGCGCCGATTTTGCCTCACGGCGCCATCGTGCGGATGTGGTACTGGTGCAACTCGCCGAGTCCGGCGATGGTCGATTGAGCGCGAGCCTCTCCAACGATTATGTCATCGATGCCGCACGGGGCGCGCGCATCGTCATCGCCGAGATCAATCCCGATGCGCCCTGGACGTTTGGCGCGGAATGGCCTGTGGACGCGCCGATCCATCTGCGGGTCGCCGCTCGCCGTCCGCCCGTCGAACTGCCACCGGCGCCGCTTGATGACGTCTCACGAAAAATCGCGTCACATGCGGCGAGCCTGATCGCCGATGGCAGCACGCTTCAGTTCGGCGTCGGCCGGATTCCGGATGCGATCCTGTCTTCGCTGTCGCATGCGCGCAATCTCGGTATCCATTCCGGCCTGATCAACGACGCCGTCGTCGACCTGATCGAGCGCGGCGCGGTGACGAATGCGGAGAAGGGAATCGATGCCGGGATCACGGTGACGAACCAGGTGATCGGCACGAAGCGGCTCTATCGCTTCGTGCACGAGAACGAGGCGGTTTCGGTGCGACCGACGTTGTATACGCACGGCCAGAACGTGCTGGCGCGGATCAACCGGCTGGTCGCGATCAACTCGGCGCTCCAGGTCGGGCTCGATGGCAGCGTGAACTCCGAAACGCTTAACGGCGTTGCGATCGGCGCCATTGGCGGGCAGCTCGATTTCGTGCGCGGTGCCAATGCATCGCCCGGGGGCAGGGCGATCATCGCGCTGCCGGCGACGGCGTCCGACGGGACCAGCCGCATTGTCGCCGATGTGGAGACCGTGACGACGCCGCGCGCCGACGTCGATTCCATTGTGACCGAATGGGGCGTTGCCGAGCTGCGCGGCTGCGGTCTTGCCGAGCGTGCGCGCCGCATGATCGCGATCGCGGCGCCCGGGCACCGCGATGCGCTGTCGGCACAACTTCGCGCCGCGCGCTAGAATCTCGCGAGCTATCTGAAACAGGCGGGCCTATTCGGCGGCGATCCGTTCCATTGCCATGGCGCGAAGCCGGGCGCGCTGGATTTTCACACCGTTGGCGCTGTCGGTGACGGGAAAAGCGTCGACGATATAGATTCGTGCCGGCACCTTGTAGCCGGCGAGCCGCTCGCGCAGGCGCGCCACCAGCATCTCCTGCTGCGGCGGCTCCTCGGCCGGAATCACGAAGGCGACGCAGCGCGCCTGCCCCTTAAGATCGACCGCGACAACCTGGGCGTCGGCAACCCCCGTGCAGGCTTTGAGCTCGTCCTCGATCTCGCCCGGCGCAACCAGGAAGCCGCCGAGCCGCATCGCATCGCCCGCACGGGTCTCGTAGACAAAGGCGCCGTCGCCGCGCATCCGGCCGATATCGCCGGTGCGGAAGAAGCCGTCGGCGGTGATCGCATCGCGCGTCGCATCCGGGTTGTTGAAATAGCCGAGGAAGCGCGAGGGCGCGCTGATCTCGATCTCGCCGGAGACGCCTTGCGCCACCAGCTCCCCGGTCTCGGTATCGCGCACGCGCACCTTCGCGCCGGGAGACATCGGCCACCCGCCGCCTTCGATACGATCGGCGAAGGCATCACCGGGGCGGGCGATCGAGAACAGCGCCTGCACCTCGCTCGAGCCGTAGAGGCCGAACAGCGGCATGCCGCGCGCCTCGGCCTCCGCGGCGAGCTCGCGCCAGCCGGGCTGAAACGCGGCGAAGCCGCAGACTTCGAGATGCGGGAATGGCCGTGGTGTGTCGGCGAGCGCGAGGATGCGGCGGAACATCTCGTCGGAGCCGAAGGCGTGCGTGATCTTGTGTTCGCCAAGGACCTTCAACGCTGATGCCGCCTCGAAAGCATCGAGTACCTGGATGGTTGCGCCGGCTGCGATGAAGCCGAGCAGGCTGGTCATGCCGAAGGTGCCGCAGAACGGCAGCATGGCCAGCAGTGAATGGCGCCGTGGCGAGAGTTTCAGCGCCTTGGCGACGGAGGCGGCGTGCGTGGCGAGCGTCCGTTGCGAATGCGCGACGAGCTTCGGCCCCTTGGTCGTGCCCGATGTCGTGTAGAGCAGCACCGGCAGATCGACATCGTCCTGCGCCGGCGGCGCTGGCGGATAGGACGTCTCGAACGCATCGAAGCGCGCACAGGGCCAGTGAGCGGGGATCGCATCCCCGCCGACCACCGCGACCCTTTGCAGCGCAGGCACTTCGTCTTTGCTGACCTCGGCGAGGATGGCGGCAAAATCGATCGACCGGAACGCGGCCTCGACCACCATCAGCCTGGCGCCGGACACCTTGAGCAGATGGCCGACTTCCGCGCTGCGGTAGCGGGTATTGACCGAGGCGACGATCGCACCGCAGCGGGCGGCGGCGAACAGCAATGCGATCCATTCGACCCGGTTGACCAGCCAGACCGCGACCACGTCGCCCTGGCCGATGCCTTGTGCGGCAAGCCATGCGGCGGTCTGCTCGACCTTCCCGGAGAATTCCGCGCGCGAGACCGGCCTGCCGTCAAACACGAAGGCGGGCTCGGCACCTTCGGCACCGATCAGCGATTGAAGCGAAAATTGGTTGACGCTCATGGCAACCGGACTAACCCGATCGCGCAGACCTGTCTACTTGGTGCCGAACATCCGGTCGCCGGCATCGCCCAGGCCCGGCACGATGTAGCCGTGGTCGTTGAGCCGCTCGTCGATCGCGGCGGTCCAGACCGGCACGTCGGGATGCTCGCTCTGGAACCGCGCGATGCCTTCGGGCGCGGCCAGAAGGCAGACGAAGCGGATGTCGCGGGCGCCGCGCGCCTTGAGCAGGGAGGCGCCGGCGCAGGCCGAGTTGCCGGTCGCCAGCATCGGGTCCATCAGGATCACGGTGCGGTCGGACAGGTCCTGCGGCGCCTTGAAGTAATATTCCACGGCCTGCAATGTCTCGGGGTCGCGGTAGAGCCCGATATGGGCGATACGCGCCGACGGCATCAGCGCCAGCATGCCGTCGAGGAAGCCGACGCCGGCGCGCAGGATCGGCGCCAGCGTGAGCTTCTTGCCGGCGATCTTCGGTGCCCGCATCGGGGAGATCGGCGTCTCGATCTCGACGAGCTCCAGTGGCAGATCGCGCGTCACCTCGTAGCCGAGCAGCATCCCGATCTCGTTCAGGATCTCGCGAAAACTCTTGGTCGAGCGGTCCTTCTCCCGCATGAGGGAGAGCTTGTGCTGGACTAGGGGGTGGGCGACGACATTGACGCTGCTTGTGCTCATGAAACCGATCTACACGGTTCCGTGAAATTGCGCCAGATCGGCCAGATCTTTTCGCGGGGATACGCGGCCTCAGGTGGACATGGCGAAGGCGCCGCGAACCCGGCTGCTCGCCTCGTAGGCAGCCATGGTCAATTCACGGTCCATCGATGTGCCGGGTTCTAAACTCCCAGCCCGCGTGCCACGAGCGTGATCACGATTGTCAGGATCGCGCCCCAGATCAGGCTCAGCGTCATGGTCAGGATCGTCGTCGTGACCGCCTGCTCCAGATTTCCCTTGAGGAGCTGCATGCTACTTGTCCGTGGCAGGCGCGACGCCGATGCGCAGGCCGAGCAGCAATGCACCCATCACCGCAACCAGGATGGCGATCTTGAGCTCGATCATGTCCGCAGCCTTGTCGCCGCGCGGGCCAGGAGCCGCCTCGCACCCTCCGCCAGCGCAATCAGCGGATTGCCGCGGTTCTCGATATCGAGCTCGAAGGTCTCGGCGGGAAACACCAGCGCGCATCTTGCGAGCCCACTCTGCCGGTTGGCGAAATCGACCGCGGAGCTCTTGAACAGGAACAGACCGCCGACGCGTCCATGCGCCTCACGCGCGACCCAGAGGCCGGCGCCGTTGCGCCCGATGAAGAACGCGGGGATGGCGGTGCTTATGACATCCGGGTCGATCGGTCCAAGGCACGCCGCGGACGCGGCCATTGTCGGTCGCTCGGGCTGGCGACGCGTGGCTTGAAGGGCGATCGCGGCCATGGCGGCCTCCTCACACATCTGCAAGGTCATGATGGTCTCCCATGCCGTCAGGCGTGGAGGTGCCAGACATAGATCGCGGTCTTCAGCGCGATCAGCGCTGCGAGCACGCTGCCCATCGAGAGCAGGGTCAGCGCGCTGAGCGCGATGCGCTTGAGCTGCGCCTTGCGCTCCGGCGAGATCCGTGCGGGGCGTTCGGCCCAGCCAAGGGAGCGCTCAACGCCATGTGTCAGCATCGACATGTCTGCATTCCTTCGTCAGCGTGGCGGTGGCCGAGGCCGCCGCAATCTGCCTCGTATGATGTCCATCGTTGCGTAGGATTGCGAGATGAGCGCCGAGGCACCAGTATAGGAATGCTATAAGGATGCCGACCGTCGCGCCGGCAGTCCTCTGAAGAGACCGGGGTTCCGCTTCGGCCGGGCCTGAGACGGCGCAGGATCCGAATGCGTCATCCCGATCGCTGCGGCAAAGGCGTTCCGCAGCCGCGGTTCCTCGATCTGCTTGCAGAAGCATTCCAGCGTCGCTTCCACACTCTGCCGCTGCCCGCTGATGGCCGCACAGAGTTGCGAGCTGGTCCGCCGAAAGAAGTGGAGGGAGTCCCTGGCGCCGCCGCCCAGATGATCGAGCTCCGCCGCGAGCGCGGCGACATTAAGCCTGTCGGACTCATCGAGCGTCACGGCAAATCGCAGCAGCGCGAGCTGCCAGGCGCGGAGCAGCCTGTGAGGCCTTTCGATTGATTGCCGCATGGGGATACCCGGATGCCGTGCGACGCCTCAGGCGCCGACGCGGTCGATCAGCTCCTCGTCGGCGATCGCGGCGAATGCGCGTACCACTTCCCTCTGCGCGGCTGCGTCCAGCGGAACGATCGGAAGCCTTGTGGCGGGCGACATCAGGCCAAGCACGCCGAGTGCACATTTAAGTGCGGCCGGGCTCTCCTTCCCGAGGCAGGCGATCAAGGGGATCAGGCGCTTGTGCAGGTAGCGGGCGGATTGCAGCCGGCCCTGCCTGACATGCGAAAAAATCGTGCGGCAGAGATCCGGCGCGACGTTGGCAACCTCCGAGATCGCGCCATCGCCGCCGTCCGCGATGAAGCCGAAGGCGGTGGTGTCGTCGCCGGATAGACAGCGAAAGCCGGCGGGCAGGCGGCGGGACAGGCGCATCGGACGGGTGATGTCGCCGCTCGCATCGCGCAGGCCCACGAACTGGCGCGATTCGACGAGACGCAGAAGCGTCTCGTCGGCGAGCGGCCGCAGCGTGCGGGAGGGCGCGTCGTGCAGGATCACGGGCAGGCCGATCGCACCGGCAATGGCGCGGAAGTGCGCGAGCATTCCTTCCTGCATCGGCTTGTTGTAGGCGGGCACCACCGACATCACGGCATCGGCGCCGGCGGCCTCCGCGCGCCGCGCGAGTTCGATGGCGTGGCCCGTTGAATTCGACACGGCGCCGGCAATGATCCGCACGCGGCCACGCGCGACATCGACCGCGGTGCGAATGATCAGCGCCTGCTCGGCCGGCGAGAGCGTCGGTGCCTCGCCGGCGGTCTCACACACCACCAGCGCGGGTACGCCGGCTGCGATCTGACGCTCGCAGAGCGCGGCGAACGCCTTCAGGTCGATCGCGTCGGCCGAATCGAACGGTGTCGGCAGGTCCGGTATGAACCCGGTGAACCAGGCGGAGGGTGGGATGAACATGGTTTTTTGCCGAGGAACTCAGGCGGCGCGCTTGGGTGCGGCGGCATCGGGCCTGCTGCCCATGTCGAGCTCGATCTCGCGTGGCAGCTCGATGATGGTCTCGGGATGCTGTCCGTTTTCGAACAGCGCATATTTGATGGCCTGGGCGCGGTTGACGAAGAGGCCACCGTAGAGGCCGTTCTGCTGCTGGGCGACCCACTGTCCCCTGTGGTTGCGGCCGATGAAGACGATGGTCGAGGGAGAGCTGCACGAGGGAGGTTCGACGAGTTTCACTTTCGTATTCCTTCCGATTGACGCGGGCGGCGGGTGCGTGTCCCGCGACCACCCGATCAATATCTTTTCAAGCGAATATGATTTCGAGTGAGGCTGCGCGACGATCTCATAGGAAGGTCATAAAGCCCGATGTTCAGGCCAGCTCGTTGACGACCTGAACCAGCGCGAACAGGGCGCCGAAGGCAACGCCCTCGTCCCAATGATTGAGGACGGCACCGAACAGCGGCTCGCGCCTGACGAGGCCGGCGAGGGCGCACAGGATGATCGACATCCAAAGCAGGGCGGAGAGGCTGCGTGCAAAACCTACGCTGCCGAAGGCTGCAAAGGCGACGAGCAGTGCGATGCGGACGGCAAAGCGCGCGATCAACCGCGTCGGGCTGAGGCCCCGCGACATGTCTGAAGATTGCGGCAAGGCGCGAACCTCCGCTTGGCCTAGCTGAAATTCTCGCAAGCGACCGGCTGATAGAGCGGGTCCGGGGCGGGGCGCACGGTGGGAACGCTCGGCCGCGATACCTCCACGGCCAATGCCTGTACTTCGATGAAGGCCGACAGCAAGGCCAGTGCGAGATCGGCATGCCGGGCTTCGACAGCGGCGTCGAGCCAGTCCGGCAATTCGCGCTCGCGCGACAGCGCGCAATGCCACTCGCCCTCGTCATAGGCGATGCGGCGGACCTGCCACAGCGGCAGCTCGAGCTCGATCAGCGCCAGCGCGGCGTCGGTCCAGGCCTCGGCATCGACCAGGCGCATGATACGCGCACTGCGCTCGCTCCGCCCTCGCGACGGGAAGCGCCGGCAGGCCTGATCGATGACGTCGAGCATCAGCGGACGCGTCATTGCCGGTGCCGCGCGAAGCTGCTGGTTGAGGGAAGGTGGGGCAAGGCGTCGGAGAACGGCGGTCATGTCAGGCCTCCTGGAATTGGCGTCGGTCAGTCGGCCGGCCTCTCCAAGATGGCTGGAAGCGCATTTGAAAACGAGATGGGGACGGGACGGGAGATATAAGGATTTCATAAGTGCACGGAATCTTCCGGATAAGAGCGACAGATCCCCGGCCACCGTCGCCGCCGAAGGTCGAGGCTTATAGAAGCAGGGCTTTTTGAAAAGACCCTCGCCACGGCCTGCCTTAACAACGGTAGTGAAAGCAACGGTGGCTTGTGTCGCTGCGCTGCCTGCTCGGAACGGCCGCCCGGAATACAGTGTCGGCGCCACATGGCGGACAGCCACGACGCGTCGGCACTTATGGAATTCATATAACTTCGCCATAGGCCTCATCTCGAAAACCTATGCCGGTGGTGGCACTTCAACACGGTCAAAAGTCCCGGCTGGTGCCGTGGAAATGCTTTGCATTTCCTTCGTTCCACGCGCTCGCCGGACGCCTGAGAAACGGTTGCGTCCGACATAAAGCCGCAACGAGGAGCATTCCCATGATGGACATTCTGATGCTGGCGCTGGGCTTTGGCTTCTTCGCGCTCGCGATCGGCTACACCTACGCCTGCGAACGGCTGTGAGGGAGCGGACCATGACCTTCGATTATTCGCTCGCCGCCGTCGTCTCGCTCGGTCTCCTGTTCTACCTCACTTACGCGCTGCTGCGGCCCGAGCGGTTCTGACCTGTGCTGCTGCTTCTCGAATTGCTGCTCGCGGACGCCGCGCTCGTGGCGTGCCTGCTTGCCCTGATCCTGCCGCTCCTGCGCAGGTCAAACGTCCTAAAGGGTTGATGCCATGACTATGATCGGTTGGCTCCAGATCATTCTCTTTTGCGCGATTATCGTCGCGCTGACAAAACCGCTCGGCGGGTACATGACGGCTGTGTTCAACGGCGAGCGGACGTTCCTGTCGCCGGTGCTGCGGCCGATCGAGGCCGGCATCTACTGGTTTTCCGGCGTCGAGGAGAGGCGCGAGCAGCATTGGCTGACCTACACGGTCTCGATGCTGCTGTTCCATGTCGGCGGCTTCCTCATCATCTACGGCGTGATGCGGCTTCAGGCGGTGTTGCCGTTCAACCCGGCCGGGCAGGGCGCGGTCGCCCAGGATCTCTCCTTCAACACCGCGATTTCCTTCATCACCAACACCAACTGGCAGAATTACGGCGGCGAGAGCACGGTATCCTATCTCGTGCAGATGCTCGGCCTGACGCACCAGAATTTCCTGTCGGCGGCGACCGGCATCGCGCTCGCGGTGGCCATGATCCGCGGATTCTCGCGCGCCTCGATGCGCACGGTCGGCAATTTCTGGGTCGACGTCACCCGCACGACACTTTACGTGCTGCTGCCGATCTGTGTCGTCTACACGCTGTTCCTGGTCTGGCAGGGCATCCCGCAGACGCTCGGCGATTACGTCGAGGCCACGACGCTCGAAGGCGCCAAGCAGACCATCGCGGTCGGCCCGGTGGCCTCGCAGGTCGCGATCAAGATGCTCGGCACCAATGGCGGCGGCTTCTTCAACGCCAACGCCGCCCATCCCTTCGAGAACCCGACCGCGCTGTCGAATCTCGTGCAGATGCTCTCGATCTTCCTGATCGGCGCGGCCATGACCAATGTGTTCGGCCGCATGGTCGGCAACCAGCGCCAGGGCTGGGCGATCTTCGCGGTGATGGGCGTGCTGTTCATCGCCGGTGTCTCCATCACCTACTGGGCGGAAGCCAACGGCACCTCGATGATGCATGCGCTCGGCCTCACCGGCGGCAACATGGAGGGCAAGGAAGTCCGCTTCGGCATCGTCGCATCCTCGCTGTTCGCCGTGGTGACCACGGCCGCCTCGTGCGGCGCGGTCAACGCCATGCATGACAGCTTCACCGCGCTCGGCGGCATGATCCCGCTGATCAACATGCAGCTCGGCGAAGTCATCATCGGCGGCGTAGGCGCCGGCCTCTATGGCATGCTGCTGTTCGTCGTGCTCGCGATCTTCGTCGCCGGCCTGATGGTCGGCCGCACACCGGAATATGTCGGCAAGAAGATCGAGGCGCGCGAAGTCAAGATGGCGATGCTCGCGATCCTGGTGCTGCCGCTGATGTATCTCGGCTGGACCGCGGTCGGCGTGGTCTATCCGGCGGCGGTCGCCTCCATGGCGAATGCCGGCCCGCATGGCTTCACCGAGGTGCTCTACGCCTTCACCTCGGCGACCGGCAACAACGGCTCGGCCTTCGCGGGCCTCACCGGCAACACGTTGTTCTACAACCTCACGCTCGCATCCGCGATGTTCGTCGGCCGGTTCTTCATGATCGTTCCGGCGATGGCGATTGCGGGCTCGCTGGCCGCCAAGAAGTCGATCCCGCCGTCGGCGGGCACGTTCCCGACCACGGGTGGGCTGTTCGTCGGCCTCGTCGTGGGCGTGATCCTGATCATCGGCGGCCTGACCTTCTTCCCGGCACTCGCGCTCGGCCCGATCGTCGAGCAACTCGCGATGAACGCCGGCAACGTCTTCTGATTGTTTGGAGTGACCTCCATGGATACGATGAAACTGCAAAAACGTGCCCCGATGTCGGCAATGCTCGATCCCAAGATCGTTCTGCCCGCGATCAGCGCGTCCTTCACCAAGCTCGACCCGCGGCTGATGATCAAGAACCCCGTGATGTTCGTGGTCGAGATCGTGGCCGCGCTCACCACGGTGATCTTCCTGCGCGACCTCGTCACCGGCGGCGAGAATCTCGGCTTCACCTTCCAGATCATCCTCTGGCTCTGGTTCACGGTGCTGTTCGCCAATTTCGCCGAAGCGGTGGCCGAAGGCCGCGGCAAGGCACAGGCGGAATCTCTGCGCAAGACCCGCACCGAGAGCCAGGCCAAGCTCCTGAGCGGCGCGGGGCAGGCCTTCACGCTGGTGCCGGGCACCAGCCTGAAGGTCGGCGACATCGTGCTGGTCGAGGCCGGTGACGTCATCCCCTCCGACGGCGAGGTGATCGAGGGCGTGGCCTCCGTCAACGAAGCCGCCATCACCGGCGAGTCCGCGCCGGTGATCCGCGAGTCCGGCGGCGACCGGTCGGCGGTGACCGGCGGCACGCAGGTGCAGTCCGACTGGATCCGCGTCCGCATCACGGCCGCGCAAGGTTCGACCTTCATCGACCGCATGATCAAGCTGGTCGAGGGCGCCGAGCGGCAGAAGACGCCGAACGAGATCGCGCTCAACATCCTGCTCGCCGGCCTCACCATCATCTTCGTGTTCGCCACCGTCACCATTCCGAGCTATGCGGCTTATGCCGGCGGCTCGATCTCGGTGGTCGTGCTGGTCGCACTGTTCGTGACGCTGATCCCGACCACGATCGGCGCGCTGCTATCGGCGATCGGTATCGCTGGCATGGACCGCCTGGTCCGCTTCAACGTGCTGGCGATGTCCGGCCGCGCGGTCGAGGCTGCCGGTGACGTCGATACGCTGCTGCTCGACAAGACCGGTACGATCACGCTCGGCAACCGTCAGGCCACCGCATTCCGCCCGGTTCGCGGCGTCACCGAGCAGGAGCTCGCCGATGCGGCGCAGCTCGCCTCGCTCGCCGACGAGACGCCGGAAGGCCGCTCCATCGTCGTGCTGGCGAAGGAGAAGTATTCCATTCGCAGCCGGGACATGGCCGAGCTTGGCGCCACCTTCATTCCGTTCACGGCACAAACCCGCATGAGCGGTGTCGATGCCGGCGGCTCGTCGGTGCGCAAGGGCGCGGTCGATGCCATGCTCAACTATGTCGGCGGCGGTGCGCCGCTGGCCGTTGCCTCCGGCAACACCGCGCGCGCCATTCAGCCTGCGGTGCTTTCCGACGTCGGCCGTGAAGTCCAGACCATCGCCGATGAGATCTCGAAAGCGGGCGGAACACCGCTTGCGGTCGCCAAGGACGGCAAGCTGCTCGGCGTCATCCAGCTCAAGGACATCGTCAAGGGCGGCATCCGCGAGCGCTTCGCAGAACTGCGCCGCATGGGCATCCGCACCATCATGATCACCGGCGACAACCCGATGACGGCCGCTGCGATCGCGGCGGAGGCGGGCGTCGATGACTTCCTCGCGCAAGCAACGCCCGAGGACAAGCTGAAGCTGATCCGCGACGAGCAGGCCAAGGGCAAGCTGGTCGCCATGTGCGGCGACGGCACCAACGACGCGCCCGCGCTCGCCCAAGCCGACGTCGGCGTCGCCATGAACACCGGCACCCAGGCCGCCCGCGAGGCCGGCAACATGGTCGACCTCGATTCCAACCCGACCAAGCTGATCGAGGTGGTCGAGATCGGCAAGCAGCTGCTGATGACGCGCGGCGCGCTGACGACGTTCTCGATCGCCAACGACGTCGCAAAGTATTTTGCGATCATCCCGGCGATGTTCCTGGCGTTCTACCCGCAGCTCAACGTGCTCAACGTCATGAACCTGTCGAGCCCGCAGAGCGCCATCCTGTCGGCGATCATCTTCAACGCGCTGGTCATCATCGCGCTGATCCCGCTGGCGCTGAAGGGCGTCGCCTATCGCGCGGTCGGTGCCGGCGCATTGCTGAGGCGCAACCTCCTGATCTACGGCCTCGGCGGCATCGTGATTCCCTTCATCGGCATCAAGGCGATCGACCTCGTCGTCACCGCCTTGCATCTGGCTTGATCGTCGTCGCGGGGCGCACCGCGCCCCGCGCAATGACGAAAGATTTGGAGACCTAACATGCTCAGAGAAATTCGCCCCGCCATCGTCCTGCTGCTGGTGCTCACCGCCATCACCGGCCTGGCCTATCCGCTCGCAATGACCGCTATTGCCGGTGCGATCTTCCCCTCGCAGGCGCAGGGCAGCCTGATCGAGCGGGACGGCAAGGTGATCGGCTCCGCCCTGATCGGGCAGGAGTTCAAGGAGGACAAATATTTCCACGGCCGCCTCTCGGCGACTTTGGCGCCGGACCCGAATGATTCGACCAAGACGGTGTCGGCGCCCTACAACGCGGCCAACTCGGGCGGCTCCAACCTTGGCCCGACCAGCAAGGCGCTGGCCGACCGGCTCAAGGAGGATGTGGACAAGTTGAAGGCTGAAAATCCGAACGCCGCCGTGCCGGTCGACCTGGTCACCACCTCGGCCAGCGGCCTCGACCCGGACATCTCGCCGGAAGCGGCTGAATTTCAGGTGCCGCGGGTGGCGAAGGCGCGGAATCTGCCGGACGATCAGGTCAAGCAGCTCGTGGCCTCCAACACCCAGGGCCGTTTGCTCGGCCTGATTGGCGAACCGCGGGTTAACGTTCTGGCACTGAACCTCGCGCTCGATCGCGCCACCGCGAAGTAGCGGTCTAGGCTGCGGGCGGGCGGATGATTATATTGGCCTGATGGTCCGAGAGCGCCGCGATCCCGAACAACGTCCGTCCCCTGAGGCGCTGCTTGAAGCCGCGCGCCGGGAGGAGAGCGCGAGCGGCAAGCTGAAGATCTTCGTCGGCGCCGCCCCCGGCGTCGGCAAGACCTACGAGATGCTGCAAAGCGCCCATGCCAGGCGCAAGGCGGGCATCGACGTGGTGGTCGGCTTTGTCGAGACCCATGGCCGCGCCGAGACCGAGGCGCTGGTGCGCGGGCTCGAGGTGGTGCCGCGCAAGAGGTTCGATTACCGCGGCCAGAGCGTCGAGGAGATGGACCTCGATGCCGTGATCGAGCGCCGCCCTCGGATCGCGCTGGTTGACGAGCTCGCTCATACCAATGCCGCCGGCAGCCGCCATCCCAAGCGCTATCTCGACGTCGAGGAGCTGCTGTCCCACGGCATCGACGTCTATACCGCCGTCAACATCCAGCATATCGAGAGCCTGAACGACGTCGTCGCCCAGATCACCCATGTGCGGGTGCGCGAGACCGTGCCGGACTCGGTCTTCGACCGCGCCGATGCGATCGAGCTGATCGACCTCACGCCCGACGATTTGATCCAGCGGCTGCGGGAGGGCAAGGTCTATGTGCCCAAGCAGGCCGAGCGGGCGCTGGAGCACTATTTCTCGCCCGGCAATCTGACCGCGCTGCGCGAGCTGGCGCTGCGGCGTACGGCCGAGCGGGTCGACGAGCAGCTTCTCAATCACATGCAGGCGAATGCCATCGCCGGCCCCTGGGCCGCGGGCGAGCGCATCCTCGTCTGCATCAGCGAGGATCCGCGCGCGGCGGGGCTCGTGCGCTACACCAAGCGGCTGGCCGACCGGCTGCATGCGCAATTCACCGCAATCTCGATCGAGACCCGGCGGTCGCTCCAGCTTTCGGACGAGGAGCGCGACCGTCTCGCCGATACGTTGCGGCTTGCCGAATCGCTCGGCGGTGAAGCGCTGACCATTCCCGCTGTCGGCCGCCGCATCGCCGACGACGTCATCAACTTCGCGCAAGGCAACAACGTCACCCAGATCGTGATCGGGAAATCGACGCGCTCGCGGTGGTTCGAACTGACGCGCGGCTCCGTCGTGCATGATCTCGTGCGCAGTTCCGGCAATATCAGCGTTCACGTCATTCCCGGCGATGAGCTCGCGGCCGAGCCGGCGCCGAAGACGGCGGTCCAGACGGCGGCACGGGCAGAGGCGTTTGATGCACGTCCCTATTTGAAGGCGCTCGGGATCACCGCGCTCGGCCTTGCCGCAGCGGTGGCCATCAAGCCGTATTTCGGCATCGAAAACGTCGACCTGATGTTCCTTACCGCGGTTGTCGCCGTGGCTGTTCGCTACGGGTTGTGGCCGTCGCTCCTTGCGAGCGTCGCGGCGTCGCTGGCGTACAACTTCTTCTTCCTGCCGCCGGTCTACACGTTCACGATTACCGACCCGACCAATGTTGCGGCGTTCTTCTTTTTCATGTTGATCGCGTTCGTGGTGTCGAACGTCGCCGGACGGGTGCGCACGCAGGCAGACACCGCGCTCGGCCGCATCCGCACGACCGAGCAGCTCTATGCGTTCAGCCGCAAGCTCACGGGCACCGGCACGCTCGACGACGTGCTCTGGGCGACTGCCTATCAAACCGCGCTGATGCTGAAGGTTCGCGTGGTCCTGCTGCTGCCGGAGGAGGGGCTGCTCACGGTGAAGTCCGGCTATCCGCCCGAGGACCAGATCGACCAGGCCGATCTCGCCGCAGCCAATTGGGCCTGGAGCAATGATCGTCCCGCCGGCCGCGGCTCGGATACGCTTCCCGGCGCCAAGCGGCTGTTCCTGCCGATGCGCACCGGGCGTGGCCCGATCGGCGTCATCGGTATCGACAATGATCGCACCGGTCCGCTGCTGACCCCCGACCAGCGCCGGCTGCTCGATGCACTCGTCGACCAGGGCGCACTGGCAATCGAGCGCGTGCTGCTGGTCGAGGACGTGGATCGCGTCAAGCGCACCGTCGAATCCGAGCGGTTGCGCTCTGCGCTGCTGACCTCGATCTCGCACGATCTCAAGACGCCGCTGGCCTCCGTGCTTGGCGCGGCCTCGACCATGCGCGATCTCGCCGGTGCCTTGTCCGACACCGAGAAGCGCGATCTGCTCGCCACCGTGATCGACGAGTCCGAGCGCCTCAACCGCTTCATCGCCAATCTGCTCGACATGACAAAGCTCGAATCCGGCGCCATCGTGCCCAACGCGGCACTGCACGATCTCGGCGAGATCGTCGGCAGCGCGCTGCGGCGTGCGAGCAAGATATTGACGGCGCACAAGGTTGAACTGGTGCTGGCCGCCGATCTGCCGATGCTTCAGCTCGATGCCGTGCTGTTCGAGCAAGTGCTGTTCAATCTGCTCGACAATGCCGCGAAATATTCGTTGCCCGATACAACGATCTCGATCCGCAGCCGGCGCGAGGGGAATCATGTTGTGCTAGAGATCGCCGACCAAGGCGGCGGCATTCCGCCTGACGAGCTCGAGAGCGTGTTCGACAAGTTCTATCGCGTGCAGAAGGGCGACCATGTCCGTCCCGGCACCGGGCTGGGGCTCGCCATCTCCCGCGGCTTCGTCGAGGCGATGCAGGGCACGATCTCGGCCGCCAACCGCGGCGACCGCAGCGGCGCGATCCTCACCATCCGGCTGCCCGTTCCGGCACGGACCCACGCATTGGATACAGCCGCATGAGTGCCGCCCCGATCAAGGTTCTGGTCATCGACGACGAGCCGCCAATCCGAAAATTGCTGCGGATGGGACTCTCGACGCAAGGCTACGAGATCCTGGAAGCGTCGAACGGAAAGACCGCGCTCGAGAAGCTCGCGGAAGAACCCGCGCTGATCATTCTCGATCTCGGCCTGCCCGACATCCAAGGCCACGAATTGCTGCGCACCATCCGCGGCCGCAACGAGGGCGTGCCGATCGTGGTGCTGTCGAGCCGCGGCGACGAGGCCGGCAAGGTGCAGGCGCTCGATCTCGGCGCCGACGATTATCTGACAAAGCCGTTCGGCATGGACGAGCTGTTGGCGCGCCTGCGCGCGGCGCTGCGGCACCAGCTCCAGGTCAAGGGCGAGCGTCCGGTGTTCCGCACGGGCGATCTCTCGGTTGATCTCGTGCGTCGTATCGTCAAGGTCGGCGAGCGCGAGATAAAGCTGTCACCGAAGGAGTACGATCTTTTGCGCGTGCTGGTGCAGCACGCCGGCAAGGTGCTGACCCATCGTTTCCTGCTCAAGGAGCTCTGGGACGAGCTCACTGACGCACAATATCTGCGCGTCTATGTCCGCCAGCTCCGCCAGAAGATCGAAGCCGATCCGGAACGCCCGCAATATGTGCTGACGGAGACGGGGATCGGGTACCGGCTGAAGGCGGGAGATTAGCTTTCGATCCTCATCCTGAGGAGCGCGGAACGCGCGTCTCGAAGGATGAAGGCCCGGCTGCGGCAGCGAGGCCTGCATGGTTCGAGACGGCGCTTCGCGCCTCCTCACCATGAGGGCAGAGAGTGGGTCGCGCGGCGAAATTACCCCACCTTCCTCTGCCGCGCCGTCGAGCGCTGCGTCTTCTTCGCGCTGCGCTGCCGCCCCGTCGCACGACGCGCATGCGACTTCGCCGCCGTCTTCTTCCCGCCGCGTCCCTTCAGGCTCTGCTTCAGCGCGTCCATCAGGCTGACGACGTTGCTCGGCCGCTCCTCGCGCTCCGGCAGCTCGATTGTCTTGCCGCTGGCCTTGCGCTTCACCAGCGCCTTCAGCGCGGTCTCGTACTCATCCTTGAACTTGCTCGGGTCGAAATGTGCGGCCTTGGTCTGCAGGATGTGGCCGGCGAGCTCGACCATGTCCTTGGTGATCTTGGGGCTCTTGATGCCGTCGAAGAACTGGTCCTCGTCGCGCAGCTCATAGGGGAAGCGCAACGTGGTACCGAGCAGGCCCTTGCCGAGCGGTTCGATCGCGATGATGTGCTCGCGGTTGGTGAGCACGATCTTGGCGAGCGCCACGCGGTCCTGGTCCTTCATGGCGTCGCGGATCACGGCGAAGGCATCGACCGCAGCCTTGCCGTCGGGCGCGATATAATAGGGATGATTGAGATAGCGCTGGTCGATCTCCTCGCTCGGCACGAAACTCTCGATGTCGATGGTGTGGTTGCTTTCGATCTGGACCGCCTCGAGCTCCTCCGGCTCGATCTCGACATATTTGCCCTTGCGCAGCTCGTAGCCGCGTCCCTTCTGGCCGCTCTCGACCACGTCACCGGTCTCGTAGTCCACCATCTGCTGCTTGAGCCGGTTTCCGGTCTCGCGGTTGATCATGTGAAACCGCGTCTTCTCGGCCGCGGTGGTCGCCGGATAGAGCGCGACCGGGCAACTGACCAGCGAGAGCTTTAACGTTCCCTTCCAATAGGCGCGCGGGGCCATTCCGTTCTCCAGCGTTTCAAGGCATTTTGGAACCCCAACAGCCCCATCGGGTTTTGGTTCCGGGTGGGACTTCCGCCGTGATAGGCTTCAACGCCGAAAGAGAATGCGGGACCGGTCGTGCTGCGAAAACTCTCCACCTACCGACAGAAACGCGATTTCGAGAAGACACCGGAGCCGTCGGGCAAGACCGCGGTGGCGCCATCGGCGCAGCGGCGCTTCGTGATCCAGAAGCACGATGCGACGCGACTGCACTATGATCTGCGGCTCGAGTTCGAAGGCGTGTTCAAGTCGTGGGCGGTGACCAAGGGACCCTCGCTCGATCCGCATGACAAGCGGCTGGCGGTCGAGGTCGAGGACCATCCGCTCGACTATGGCGATTTCGAAGGCACGATTCCGGAAGGGCAGTATGGCGGCGGCACGGTCATGCTCTGGGACCGCGGCACCTGGGAGTCCGAGGATCCCGAGCGTGGCTTCCAAAAGGGCGACCTCAAGTTCACGCTCCACGGCGACAAGCTGCATGGAAGCTGGGTGCTGGTGCGGATGAGGCATGACCGCACCGGGGGCAAGCGCACCAACTGGCTCCTGATCAAGCATCGCGACGAATATGCCAGCGAGAGCGATGACATTCTCAGCGAGGACAAGTCGGTGGCCTCCGGCCGCGCGATGGCAGAGATCGCCGATGGCAAGGGTCGCGCGCCAAAACCGTTCATGCTGGCGAAGGGTGCCAAGGTCAAGGCCGATGCGGTCTGGCAGTCCAATCGTGCCGATGAGCCGAAAGGGCGCACCGTCAGGCCGGCGCCCGGCGCGGCGTTGAAGCGCGGGACGGGCGCAAAGAAGAAAGCGACGACCGCGACAAGCGCGAAAGAAGTCGCGGAGATGCCGGACTTCGTCGCGCCGCAGCTCTGCACCCCGGTCGAGCGGCCACCGGCGGCCGACGGCTGGTGCCACGAGATCAAGTTCGACGGCTATCGCGTCCAGCTCCGCGTCGAGGACGGGGAGGCGACGCTGAAGACGCGCAAGGGCCTCGACTGGACCGACAAGTTCGCAGCCATCGCGAAGGAGGCGGGCGAGCTTCCCGACGTCATGATTGACGGCGAGATCGTCGCGCTCGATCACAACGGCGCGCCGAATTTCTCCTCGCTCCAGGCCGCGCTGTCGGACGGCAAGACCGAGGACCTGATCTTCTTTGCGTTCGACCTCCTGTTCGTCGAGGGGCTCGATTGCCGGCGCCTGCCACTCGGCGAGCGCAAGGACCGCCTCAGGCAAGTCCTGGACGCAGGCAAGAGGAAATCGAGCCAAATCCGCTATGTCGAGCATTTCGAGAGCAGCGGCGATGCCGTGCTGCAATCGGCCTGCAAGCTCGAGCTCGAAGGCGTGGTGTCGAAGAAGCTCGATGCGCCTTACCGGTCGGGGCGAACGGAAAGCTGGACCAAGGCCAAATGCCGCGCCGGCCATGAGGTCGTGATCGGCGGCTGGAAGACCACCAACGGCAAATTCCGCTCGCTGATGGCCGGCGTGCACCGCGGCGATCATCTTGCCTTCGTCGGCATGGTCGGCACCGGCTTCGGCGCGGACGCGGTCAAGCGCATCATGCCGTCCTTGAAGGCCATGGAGGCCAGGCAAAGCCCCTTCGGCGGCAAGAACGCGCCGAAAAAGACGCGCGACGTGCACTGGCTGAAGCCGGAGCTCGTCGCCGAGATCGAGTTCGCCGGCTTCACCGCCGACGGCAATATCCGGCAGGCCGCCTTCAAGGGTCTGCGGCAGGACAAGCCGGCCGAGGAGGTCGAGGCGGAAACACCCGCTGATACCGAACTCGCAAAGCCCTCGGCCAGGAAGCGTGCCGTGCCGAAGGCAGGCAAGCGGAAGGAGGCCGGCACGGCCGAGGTGATGGGTGTCGTCATCTCGAAGCCGGACAAGGAGCTGTGGCCGGATGGCGGCGACGGCGAGGGCGTGACAAAGCTCGATCTCGCGCGCTATTTTGAGGCCGTCGGCGCCTGGATGATCGAGCACATCAAGGGCCGGCCCTGTTCGATCGTGCGCGCGCCGGATGGCATCGGCGGCGAAAAATTCTTCCAGCGCCATGCCATGCAGGGCACGTCGAACCTGCTGGAGCTCGCGAAGGTCTCGGGCGATCGCAAGCCGTACCTGCAGATCGATCGCGTCGAGGGGCTTGCCGCGGTCGCGCAGATCGGCGGCGTCGAGTTGCATCCTTGGAATTGTGCCCCGGACGCCTACGATACGCCGGGCCGGCTGGTGTTCGATCTCGATCCCGCGCCGGACGTCAAATTCGCCGATGTCGTGGACGCCGCCAAGGAGATGCGGCAGCGCCTCACCGACGTCGGCATGGAGAGCTTTTGCAAGACCACCGGCGGCAAGGGCCTGCACGTGGTGGTGCCGCTGCTCCACGGCGCGCGCGACAAGGTGAGCTGGAAGGAGGCCAAGGCGTTCGCGCAAGGCGTTTGCCAGTGGATGGCCGACGACGATCCCGAGCGCTATCTGCTCAACATGTCGAAGAAGCTGCGCAACGGAAAGATCTTCCTGGATTATTTGCGCAACGACCGCCTGTCGACGGCGGTAGCCCCGCTGTCGCCCCGTGCGCGCGATGGCGCGACCGTGTCGATGCCCGTGACATGGGCGCAGGTGAAGGGCGATCTCGATCCGAAGCGGTACACGGTGCGGACGGTACCGGGTCTGCTGGCGCGCTCGAAAGCCTGGGATGGCTATGACGACGCGGCCACATCGATCACTGCGGCAGCGAAGAAGCTCGCGGGGAAGAAGAAGTAGGGTGGGCAAAGCGAAGCGTGCCCACCAGCTTTCTTATTGCGGCGAAGAGGTGGGCACGGCGCGTTGCGCCTTTGCCCACCCTACGAGGCCGCTACAGCTCCTTGCGCTAGATCCGTCCGAGCAACAGCAAGATCAGCAGGATGACGATGACGAGCCCGAGGCCGCCGCCGCCGTAATAGCCGGTGCCGTAGAACGGGCCGCCGCCGATGCCGCTGAAGCCGCCGAGCAGCGCGATGACCAAAATGATCAGAATGATCGTACCGATAGACATGCTAGTCTCCTCCAGCCCTTTGTTGAAAGGGTCGTTTGCACCTGTCCCGTGGTGCGAGGGCAACTTGCCGCAGGTTCTATAGTTCCGACGATGAAACACGGCGAACGGGGCGAACTTGCATGGAACCTTTGCCAGTCCAGGCGGCATGACTATGTAAGGATCAGTCACCACAGGGCAGCGCCATGTCAGCACCGCTTGTCGTCTCCATTCCGCATCGTCTCGGCCGCGAGGAAGCCGTGCGCCGGCTTAAGACCGGGCTCGGCCGCGCCGCAGCCAGCATTCCCGTGATGCAGGTCGAGGAGGAGCGCTGGAACGGCGACAGCATGAATTTTCGCATCCGCGCGCTCGGGCAGATCGCGAGCGGTCAGGTCGATGTCGCCGACGACCACGTCAAGGTTGAGGTGGTGCTGCCGTGGCTGTTGCAGCGCTTCGCCGAGATGGCGCAGGCGACCATCCGCAAGCGCGGGCAGCTGCTGCTGACCAAGGACGGGGGCAAGTAGCCGTCAGCTACGAGCGCGCTGTTGCCTGGGTCTCGCCGTGCTTGCGGCGCGTGCTTCGATGACCGCAGCGGGAATATCCCGGAAGGCTTGCGCGAGCGGCAATTGATTGCCGGCAAAGCCCGGCCCGGTGTAACCGGTGATGTCGATCGTCGCGTCAACGCCCTCGAACGCGGGCCATTGTCGGCCCTCTTGCGTGAACGGCGCAAACTGGCGCCCGACCACGACGATCGCGGCCGTGCGGCCGTGTCGGCGGACAAAGGCGATGACGTGGTCTGCGTGCGCGCCCCGGACCTGTAGCGGCTGATACTCGCCCTGCGCGAACACATCGGCGAGTTCGTTGCGCAGTTTGAGCAGGTGATGTGTCCAGGCCAGCTTGAGCTGGCCGTCCGGCCAGGTCTTGATCAGCCCGCGCCAGTCCGGCGCTTCCAGTGATGTCAGCGCCGTCTGCCGTGCGGCAAAGTCCACCGGGCGGCGGTTGTCGGGATCGACGAGCGACAGGTCCCAATATTCGGTGCCTTGGTAGAAGTCCGGCACGCCGGGCAGCGTCGCCTTGAGCGTGAGCTGGCTCAGCGAGTTCAAGGCGCCGAGCAGCGCAACGCGGCGTACCAGGATTTGCAGCGCGTCCAGGAACTCGCTGGATTGTACTGGATCGAGGATCTTCCCGATGAAGCTCGCGACGCCGTTCTCATAGGCCTCGTGCGGGTTGAGCCAGCTGGTCTCCTCCTTGCCCTCGCGCGCGGCCTTGAGCGCATAGGCCTGGATGCGCTCGACGAAGCCGGCATCGGCTGTCTCCTCAAGCGACCAGGCGCCGAGCAGGGTCTGATAGAGCATGTATTCGAACGTCGCCGACGGCGCGCGCAGATTGCCGTCGAGCGCGAGGTGCGGCGCGTTCAGGACTTTCCAGCGTGCCACGGCGCTGGTCCATTCGCCGGGAATCTCGCTGAGCGCCGCGATGCGCGCGCGCGCGTCCTCGCCGCGCTTGGTGTCGTGGGTCGCGGTCGCCGTCATCCCTTGCGGCCATTCGTTGGCACGCGCGCGCATAGCCTCGTGGAAGGTAGGTACCGTGAGGCCGTTGCTCGCGGGGTCGCCGCCGACCTCGTTCAGGGCGAGCAGCCGGTGGAATTGATAGAACGCGGTGTCCTCCAGCGACTTCGC
Source organism: Bradyrhizobium sp. LA2.1 (assembly GCF_040547725.1). NCBI lineage: Bacteria > Pseudomonadati > Pseudomonadota > Alphaproteobacteria > Hyphomicrobiales > Nitrobacteraceae > Bradyrhizobium > Bradyrhizobium sp. LA2.1. The sequence continues at coordinate 328,435 of NZ_JBEPQI010000005.1, forward strand.
CATCATCGGTCCCGTGAACTGCTGCACCTTCAGCGCGAAGCGGCGCACCCGCGGGGCGCTGTGCGGGGGACGGCCGGGCTTGAGCAGGTCCATGGTCAGCGCGTCGCGCAGGAAGTCGAAGATGCCTTCATCCGCGGCGAACCATTCCGCGCGGGCCCGCTCGATGGTGTCGTCGATCAGCTTGCGGTCCAGGGCAGTCGGGCCGCTATGCGTCAAATAGGTGCGATAGACCGGGAAGTGCAGCACGTACAATTCGAGCGCTTGGCGCAGGCTGTCGGCGGAGAAGTCGCGCGTCGAGTAATGCCCGTTGGCGATCCGCGCGAGCAGGCGGGTCAGCACGGTGAATTCGCTGGTCAGCAGCGTCTCCAGCACGCGCCGCTTGGCGTCCTTGACGTAAGGCGCCAGCCGTGGCGCGCGGTTGCTGATCTGCCGCCAGGTCTCGTTCAGCGCCTGCAGCCCTTTCGCGTCGACCAGAACCTGGGTGATGACATTCATCCACTCATAGCCCGTGGTGCCCTGAACGCCGGCAAAACGCGGCAGGCGCTCGTGCTCGCACAGGATCTTTTCGATCACGGTATAGAACGGCTTGGTGTTGCCTTGCGCGTCGCGCACCAGCCGGCGCAGCCGCTGGCAATATTGGGCGGGATCGCGCAGGCCGTCGATGTGATCGAGGCGGATGCCTTGCAGCTTGCCGTCGGCAATGAGCTGCTTCACCAGCCGGTGCGTGGCGGCGAACGTGCTCGCGTCCTCGACGCGCAGGCCCGCGAGCCCGTTGACGTCGAAGAAGCGGCGATAGTTGATGTCGCTGGAGGCAAGCCGCCAGTGCCCGAGCTTGTAGTGCTGGCGCTCCAGCAGATGATGCAGCGCCAGCGTCTGCGCCGGACGATCCTTGGCGGAACGATAGGCAGCGAGGCCGCGTTCGATGATGTCGGCGCTGCCCGCGATCTCCTTGAGCTCCGCCTTGAAGCCGGGTGCTTCCCTGCGGTTGGGGCGACGCAACCCCGTGTAGCGGGCCGTGAGTGCGAGCAGGCGCTTGCCGGCCTCGGTCTCGGCGGCGTCGGCTTCCTTCACGATCACGCGCAGCATTTCGCCATAGCGTTCCGGCGCGATCGGCAGGCGATGCTCGAAATACCAGGCGGAAAAACTGCCTTCATCGGGATCGTAGCGCAGCTCGATGTCGCCGCGCTCCAGCGCCTCGCCATAGGGCGAGCCGAGGATCGGCAGCAGCACGCCGCCCCGGGCGCGATAGGCCAGTTGATCCCAGTCGATGTCGAAGGAAACCGCATGCGGCGAGGCCTGCCCCCATTCCAACACGTCGAGCCACCAGGGATTGTCGGCAAAGTGCACGCCGACATGGTTCGGCACGAAGTCGATGATGAGGCCGAGGTCGTGCTGCGTGAGTGCATCGCTCAATCGAGCAAAGCCGGCTTCGCCGCCGAGCTCGGGATTGAACTGGCTGTGATCGACGGTGTCGTAGCCGTGGGTCGAGCCCTTGCGCGCCTTCATCACCGGCGAGGTGTAGAGATGCGTGATCCCGAGTGCCTTGAGGTAAGGCACGACCGCGGCGGCCTTGTCGAAGTCGAAATCCGCGGTGAGCTGAAGCCGATAGGTCGCAAGAGGAATGGCAGGAGGCATGCTAACCTCCGAGATGCCAGATCACCGACCAGGGTGGGAGCCGATCGCCGCTGACAGAGCCCCAGATCGGCGTGCCTGTCGCGTCGCTGGGACGTGCGATGTCCTTGTCCGAGAGATTGGCGGTCAGGCGCAGCTTCGCGCCGTCGCCCATACGCCAATGCGCGGTGAGCAGGCCGCTATCGGCCGTCTCGGCATCGCCGAACTTCGCACTCTTCAGCCGCGGTGCGATCTCCTTGTGACGCAGCGCGAGCAGCTCCCGCACCAGCGCGAGCCGCGCATCCTGCTCCGGCGTGTGGCCGGTCCAATCCAGCACGGCCGATTGCAGCGTTTTGGGATCGAGCGGATCGGGGACCTCGTCGCCGTATTTCTCGTAGGCCCAGGCATATTCCTGCTTGCGACCCTTGCGCACGGCATCGGCAAGGCCACCCCGGAAATCGCAGAAGAACGGGAAGGGCACCGTGGAGCCCCATTCCTCGCCCTGAAACAGCATCGGCACCATCGGTGCGAGCAGGGTCACCGCGAGTGCGGCTTCGATCTGCCGCGGCGATGCCAGGCTCTCGAGCCGCTCGCCCAGCGGGCGATTGCCGATCTGGTCGTGGTTTTGCAGGAAGTTGACGAAGGTCGCCGGCGGCAGCTCGCCGCTCGCCTCGCCGCGCGGCTTCTTGCCCCAGAACTCCGAGATCTCGCCCTGGTAGACGAAGCCCGACGCGAGCGCGCGCGCAAGATCCATGCGCGTCGTCTGGTAGTCGGCGTAATAGCCGGCGAACTCGCCGGTCAGCATCACGTGCCAGACGTGGTGATAATCGTCGTTCCACTGCCCGCGATATTTGCCGTTGGGCGGGTCCTGCCCAGCATCGAGCAGGCTGGCGCGGTTGTCGCCGTTCTCCAGCACGAGATGGATGTGCCGCCCGGTGGCCCTGGCAAGCTCGCCGGCGGCGACGCTGAGATCCTGCAACATCGACTGCTCGCCCGGGATCGCCATGATGTGATTGGCGGCATCCAGTCTCAGGCCGTCGAAGCGGTAGTCGGTGAGCCAGGACAGCGCGTTCTCGACTGCGAAGGCCCGGACCTGCGGCACGCGATAATCGATCGCGCTGCCCCATGGCGTATGCGCATCGGTGAAGAAGGCCGGCGCATAGCGGCCGAGATAATTCCCCTCGGGGCCGAAATGATTGTAGACGACGTCGAGGAACACCATCAGCCCGCGCAGATGCGCCTCGTCGATCAGTGTCTTCAGGTCCTCGGGCCGACCATAGGCACTGTCGGGCGCGTACCAGAGCACGCCGTCATAGCCCCAGCCGCGGCGGCCGGCGAAATCGGCCACCGGCATCAATTCCAGCGCGGTGATTCCGGTCGCAACGAGATGATCGAGCTTGTCGATCATGGCGCGGTAGGTGCCCTCAGGCGTGAAGGTGCCGACATGGGTCTCGATCAGCACCGTCTCTTCCCAGGGACGTCCGCGCCAATCGCGCGCGCGCCACGCGAAGGCATCATGATCGACGACTTCGCTCGGGCCAAAAACGTCGTCCGGCTGGAAGGCGGATGCGGGATCGGGCACGTCGATCTCGTCGTCGATCCTGAACTGGTAGGGACTTCCGACGGGCAGGCCGGCAATCTCGGCGACATACCAGCCATCCTGCCGGCGCTGCATCGCGTGCCTTCTGTCGAGCAGGAGATCGACTCGGCGAGCACCGGGTGCCCACAGCCGGAACGACACGCCGTCCTTGGTCGGCCTCGCCCCGAACGATGGTCTCATAGCGCCCCCGCGAAGGCGAGCACGGAGCGCGGCGGCGCCTTGCTGTCGCTTCCGGGCTGCAGATCAACACTGTTCGGCCTGGCATCAGTGGTATTCAGGATCTGCTGCCAGCTCTGGTACTCGGCCATTTTGGGCAATTTGAATGCGATCTCTTCGGGGGCGGCGTTCAGTACGATAAAGATCGCGGCGCTCCCCGGTTCCATCGGCCCCATCACATAGGAGAGGAACCGCCCTTCCGGAAATTTCCAGTCGTTCTCCGTCATCTCGTCGCCGGCGGGCGTCAACCACAGCGCGCCGTAGGAGACGCCGTCCTTGGGCCGGCCGTCGAGCCAGCGATGGCTGCGAAGCTGCGAGAAGCGGCGGCGGATCTCCGCGAGCCCGGCGACGAAATCGACCATGTCGTCGCCATCCTTGCCGAGATTGTCCCAGCCGACCCAGCCGACCTCGTTGTCCTGGCAATAGGCGTTGTTGTTGCCGGACTGCGAATTGCCGACCTCGTCGCCGGCCAGGATCAGCGGAACGCCCTGCGCCAGCATCAGGCAGGCCAGCACGTTCTTGCGAAGCTGCCGCCGCAGCCCGAGAATCCCGGGATCGTCGGTCGGACCCTCGACACCGCAATTGTTGCTGTGGTTGTCGCTGGAGCCGTCGCGATTGTCCTCGCCATTGGCCTCGTTGTGCTTCTCGTTGTAGCTGAAGAGGTCGGCGAGCGTGAAGCCGTCATGCACCGTGATGTGGTTGATGCCGGCGCGCGGCCGCCGTCCGTCATGGTTGAACAGGTCGGATGAGGCCGTCATGCGGCTCGAGATGTCGCCGATCAGGCTGCCTTCGCCACTCCAGTAGCGGCGCATGGCGCTGCGATACCGATCGTTCCACTCCGACCATTGGGAGGGGAATGCGCCGACCTGGTAGCCGCCGAGCCCGAGATCCCAGGGTTCGGCGACGAGCTTGACCGCCGCCAGCACCGGGTCCTGCCGGATCGCCGTCAGGAACGAGCTGCCGCGATCATAGCCGTTCGGTCCGCGCGCGAGCGTGGTCGCGAGGTCGAAGCGGAAGCCGTCGACATGGCAGACCTCGACCCAGTAGCGCAGCGAATCCATCACCATCTGGAGCACGCGCGGATGGGTGAGGTTCACCGACGAGCCGCAGCCGGTGAAGTCGTCGTAATAGCGCGGGTTCTCGCGGTTCAGCCAGTAATAGGAGGCATTGTCGATGCCGCGGTAGCACAGGGTCGGACCGAGGTGATTGCCTTCGGCCGTGTGGTTGTAGACGACGTCGAGCATCACCTCGATGCCGGCATCGTGCAGGCGCGCGACCGTGGTGCGGAAGGAATCGAGCGCATTGTCCTGGGCGTAGCGCGGTTCGGGCGCAAAGAAGGACAGCGTGTTGTAGCCCCAGTAGTTGACGAGCTTCTTCTCGACCAGAATGCGGTCGTCGATGAAGCTGTGGATCGGAAGCAGCTCGACGGTGGTGACGCCGAGCGTTTTCAAATGCTCGATCATCGCCGGCGACGACAGGCCGCCATAGGTGCCGCGCAAATTCGGCGGCACGTCGTCGCGCTTCTGCGTCAGGCCCTTGACGTGGGCCTCGTAGATGATGGTGTCTTCCCAGGGGATGTTGGGCCGGATCTCGCGACGGCCCCAGTTGAAGGTCTCGTCGACGACGACGGCCTTGGGCATGCCGCGCGCGTTGTCGCGCCGGTCGAACGAGAGGTCCTCGCGCGGTGAGCCGGTGCGATAGGCGAAATGGGCATCGCTCCAGACCAGCCGCCCGGCGAGCCGTTTGGCGTAGGGGTCGAGCAGCAGCTTGTTGGCGTTGAAGCGGTGGCCGTGCTCGGGCTCGTAGGGGCCGTGCACGCGATAGCCGTAGAGCTGGCCCGGCGAGATGTCGTTGAGATAGCCGTGCCAGACGTCTTCGGTCCGCTCGGGCAGCTCGACACGCTCGAGCTCACGCCTTCCTTGCGTGTCGAACAGGCACAGCTCGACTTTCTGCGCATTGGCGGAGAACAGCGCGAAATTGGTGCCGCGTCCGTCCCAGCTTGCGCCGAGGCGTGCGGGCGATCCGGCAGTCAGGCGCATCGGTCAGCTTTCCGGAACGAGGAAGATCGCGGCGAGCGGCGGAACGGTGAGGCGAAGCTCGGGCGCCTTGCCGCCAGCGGCATGAACCTCGCCGATGTTTCCGACATCGGTGCCGCCGTAATGGGCGGAGTCCGAATTGAACACTTCTTTCCACTTGCCGGCAAAGGGCACGGGGACGCGATAGTTGCGATAGACGTTGGGTGAGAAGTTGATGATCACGAGACACCGTGCGTGCTCGTCGAATCCCTTGCGCAGCCAGGCGAACACGTTGCGGTTGGCGTCATCCGTGATCAGCCATTCGAATCCGCCCTGTTCGCAATCCATCTGGTGCAGCGCCGGCACCGCGCGATAGAGCCGGTTGAGGTCGCGGATCAGCGCCTGGATGCCGGAATGATACTTGTATTCGAGCAGGTGCCAGTCCAGCGACTGGTCGTGATTCCATTCGCGGCTTTGCGCGAGTTCCGCGCCCATGAATAACAGCTTCTTGCCGGGATGGCCGAACATGAAGCTGTAATAGGCGCGCAAATTCGCAAAGCGCTGCCATTCGTCGCCGGGCATGCGGCCGAGGATCGAACGTTTGCCGTGCACGACCTCGTCATGTGACAGCGGCAGGATGAAGTTCTCCGAGAAAGCGTAGTGCAGGCCGAACAGGATATCGCCGTGATGATGCTTGCGGTGGATCGGATCCTTGCTGATGTAGTTCAGCGTGTCGTGCATCCAGCCCATGTTCCACTTGTAGCCGAAGCCGAGCCCGCCGAATTCGACCGGGCGCGAGACCTGCGGCCACGCGGTGGATTCCTCGGCTGCCGTGGTCGCCTGCGGGAAGCGCGCGAACAATTCGGTGTTGAAGCGGCGCAGGAACGCAATCGCCTCGATGTTTTCGCGGCCGCCATACTGGTTCGGAATCCAGGCGCCCGGCGGGCGGCTGTAGTCGAGATAGAGCATGGAGGCGACCGCATCGACGCGTAGGCCGTCGATCGCGTAACGCTCGAGCCAGAACAGCGCGTTCGACACCAGGAAGTTCGTCACTTCGGTGCGGCCGTAATTGTAGATCAGCGTGCCCCAGTCGAGGTGGCGGCCCTGGAGCGGATTGGCATGCTCGTAGAGCGAGGTGCCGTCAAAGCTGCCGAGGCCGTGCGGATCGTCGGGGAAATGGCCGGGCACCCAGTCGAGCAGCACGCCGACGCCCTCGCGATGGCAGGCATCGACCAGCGCGGCAAAATCCTCAGGCCCGCCGAAGCGGCTGGTTGGCGCATAGAGGCCGGTCGGCTGATAGCCCCAGGAGCCGTCGAACGGATGCTCGCTGACGGGCAGGAATTCGAGATGGGTAAAGCCCATGTCGCGGGCATAGGCCGGCAGCTGCTCGGCCAGTTCGCGATAGGTGAGCCATTCGTCGCCGTTCTTGCGGCGCCAGGAGCCGAGATGGACCTCGTAGATCGACATCGGCGCCGAGAGCGCGTTGATGCCATCCGGCGCCGGGCGCGGGCGCGCGAGATGTGCCTCGTCGAACACGATGGAAGCCGTCTTCGGCCGCACCTCGCTCGCAAAGGCCATGGGATCGGACTTCAGCGGCACCTGATGGCCGTGCGGCCCGATGATATCGAACTTGTAGTGGTCGCCGGCCTTGGCGTGCGGGATGAACAGCTCCCAATAACCGGCACCGCGGACCCGCATCGGATGGCGCCGCGCGTCCCAGAAATTGAAATCGCCGACCACGGATACGCGCCGCGCATTCGGCGCCAGCACGACGAAGCCGATGCCGTCGATGCCTTCGAGCCGCATCGGATGCGCGCCGAGCTTGTCGTAGAGGCGCTGATGGGTGCCTTCGCCGAGCAGATAGAGATCGAAATCGGTCAGGATCGGCGGGAAGCGATAGGCGTCCTCGAACTCGACGATGTTGTCGCCGAACCTGGCGCGGAGCTGATAGCGCTTCGAGCCGTTCGGCAGGGCGCCGATGAACAGGCCCGAATCGTGGACGCGATCGAGCTTCGCCACCTCGCCATGTTCACCCACCGCTTCGACATTGGTGGCCTCGGGGAGGAACGCGCGCACCACGCTCTTGCCGCCCTCGGGATGCATCCCGAGATAATGGAAGGGGTCGGAGTGGCGGCCCTCGATGATCGCGTAGGCCTCGGCTGGCAGTTTAGGCATGGGCTTCGCTCTCATTGGACAGAATGCGAAGCAGTCCGGTCAGCGGCGCGCGGAGCCCCTCAGGCCGGTGGGACAGCTCGTACTCTACTTCGTCGAAGGCTTGATCAAGCAGGAAAAACCTTAACAGGCCTTCCGCGGATTGCCGATCTTCCGGCCACAGCCGGCGATCGGTCATGGCTTCGCGGTAAGCGTTAAGGAATGTCGCGGCGGCGCGTTCGCGCCATTCGCCGAGTGCGGTCGCGAGCCGGTCCTGCTCGTCGGATGCGCCCGTCAGCGCGCGGCCGAGCGCTGTGTTAACCGAAAGCTCAATCGAGCGGATCAGGCCGGCGACGTCGCGTGCGGCAGGTGCCTTGCGCCGCTTGTCGGCCAGCGGCAGACGCGGATCGCCGTCGAAGTCGATGATGAAGATATCGTCCTTCACGATCAGAATTTGCCCGAGGCGGAAGTCGCCATGATGACGGATGTTCAACCCGCCGATGTCGGATGGCAAGAGCGCATTGAGGTGGTCGGGCAGGGTCGCGCGCACCGCGACGAGCTGGTCGATCAGAGGCCGGTCGGTCTCGCGCAGGCCGTCGCGGCTGTCGGCCAGCCGTTCGAAGATCCGCTCGGCTCGTGCCTTGAGCTCGGATGCCCAGCGCTCGACCTGCGCGGGGTCGATCGGCTCCGGCGCGAGATCGTCGGGCCTTGCGGCGGCGAGAGCCACGTGCAGCTCGGCGAGCCGCCGGCCGATCTGCGCCATGAAGTGCAGATAAGGCGCCTGCTCCTGGGTCTCTCGGGGCGCTTCGCTCATCGGCGCCAACCGCTGCTCGTCGATATAGCGGTCGAGATAACCCGTGGTGACGGCCCAGCCGTCGCCCTGGTTCTCGACATAGGCGTGCAGCACGCCGACCGCGCTGCTTCTGTCGCCTTCGACCAGTTCGACGCTGCCGAGCAGCGCCGGCGTATTGGCAAAGTGCGCGACGTCGGTGAGGTAGGAGCCAATCTCGATCTCGGGATTGATGCCGCCTTCGAGCTGGCGATAGATCTTGGCGACGTACTGGTTGTCGACCAGCGCCGTGCTGTTCGACTGCTCGATGGCGCGGATGCGCTCGGGCTCCTTGATGATGTAATCGGCGAACCGGCTGGTCGCCTTGAACTCCAGGCGCAGATTGTTCTCTTCCACCACCAGGTTCTGCGACAGATTGCGCAGGAACAGGCCGATGAAGATCTGCTCGGTCGCAACGTCGAGCAAGGTACCTTCGCGCGCGCCCTGACGCACGGCGGCGAGCGCCTTCGGGTTGAAGCGTTCGCGGTCGAAGCGCACCCATTCGATCTGCATCGGCAGCACGTAGCGCGCCGTGGCATCCTGTTGCGGGGTTTCGAAGACCGCGATCCAGGGCCTGTTGTCACCGATGTCGCAGAACGGCACCGCCGAGGTCAGCGTCGGCTTGATCTGCTTGGGATCTTGCTCGGGATACCAGCGCGTGCGCGACAGGAAGCCTGGCAGCACCTCATGCTCGAACACGCCGCGCTCGCGCGCCAGCGACACCCAGGTCGAATTGACCGGCACCACCAGCGTCTCGAACTCAGGCACCGCGCGCGGCGTCACCGGCTCGGACTTGTTGCGCTCGGTGAGCTGGAACCAGTAGAAGCCGTAAGGCCCCAGCGTGATCATGTAGGGCACTTCGCCGATCGGCGGAAAACGCGTGCGTCCGAGCATCTCCTGCGGAATGCGGTCCTTCCACGGCGACAGATCGAGCTCGGTCGCCTGGGCTGCGCGCGAGAGGTTGGCGACGCACAGGATCACCTCGTCGTTGTACTGCCGGACATAGGCCAGCACGGCGCGGTTGGCCGGGCGGATGAAGGTCATGGTGCCGCGGCCGAAGGCGAGGGTCGATTTGCGCACCGAGATCAGGCGCTTGGTGGCGCTGAGCAGCGAGGACAGGCTGCGCGACTGCGCCTCCACGTTGACCGACTCGTAGCCGTAGACGGGGTCCATGATCAGCGGCGCATAGAGGCGGGCCGGATCGCAGCGGGAGAAGCCGCCATTGCGATCCGGGCTCCACTGCATCGGCGTGCGCACGCCGTTGCGGTCGCCGAGATAGATGTTGTCGCCCATGCCGATCTCGTCGCCGTAATAGATGATCGGCGTGCCGGGAAAGGAAAGCAGCAGCGAGTTCATCAGCTCGATCTTGCGGCGGTCATTGTCCATCAGCGGCGCGAGGCGCCGGCGGATGCCGACATTGATGCGGGCGCGGGGATCGTTGGCGTAGGTGGTCCAGAGATAGTCGCGCTCGACGTCGGTGACCATCTCCAGCGTCAGCTCGTCATGGTTGCGCAGGAACAACGCCCATTGGCAGCTTGCGGGAATGTCCGGCGTCTGGCGCAAGATGTCGGTGATCGGAAAGCGGTCTTCCTGCGCGATCGCCATGTAGATGCGCGGCATCAGCGGGAAGTGGTAGGCCATGTGGCACTCGTCGCCGCGGCCGAAATATTCCTGCACGTCCTCCGGCCATTGATTGGCCTCAGCCAGTAGCAGCTTGCCCTTGGAGTAGGAGTCCAGTTCCTGGCGCAGGCGCTTGATGATGGCATGCGTCTCGGGGAGGTTCTCGTTGTTGGTGCCGTCGCGTTCGCAGAGATAGGGGATGGCGTCGAGGCGGAATCCGTCGACGCCGGCATCCAGCCAGCGCTTCATGACCTGGATCAGGGCGCTGACCACGCGCGGATTGTCGAAATTGAGGTCCGGCTGGTGCGAGAAGAAGCGATGCCAGTAGAACGCCCCGGCTTCGTGGTCCCAGGTCCAGTTCGACTTCTCGGTGTCGGTGAAGATGATCCGCGTGCCCTGGTATTTCTGGTCGGTGTCGCTCCAGACATACCAGTTGCGGGCGCTCGAGCCCGGATGGCTGCGGCGCGCGCGCTTGAACCATTTGTGCTGGTCGGAGGTGTGATTGACGACGAGCTCGGTGATGACGCGCAGGCCGCGCTTCTGCGCTTCCTGGATGAAGCGCTTGAAGTCCTTCATCGTCCCGAAATCGGGATTGACCGAGCCGTAGTCGGCGATGTCGTAGCCGTCGTCGCGCCCGGGCGATGGATAGAACGGCAGCAGCCACAGCGCGGTGACGCCGAGCTCCTGGAGATAGGGCAGCTTCTCGGTCAGTCCGGCGAAATCGCCGATGCCGTCATGGTTGCTGTCGGCAAACGCCTTGACGTGGAGCTGGTAGATGATGGCGTCCTTGTACCAGAGTTCATCCACGATCTCGGCTGCCTCGGCTTTTTGGGTGTCGACGGAAGACAAAACATTCATGGCGTGATCCTTACGCCAGGCAGCGGAACAGCAGCGCCGGGTCGCGGTCGGGATCGATATATAATCTGATCCCGCCCCATTCGATGCGGGACAGTTCGCCTGTGATGAGATTTTCGAGTGCAGTGACGTGGCGGCGTGCGCCGCCGACGTCGATGGTGAGGTCGCCCAGCGGCAACCAGACTTCGCGGACATGGCCCGAGAGGGCGATGACCGCGACGACGGTGTTGGCTGGACCGGCCGCCTCCTTGGCAAAGGCGATCGTCTCGTCATCCTCGACGCCGAGGAAGCGCAGATTCTCCGTTTGCTGAAGCGCGGCGTTATCGTTGCGGATGCGGTTGAGCGCGGCGATGTAGGGCTTGACGTTGCCGGGCCGGTCCCAGTCGCGCGGCTTGATCTGGTATTTCTCGGAATCGAGATATTCTTCGTGGCCGGGAATCGCGTCATGCTCCAGCAGCTCGAACCCGCTGTAGATGCCATAACTGCCGGACAGCGTCGCGGCCAGCGCGACCCGCGACTTGAACGCCCAGGGCTCGCCGCCCTGCAGATGATAGGGCAGCAGGTCGGGCGTGCTCACGAACAGGTTCGCCCGATAGAAATCGCGCTCGGGATAGCGGGTCAGCTCGCCCAGATATTGCTCCAGCTCCCACTTCGCCGTGCGCCAGGGGAAATGGCTGAAGGACTGTGCAAAGCCGAGCTTGGCGAGGCCCTTCATCAGCTTCGGCCGTGCAAAGGTCTTGGAGAACAGGATCACCTCGGGATGGCGGCGGCGGATGTCGCTGATCAGCCACTCCCAGAACGGCAGCGGCGCGGTGTCGTGATTGTCGATGGCGAAGATGGTGACGCCGTGGTCGATCCAGAACAGCATGGCATCGCGAAACGCGTTCCACAGCCCGGCCCGGTCGACGGAGGCGAAATCGGGGATGACGATGTCCGAATAGGGATCATCCGCAGTCCGCACCGAGCGGTCCGGCCGCCATTTGAACCATTCCGGATGCTGCCTCAGCCAGGGATGGTCCGGCGAGCATTGCACGGCGAAGTCGAGCGCGAGCTCGAGGCCGTATTCGAGACAGGTCGCGACCAGCGCGCGGAAATCCTCGATCGTGCCGAGCTCGGGATGCAGTGCATCGTGCCCGCCCTCGGTCGTGCCGATCGCATAGGGCGAGCCGGGATCGCCTTCGGTCGCCACCGGCGCATTGTTGCGGCCCTTGCGGCGGGTGCGGCCAATGGGGTGGATGGGCGTGAAGTAGAGCACGTCAAATCCCATCGCGGCGATGTCGGGCACGCGCGCGATGCAGTCACGGAGCGTGCCATGCTGGCCGGGGCTCTGGCTCTGGCTGCGCGGCATCATCTGATACCAGCCGCCGAAGCGCGCTCTGTCGCGGTCGACGATCAGCGGGAAGTTCTGCGAGCGGGTCAGGTCGGGCCGCGACTGGCTCTCAGCCATGGCCGCGCCGAGATCGGCTGCCAGCAGCGAGCCGACATCGCCGGTCTGAAGATAGTCCTCGCATTGCTTCACGATGACCGCCGCGGCGTCCTGCCGGGCGCCATGTGCCTTGGTCAGGAGGCCGGCGCCCTCGATCGCGTCGAGGCTGACGTCCGCGCCGGCGCGCCGCTTGCGCTCGACCCCGTGCGACCAGGTGGCGAATTCGTCGGTCCATGCTTCGATCGCATAGACATATTGGCCGGGCTCGACGGGGGTGAACGCGCCGGACCAGCGGTCATTGCCGTGATGGATCATCGGCTCGCTCCGCCATTCCCGGTCCTGTTCTCCTCGCCAGATCAGCGCAGCACCGATCACCGCGCCGCCGTCGCGATAGATGTCGGCCCAGACGTCGACCCGTTCGCCTGCAATCCGCTTCACGGCGAAACGGCCGCTGTCGATCGAGGGATAGATATCTTCGATGAGGAAAGCGCCGCCGGCTGCGGCACTCTCGACAGTTTGAATTGTCTTGTTCACGGTGATGCCATTGACAAGAAAGCAGGAGCCCGTTTCCCTTGTCGGGAACCTACGCTTGATACCAATATAGAAAGCCGCTTGTGTGTCATTGGTTCCCTTGGGAACGGCAGGCACGGTCTGCGAGTTAGCCCTGACTAACCTCTTCCACGACCTCGTTAAATTCCCTGCCCCCGGCCGGATGACGGCCTGCAAGCTGCGTGCCGAATGGATCTTTTAGCTCAAGCCCGGATCAAGGGCGTTCAGTCCGAATTCGTCGATGCCCTCGGAAAGCTGCGGGTCACCGATCCCGTGGCCCTCAAATCCATCCTCGAGGCCCTGCCGGAGAAGCGGGTTTACCGCTTCGTCGGCGGGCCCGTGGTGGTGCGCGCCCTGGGACATCCGCGTACCGAATTGACGACAATCGGCGCGCCGCCGCTGCAATGGACATTGCGCGCAAACGGCAATGTGATCGCGCAAGGCGAGACCCACGAGCCCGTGATCGCCTGGCCCGCCGGCCTGCCGCTCGGTTATCACCGGTTGACGCTGACCGATGCCAAGGGTGTTGCGGAAGAGGTGCCGATGATCGTGGCGCCCGAACGCGCCTTCGGCGGCGATTTCGCCCGAGGCTGGTTGCTCGCCGTGCAGCTCTACAGCGTCCGCTCGGACCGCAATTGGGGCATTGGCGATTTCACTGACCTTGCCGATCTCGTCCGCCTCGCCAGGCAGCTCGGCGCCGATGGCGTCGGGCTCAATCCGCTGCATGTCCTGTTCGACAACCACCCCGCCGATTGCAGCCCCTATTCGCCGAACAGCCGGCTGTTGCTCAACCCGCTCTATATCGACGTCGAGGCCATCCCGGAGTTTGCCGCCGACCTCGTCCCCGACGCGGCGGCGACCGCCGCGCGGCTGCGCGAAGGCGACCGTGTGCCCTATGCGGACATGGCGGCGCTGAAATGGCTCGGCCTGCGCGCCGCCTACAACAGTTTCGTGACGAGCGCGAGCGAGGCGCGCCGCAAGGAATTCGACGCCTTCCGCGCGGACCGCGCGCCGCTGTTGTCCCGCTTTGCCTGCTTCGAGGTGCTGCGGCATCGCTTCTCCGGGCCTTGGTGGGAGTGGCCGCAAGAGTGGCAGCAGCCGGATGAAGCCAAATGCGCCGAGCTCCGCAACGGTCCCGACAAGCGCGAGGTCGAGTTCGTCGAATTCGTGCAATGGACGGCCGATAGCCAATTGCAGGCCGCCAAGGAATTGGCCGGCCAGCTCGGCATGCGCGTCGGGCTCTATCTCGACGTCGCCGTCGGCGTGCAGTCCAACGGCTTCGACGCCTGGAACGAGCAGATGGCGATTTCGCGCCATCTCGCCGTCGGCGCGCCGCCCGACGTGCTCAACACCGTCGGACAGGATTGGGGCCTTGCCGGCTTCAATGCCGGTGGTCTGGAGGCGCAATCCTTCGTGCCATTCGCCGACATGCTGGCCGCCTCGATGCGCCATGCCGGCGCGATCCGGCTCGATCACGTGCTGGGCTTGAAGCGGCTGTATCTGGTGCCGCGCGGCTTCAAGCCGGACAACGGCGCCTATGTGCAGATGCCGTTCGAGGCGCTGCTCGGCGCCGTGGTGCGCGAGAGCGCGGCGCACAAATGCATCGTGATCGGCGAGGACCTCGGCACCGTGCCGGAAGGTTTCCGCGAGACGATGCAGGATTTCGGCATCTGGTCCTACCTCGTCATGATGTTCGAGCGCGACGATGCCGGCCGCTTCCGCAATGCCGACCATTACCGGCCCAATGCGCTGGTCACGCTGAACACGCATGATCTGTGCACCTATGCCGGCTGGCGCTCCTTCAGCGATCTCAAGATGAAGCGCTCGCTCGGGCTCGACCCCGGCGAGAACGACCAGGCGCGCTGGGATGCGCTCGGCAGGCTCGACGAGATCCTGCGCCAGAACGGCATCAACGCAAACGATCTCTATTCGGTGCTCGCGTTCCTGTCGCGGACGCCGTCGCGTCTTCTGGCGGTGTCGCTGGAGGATCTGCTCGGCGTGATTGACCAGCCCAACATTCCCGGTACGATCGACGAGCATCCGAACTGGCGCCAGCGCCTGCCGGTGGCGCTCGACAAGATCGCCGCCAAGGTCGATGTTACGGCCTTGAAGGCGGCGACGCGGGAACGTTCGTTGACCGGCGGGAGTTGAAACGGCGGATTTTCCGGGGCTCGTAACACATTGGCTCAGAGGATCGAGGACTATGCGCTGATCGGCGATTGCGAGACCGCAGCGCTGGTCGGGCGCGACGGCTCGATCGACTGGCTGTGCTGGCCGGCCTTCGATTCAGATGCCTGCTTTGCCGCGATCCTCGGCACGCACAAGAACGGCCGCTGGCTGATCGCGCCGGGCGAAGACACGACCTCCATCTCGCGCCGCTATCTCGGCAACACCCTCATCCTAGAAACGCGCTTCGAGACCAGGAGCGGCACCGTTGCGCTGATCGACTTCATGCCGCCGCGCGGCAAGGCCTCCGACATCGTGCGGCTGGTCCGCGGCCTCACGGGCACGGTGAAGATGCGGATGGAGCTTGTCATCCGCTTCGGCTTCGGCGTCGACATTCCCTGGGTGCGACGCATCGACCATTCGCTGCTGGCGATCGCCGGCCAGGACATGACGGTGCTGCGCACCCCGGTGGAGACCCGCGGCGAGGATCTCACCACGGTCTCCGACTTCGACGTGAAGGCGGGTGAGACCGTGCCGTTCGTGCTGACCTACGGCCCCTCGCATCTCGATCCGCCCGCGCCGATCGATCCGGAGATCGCCTTCCAGGAGAGCGAGAAATTCTGGAACGAATGGTGCAGCCGCTGCACCCGCGACGGTGATTATCACGATCTGATCGTACGCTCGCTGATCACGCTGAAGGCGCTGACCTTCGGCCCGACCGGCGGCATCGTCGCGGCGCCCACCACCTCGTTGCCGGAAAAGCTCGGCGGCGCCAGGAATTGGGATTACCGCTTCTGCTGGTTGCGCGATGCGACCTTCACGCTGCTGGCGCTGATGAACTCGGGTTACACCGAGGAAGCGTTGGCCTGGCACAATTGGCTGCTGCGCGCGGCGGCAGGCTCGCCGGCGGACATGCAGATCATGTACGGCATCTGGGGCCAGCGGCGTCTGCTGGAATGGGAAGCGGGCTGGCTCGACGGTTATGAGGGCGCCCAACCGGTGCGCGTCGGCAACGCCGCGCATGCGCAGCTCCAGCTCGACGTCTACGGCGAACTGATCGACGCCTTCCACCAGTCGCGCATGGCGAAGCTGAAGCTCGACGACGAGACGACCTGGGCGCTGGAATGCGCCGTGCTCAACCATCTCGCCGAGGTATGGGACCATCCCGACAACGGCATCTGGGAGCTGCGTGGACAGCCGAAGCACTACGTGTTCTCCAAGGTCATGACCTGGGTCGCCTTCGACCGCGGCATCAAGAGCGCCGAGACCTTTGGCTTCAAGGCGCCGCTGCTGCATTGGCGTGCCCTGCGCGAAGCCATTCATCGCGATGTCTGCAACAAGGGATTTGACGCAGAGGAGAATGCCTTCGTCGACTTCTATGGTTCAAAGCTGCTCGATGCCAGCGTGCTGCTGCTGCCGGCCGTCGGCTTCCTGCCGCCATCGGACCCGCGCATTCGGGGCACCATCGCCGCCGTCGAGAAACACATGATGCGCGACGGCTTCGTGCTGCGGCACGATCCGCGCGAAGTGTCCGAGGAGACGCAGCCGATCGAGGGCGCGTTCCTGGCGTGCAGCCTGTGGCTGGCCGACGCGCATGTGCTGGCGGGCGATCTCGACAAGGCGCAAGCCTTGCTCGACCGCGTGGTCGGCATCGCGAACGATGTCGGCCTCCTGGCCGAAGAGTATGATTCAGGCGCCCGGCGCCAGACCGGTAATTTCCCGCAGGCCTTGACCCACATCGCGCTGATCAACACCGCGCACAATCTCTCGGCCGCGAGGCAGGAAAGCGAAAAGCCGGCGGTGCAGCGGTCGAAGTAAGGGGGGAGGGAACGCACCTCCGTCGCGGCGCCAGTCGAGTCTCGTCTCATCAGATATCAGCCCACCCCGTTCCGCTTCAAAATCACCTCCATCGCCTCTGCAAAGCCGTCCTGCTCATTGGTTGCGGTGACGTGGGTGGCCTGGTCCTTGACGCTGTCGGTGGCATTGCCCATGGCGATCGAGGTGCCGCTGACGCGGAACATCGCAAGGTCGTTCTGCATGTCGCCGATGGTGGCGACCGCGTCGGTGGAAATCCCAAGGCGCTTGGCCATGGCCTGCACGAAGGTGCCTTTGTCGAAGCCGGGCGGGGTGATGTCGAGATAGTAAGTCTGCGAGCGCACCGCGGTGGCCGCGCTGCCCAGCGCCTCCTGCATCGCCTTCTCGCAACGCTCCAGGCCGGCGGCATCGGCGCTGGCGCCGACGATCTTGCAGGCGTTCGCAACGTATGGCGAGAAATCCGTCACGATGGTGGGATCGGAGC
The DNA here is from genome assembly GCF_040547725.1 of Bradyrhizobium sp. LA2.1. NCBI lineage: Bacteria > Pseudomonadati > Pseudomonadota > Alphaproteobacteria > Hyphomicrobiales > Nitrobacteraceae > Bradyrhizobium > Bradyrhizobium sp. LA2.1. The sequence goes on from NZ_JBEPQI010000005.1 coordinate 345,772, forward strand.
GGATCGTGTGCTGCTCGTGCGCGACGTATTTACCATCAGGGTGGTCGATCAGCCATTTGTCGGTGGTGAAGAGCCAGATGTCGGCGCCGAAATCCCGGAGGATCTGCAAGGACCGTTCGGCGGCGCTCGCCGGGATCAGGTGCTGCTCGACCGGATGCATCTCGGGATCGACGATCGAGGAGCCGTTGAACGGGCCGATCGGCAGCCAGAGCGCCAGCGGCTCGACCAGGAACCGCATGCCGATCGCGGGGCGGCTGGAGGTGATGGTGAAGCCGATGCCGGCCTTGTGCAGCCGCTGGACCGCGGACCGCGCGCGCTCCGTCAGCGTCTTGTCCTTGGTCAGCAGCGTGCCGTCGACGTCGGAGACGACCAGTGAGATTTTCGTCATGGCAGGACCTCAGGGTTTATCGGCCTCAGCGTTTCGCCCCGCTCAGTTTCAATTGCCGTACCACGCCGTCCACGATCGCCTCGACGGATTCGTCGATCGAGACGGTGACGACATGCTCGCCGGCCTCGGGCGGCTCCAGCGTCGTGAATTGGCTCGTCAGCAGTTCGGGCGGCATGAAATGGCCCTTGCGTTGCGCGAGGCGGGCGGCGATCAGCTCCCTGGTGCCCCTCAGGAAGACGAAGCGGACGTCGTCGCGTCCGCGCAGCAGCACGTCGCGATAGGTGTGCTTCAGCGCCGAGCAGGCGATGATCACGTGCTCGCTCTTGTCGCAAACCTGGGCGATCTCGTCGGCAATGGCGTTGAGCCAGGGCCAGCGGTCCTCGTCGGTGAGGGGATGGCCCGCCCGCATCTTCTCGACATTGCTGGCGGGGTGAAAGCTGTCGCCGTCCTCGAAACGCCAGCCGAGCCGCTGCCCGAGCGCCTCCGCAACCGTACTCTTGCCTGAACCCGACACGCCCATCACGATCAACGCACAAGGTGCTTCAACGCCCGCCACGGATTCCCTCCGGAAGCGCGGCCTGATCGACCAGCCAGACGGTCTCACCATTCGAGCGCGCGCGTACAGCCGGCAGAGTCTCGCCATTGAGCAGGCGCGTCAAGATCGGCTGCTTGTCGTGCCCGGCAATCTCGAACAGCATTTCGCGGCAGGAGGCCAAGGCGGGCAGGGTCAGCGAGACTCGCGGCACGAAAGGCGCGACATTGGCCCTGGGGACGCCGACCACCCAGCGCGTGGTCTCCTCGATCGCGGGGTAGCCGGGGAAGAGCGAGGCGGTGTGGCCGTCCGGGCCCGCGCCCATCAGGACCATGTCGAACAGCGGCCGTGCCGGATCGAGGCTTTTGGCGCCGTAGAAGGACTGAAGCTCGCGCGCATAGGCCTCGGCACCCGCTTCGGGGCTTTCAGCCGTGGTCGGGATCGGGTGAATATGCCCGGACGGCGCATTGCGGTCGAGAAAGGTCGCGCGCGCGACTGCCATGTTGTTGAGGGGATCGCTCGAAGGCACGAAACGCTCGTCACCGATGAACCAGTGCACGCGGTCCCACGGGATTTTGCCGCGATACGCGTCGCTGCCGAGCAATTGATAGAGCTTCTTCGGGCTGGAGCCGCCAGTGAGGCAGATCGCGATCCGCCCGGGATTGGCGGCGATCCGCGCCAGCACCCGGTCGGCTGCGGCCTGCGCCAGCGCCTCGGCGTCGGCCGCGACGATCAGCTTCGGCTGGTCGGCCGCTTCCATCACGTAAACTTCCGCCAGCTTCGTCCGTCACGCTTCAGCAGTTCGTCGGCGCAAGCCGGGCCGTCGCTGCCGGCGGGATAGGTCTCGATGCCGTTGGTGCCTTCACTTTTCCAGGCGTCCAGGAACGGCTGCACCGCCTGCCATCCGGCCTCGATGCCGTCGGCGCGCTGGAACAGGATGTTGTCGCCGATCATGCAGTCGTAGATCAGCGTCTCGTAGCCGGTCGAGGGATCGGCGCGGAAATAGTCGCCGTACCTGAACTTCATCTCGACGCCGTCGATGGTGATACTCGGCCCCGGGATCTTGGCGTTGAACTGCAGCTCGATGGTCTCGGTCGGCGCGATGCCGATGGTGAGGAAGTTCTGCGACAGGCGGTCGACATCCGTGCCTGAGAACATCGACAGCGGCGCCTGCTTGAACTTGATCGCCACTTCCGTGCGCTTGTGGCCGAGCGCCTTGCCGGTGCGCAGATAGAACGGCACGCCGGCCCAGCGCCAATTGTCGATCATCAGCTTCAGCGCGACGAAGGTCTCGGTGCTGCTGCCGGGCTTGACGTCCTCGGTCTTGCGATAGTCCGTGATCGCGTCGTCGCCGATGCGGCCGGCGAGATATTGCGCGCGCACCGAATTCTTCAGCGCCTCTTCCCGGGTCGGCTGCTGGATCGACGTCAGCACGTCGGCCTTTTCGGAGCGCACGGAATGCGCATCGAACCGCGCCGGCGGCTCCATCGCGACCAGCGACATCAGCTGGAACAGATGGTTCGGCACCATGTCGCGCAGTGCGCCGGTGGCATCGTAGAAGCCGCCGCGATGGCCGACGCCGAGCTTCTCCTCCACGGTGATCTGGATGTGGTCGATATGGTTGCGATTCCAGATCGGCTCGAACATGCCGTTGGCAAAGCGCAGCACCAGGATGTTCTGCACCGTCTCCTTGCCGAGATAATGATCGATCCGGTAGATCTGGTGCTCGTCCATGATCTTCAGGAGCTCGGCATTCAGCGCCTTGGCTGACGCGAGATCGGTGCCGAACGGCTTTTCGATTACGAGCCGACGCCAGGCGCCGTTCTCCTTCATCATTCCGGTGCGGCCGAGCTCCCGCGCGGTCGGTGCGAAGGCGGCGGGCGGGGTCGCGAGATAGAACAGTCGGTTGCCGCCGGTGTCCTGCGCGCATTCCAGCGAATCCAGATGCGTGCGCAAGCGGTCGAAGGACGGGGGATCCTTCGGATCGGCCTCGACGAAGGTCACGCATTCCAGCAGCTTCCGGGCAATGTCGTCGTCCACGGGCCGCGTCGCGAATTGCCGCAGGCCCTTCAGCAGGCTGTCGCGCAGCTCGTCATCCGACTGGCGGTTGCGGGCCACGCCGACGACGCAAAACTTCTCCGGCAACAGGTGCTCGGCGGCCAGATTGTAGAGCGACGGCATCACCAGCCGATGGGTAAGGTCACCGGTCGCGCCAAAGATGACGAAGGCGCAATTTTCGGGCTTGCGCTTGGCCTGCGGGTCTTTTGTCACGAATGATCGGCCTTCGCTCTGTTACTTGTTACTTCGGCTCTTATTTGGGTTTCGAAGCGCCCGGCTGCTTCGGCTCCTTGTGGCCGCCGAAACCCGCGCGCATTGCGGAGAGAATTTTTTCGGCGAAGGTGTGTTCCTTGCGTGAACGGAAACGTGTGTAGAGGGCCGCGGTCAAAACTTCGGCCGGCACGGCCTCGTCGATCGCGGCATTCACAGTCCAGCGGCCTTCGCCGGAATCCTCGACGAAGCCGGAATATTCCGCAAGGGCAGGGCTGTCGGCGAGCGCCGTCGAGGTGAGGTCGAGCAGCCAGGACGGGATCACGCTGCCGCGCCGCCACACCTCGGCGATGTCGGCAAGGTCGAAATCGTAGCGATGATCAGCCGGCAAGGCCTCGATGTTGGCATTCTTGAGGATGTCGAAACCTTCGGCATAGGCCTGCATCAGGCCGTATTCGATGCCGTTGTGGATCATCTTGACGAAATGGCCGGCGCCCACGGGGCCTGCATGGATGTAGCCCTGCTCGATGCGGGGATCGCGCCCCTCACGTCCTTCCGTGCGCGGAATGTCGCCGGCGCCGGGCGCAAGCGCGGCGAAGATCGGATCGAGCCGGTCGACCACCTGCTTCTCGCCGCCGATCATCATGCAATAGCCGCGGTCGAGACCCCAGACTCCGCCGGAGGTGCCGACGTCGACATAGTGGATGCCGCGCTCCTTGAGCGCCTTGCCGCGCCGGACGTCGTCCTGCCAGAACGTGTTGCCGCCGTCGATGATGACGTCGCCTTCCTGCATCACGCCCGCGATGGTGTCGATCGTGGTCTCGGTGATGTGGCCGGCCGGCAGCATCACCCAGGCCGTGCGCGGCCGCTCGAGTTTCGAGATGAATTCTTCGAGCGTCGTTGAGCCCACAGCGCCGTCTGCGGCGAGACCCGCGACGGCCTTGGCGTCCTTGTCGTAGACCACGGTCGTATGACCGCGGCGCATCAGGCGGCGAACGATGTTGCCGCCCATCCGGCCGAGGCCGATCATGCCGAGTTGCATCGAGAGATTCCCTTAGTTCAGCGCATCGTTAAGCGCCGCGTTGAGCGCCGCGAGACCTTTCTTGAGCCCGCCCTTGAGGTGGACCCTGAGCGCGCGCCGGCCGCGCTCGGTGAGCACGTCGAAGTCGCCGCGCGCCTGCGCGGCCTTGATCACGCCGAAGCTCGCCTTCTGGCCCGGCACCGACAAGTCCTTGGCATCGTCGGCCGTGATCTGGAGAAACACGCCGCTGTCGGGCCCGCCCTTGTAGGCCTGCCCGGTCGAATGCAGGAAGCGCGGTCCGAACTCGGCGCAAGTCGCGACGTGACGCTTCTCGCGCACTTCGAGACGCATCGTCTGGAGTGCGTCGATCGTCGCCTTGTCGCGCGCGATGTAGCCGAGCAGGGCGACATAGTCGCCATGACCCGAGCGGGAGAGATGCGCTCTCAGCCACGAGGTGAGGTCGCCGTTGGCGCCGGCGGCGCGCAGCGCCGTGGCGTTGGCCTCGTCGGTGTAGAGATCGGCCTCGTCGGTGCTGACCACCGGCTGTTCGGCCGGCAATGCACCGGTCTTCTCGAACGACGCGGTGAGCTCGCGGGTCTTGATCTTGGCCGCTTCCACGTCCGGCTGGTCGAACGGGTTGATGCCGAGGATGCTGCCCGCGACCGCCGTCGCCATCTCGAAGCGGAAGAACTCCTGACCGAGATGGTCGATCGATTTCATCACGATGCGCACGACGGGATGGCCGGCGGCTTCGACCGCGGCGAGCTTGGAGTCATGCGCGGCGTCCGCTTCGCCTTCGGTGCGAATGTCGATGAAGAAGCGGTCGTTGCCGTAGAGCGCGGGCTCGCCGAGCGGTTCGCCGGCGATCGGGATCAGGCCCTTGCCTTCCTTGCCGGTCGATTCCGCGATCAGCTGTTCGGCCCAGGCGCCGAAATCGGCGATCTTCTTCGACGACAGGATCGTCACCTTGTCGCGCCCTTCGAGGCCGGCGAGGCCCATGGCAAGGCCGAGCTGGACGCCCGGGTTCTCACCTGGCGGCACGTCGGGTCCGCAGGAGCGGGCCATGGAGAGCGCGTGCTTGATCAGCGTCTTGACGTCGATGCCCGCGGTCGCCGCCGGCACCAGGCCGAACGGCGAAAGCACCGAATAGCGGCCGCCGATCGAGGGTTCCCCATGGAAGATGCGGGCGTAGTTGAGGCTCTTCGCCGCCTTCTCCAGCGACGAGCCGGGATCGGTCACCGCGATGAAGCGATGGCCGGTCTTCACTTTCGGCCCGACCGCCTGTGCGACGCGTTCGTGGAAATAATCCTTCATCGCGTTCGGCTCGGTGGTCCCGCCGGATTTGCTGGACACGATGAACACGGTGTTGGCGATGTCGATCCTGGCCTCCATGGCCCGGACCTGTGCCGGATCGGTGGAATCCAGCACGTGCAATTTCGGGAAGCCGGACTTCCGCGCAAAAGTCTCGGCCAGCACCTCGGGGCCGAGGCTCGATCCGCCCATGCCGAGCACGACGGCATCGGAGAACTTTTGGCCCTTCACGCGGCTCGCATAGTCCTCATAGTCGGCGACGTCGGCCTTCGCCGCGCTGTCGAGCCAGCCCAGCCATTTGTCCTCATCGGTGCCGGTCCAGACCGATTTGTCGCGCTGCCACAGCCTGCGGATCTTTGCCGAGGCGCGCCATTCCTCGGTGCTCTTGGCCACCGCCTTGCCGAGGCCGTCGCCGAGCGAGAGAAGCTGGTGGTCGATCGCGGGCCCGAGCACGGTTGCCCGCTTGTGGGCGACGGCGCCATAGAGCTTGTCGGCGGCATCGGCGAACTGCTTGACGCCGTCCTTGACGAGCTCCTCGGTGATTGCCTCGAGCGAGACGCCGGAGCGCTCCAGTTCTTCCAGCACGCGGCGGGCGTCGTCGACGTTCTCTTCCAGGCTGTCGCGCGGCTTGCCGTGGTCGCGGAACGCGTCGAGCGTCGCCGGCGGCACGGTATTGATGGTGTCGGGACCGATCAGCTCCTCGACATAGAGGACGTCGCTGTAGTCCTTGTTCTTGGTGCCGGTGGAGGCCCACAGCATCCGCTGCGGCTTGGCGCCCTTGGCAGCGAGCTTGTCCCAGCGCGGGCCGGAAAACAGGCGCTTGTAATCCTGGTAGGCGACCTTGGCGTTGGCGATCGCGACCTTGCCCTTCAGCGCGGCGAGCCGCTCCTTCTCGGATGGATCGTTGGCGCGGGCGATCTTCTCGTCGAGCTGCTTGTCGACGACCGAGTCGATGCGGCTGACGAAGAAGCTCGCGACGCTCGCCACGTGCGACGGGTCGCCGCCGCCGGCGACGTATTTTTCCAGACCGGCGAGATAGGCCTCGGCAACCTGGAGGTAGACGTCCCTGGCGAACAACAGCGTGATGTTGATGCTGATGCCGTCGCCGATCAGCGTCTCGATCGCCGGCAGGCCCTCCGGCGTCGCCGGCACCTTCACCATCAAGTTCTTGCGGTCGACATCCTTCCAGAGCCGCCGCGCCTCGGCGACCGTGCCGGCGGTGTCCATCGCCAGATAGGGCGAGACTTCCAGGCTGACATAGCCGTCGCCGCCCCTCAGGCGGTCATAGACCGGGCGGAGCACGTCCGCGGCGTTCTGGATGTCCTCGATCGCGACGGCCTCGAACAGGTCGGCCACGGTCCGGTCGCCGCGCTTCAGCGCCTTGCCGATCGGCGCATCATACTCGTCCGAGCTGCCGATCGCCTTCTCGAAGATCGACGGGTTGGAGGTGACGCCCTTGACGCCGTCGGTGTCGATCAGCCGCTTCAGGTCGCCCTTGGCGATGAAGCCACGGGCCAGGAAGTCCAGCCAGACGGCTTGTCCGTGCTTTTCCAGTTCTTTGACGGGATTCATGATGTTTATTTATCTCCAAGCCTGCGGGCGAGGGGTTTCCGCGCCGGTCCTGACGCGCTATCCTCTAGCCTACATGCTCCCGGGAGGGAACCAATCAAGGGGATAGGCGTCTTACCCTCCAGTGTAACTCCGTCGCGATCATGGCGATCCAGGCGGAAGTAGCCGTGTTGCGTAAAAAGTCGTCGGCCGGAGCAGTGGCCAGGGGCTCGTTACCAACGTAGCCGCTTCGTCTCGTCAGCCCAGTCTGCGTGGAGTGTCATCAGCGGATTACGGTCCGCCTGATAGATCGTCGCTCGGCCGCGAATGGCCATGCTGGGGAAAAGCATGCACGCACATCATGACCGCCTGACGCTCGCTGTTGCCGACAGCCCGCAATCGGTCGCGCCGGCCGCATGCATCGATGCGACCCACGATCTCGAAATCAGTCCATGTACGACCCAGCTGCGGCTGCTGGTCGCGGCGGGTTTCGCATTGACCCTGTTCAGCGCGACCCTTGCCTTCGACTGGTGGGACGGTCTGGGCGACTACGATACGACGGTCGGCTATGCCGGCGTCGTGCTGTTCGGCCTGGTGACCGGCCGGCTGATCTGGCTGCTGCCCGCCGAGCGGGGACCGGTGGTGATCGTCACCCCCTATGGCATCCGCGACCTCCGCATCGGCAACGAATTTCTGCTGTGGGACTCGATTGCGGAGATTTCGGCTGAGGAAGGCCGCGGCCACAAGGCGATCGTGCTGACGCTGACGCCAGCCTTGCAGCGGCAGCTCTGCACCATCAGCACCTTGGTGCCCCGTGCGCAGAATGAACGGCAGAATGAACGGCAGAATGAACGGATTGTCATCCGCTCCGAGGGTTTGGCGACCGATTTTGATACACTGCTGCGCGCTTGCCGCGATTGTCATGCTGCGAGCGCTGCGCGCACCGCATTGCAGCAGGAAGATGAACGCGGCACGCAAGGCTTCGCCGTACAAGCGTCATAAGATTGCCGCTCGCAGATCGCTCCATGTTGCAGTGCCGGATGGGCTCATCCCCGGTAATGCCCGGATGTTGCGACCAAGTGACATTTTCTGGAAATGAGCGAAGATAGATACAGATTCGCACAAATTACAGGCATGTGCCTGTTCGTAACTCAACGAGTGCCTACGTTGTGCGTTGCGTCGTGTTGGCACCAGGGTGTCCAATGATCGTCATGTGCTCACGCTGATTCGAAATGGCCTGAGGAACGGTCCGGTAACTGCTTTCGTTTCAGCTTGTGGCGGAACTCACGCGGAGAGGGATCATGTATAACGATTCTCTATTCAACGCTTTCGCTAAGTCGTTCGAGGCGAGAAGCCAACACGACATGTCGATGGCGGAATATCTGGAATCGTGTCGAAGCGATCCCATGAAATACGCGAACGCGGCCGAACGACTGCTAGCAGCGATCGGTGAGCCTCAGACGATTGACACGGCCAAGGACCCACGCCTTGGCCGTATTTTTTTGAACCGCACCATCCGGACCTATCCGGCCTTCGCCGGCTTCTACGGCATGGAAGAAACCATCGAGCGCATCGTCGGTTTCTTCCGTCACGCGGCGCAGGGCCTGGAGGAGCGCAAGCAGATCCTCTATCTGCTCGGCCCCGTCGGCGGCGGCAAATCCTCGCTCGCCGAGCGGCTCAAGTCGCTGATGGAAGTGCAGCCGATCTACGTGCTCAAAGCCGGCGATGAATTGAGCCCGGTGTTTGAAAGCCCGCTCAGCCTGTTTGATCCCGATCATCTCGGACCGATGCTGGAAGAGAAGTACGGCATTCCGCGCCGTCGCCTCACCGGCCTGATGAGCCCGTGGTGCTACAAGCGGCTGGAAGCCTTCGGCGGTGACATTTCTCAGTTCAGAGTCGCAAAAATCCAGCCGTCGCGGCTGCGCCAGATCGCGGTCTCCAAGACCGAGCCTGGTGACGAGAACAACCAGGACATCTCCTCGCTGGTCGGCAAGGTCGATATCCGCAAGCTCGAGACCTACGCGCAGAACGATCCCGACGCCTACAGCTATTCGGGCGGCCTCAACCGCGCCAACCAGGGCATCCTTGAATTCGTCGAGATGTTCAAGGCGCCGATCAAGATGCTGCACCCGCTGCTCACCGCAACGCAGGAGGGCAACTACATCGGCACCGAGAATATCGGCGCGATCCCGTTCACCGGCGTGATCCTCGCGCACTCGAACGAAGCCGAGTGGTCGAGCTTCAAGGCCAACAAGAACAACGAGGCCTTCATCGACCGCATCTGCGTGATCAAGGTGCCGTACTGCCTCCGGGCCACCGAAGAGCAGAAGATCTACGAAAAGCTGATCCAGGGCTCGGAGCTGGCGGCCGCGCCGTGCGCACCCTCGACCCTGGAGACGTTGGCGCGGTTCTCGGTGATGTCGCGCCTGCGCAAGCACGAGAACTCCACGTTGTTCGGCAAGATGCGGGTCTATGACGGAGAGAGCCTGAAGGAATCCGATCCGAAGGCACGGAGCGTCCAGGAATATCGCGATGCCGCCGGCGTCGACGAAGGCATGGACGGCGTCTCCACCCGATTTGCCTTCAAGATCCTGGCTGCGACCTTCAACCACGATCCGCAGGAAGTCGCAGCCGACGCCGTGCATCTGATGTACGCGCTGGAGCAGTCGATCCGCCGCGAGCAGCTCCCGGAGGAAGTCGAGAAGCGCTATCTCGAATTCATCAAGGCGGACCTGGCGCCGCGCTACGCCGAGTTCATCGGCAACGAGATCCAGAAGGCCTATCTCGAATCCTACTCGGATTACGGCCAGAATCTGTTCGACCGCTACGTCGACTACGCCGATGCCTGGATCGAGGATCAGGACTTCAAGGATGCCGACACCGGCCAGCTGCTCGATCGCGAGCTTTTGAACCAGGAACTGACCAAAATCGAGAAGCCGGCGGGTATCGCCAACCCGAAGGACTTCCGCAACGAGGTGGTCAAATTCTCGTTACGGTCGCGGGCCCAGAACGGCGGCAAGAATCCGACCTGGATTTCCTACGAGAAGATTCGCGACGTGATCGAAAAGCGGATATTCTCGCAGGTCGAGGACCTGCTTCCGGTCATCTCCTTCGGGTCGAAGAAGGACGGCGAGACGGAGAAGAAGCACGGCGAGTTTGTCGCACGCATGGTGGAGCGCGGCTACACCGAGCGTCAGGTTCGCCGGCTCGTCGAATGGTACATGCGTGTGAAGCAGGCCGGTTGAGGCGGATGGAGCGGATGGAAAAGTGCCCATTCACATTATTGACAGGCGCCTGAATCCAGGCGGCAAGAGTCTTGAGAACCGGCAGCGGTTCTTGCGTCGGGCCAAATCCCTGGTGCAGGGCGCCGTCAAGAAGACCTCGCAGGAACGCGACATCAAGGACGTCCTGGAGGGTGGTGAGGTCACGATACCGCTCGACGGCATGCACGAGCCGCGTTTCCGCCGTGAAGGCGGAACGCGCGACATGGTGTTGCCCGGGAACAAGAAGTTCATCGAGGGCGATTACCTCCAGCGATCCGGCCAGGGCAGCGCCAAGGATTCCGGTCCCGGCGAAGGCGACAGCGAGGACGCGTTCCGCTTCGTCCTCTCCCGCGACGAGTTCGTGGATCTGTTCCTCGACGACCTCGAGCTGCCGGATCTTGCCAAGCGCAAGATCGCGCAGACCGAGAGCGAGGGTATCCAGCGCGCCGGCTACACCACGTCCGGCTCGCCCGCCAACATCTCGGTCAGCCGGACGGTGAAGCTCGCGCTGGCGCGCCGCATCGCGCTCAAGCGTCCCCGCAAGGAGGAGATCGAGGAGCTGGAAGCCGCGATCGCGGCATGCACCGACGAGGACGAGCGTGTGGTGCTGCTCGCCGAGCTCGAAAGGCTGAAGGCGAGGACCAAGCGCATTCCCTTCGTCGATCCGCTCGATATCCGCTACCGCCGCTACGAGAAGGTGCCGCGGCCGGTCGCGCAGGCGGTGATGTTCTGCCTGATGGACGTCTCCGGCTCGATGTCCGAGCACATGAAGGATCTCGCCAAGCGCTTCTACATGCTGCTCTACGTGTTCCTGAAGCGACGCTACAAGCATGTCGAGATCGTCTTCATCCGCCACACCGACCGCGCCGAGGAGGTGGACGAGCAGACCTTCTTCTACGGTCCGGCCTCGGGCGGCACGCTGGTCTCGAGCGCGCTCCACGCCATGCACGAGATCGTGCGCGAGCGCTTCAACCCGGCGGACTGGAACATCTACGCCGCGCAAGCCTCCGACGGCGACAATTCCTATTCCGACGGCGAGCTCACGGGCATGCTGCTGACCGACAAGATCCTGCCGGTCTGCCAGTTCTTTGCCTATCTCGAGGTCGGGGAGTCCGGCGGCAGCGCCTTCGATCTCTCTGACTCCTCGCTCTGGACCCTCTACGACCGCCTGCGCAACGGCGGCGCACCGCTCTCGATGCGCAAGGTCAGCGAGCGCAGCGAGATATTCCCGGTGTTCCACGATCTGTTCCAGCGCCGCGAAACTTCCCAGGAGAAAGCCGCTCCATGACGGAACGCTTGTTCGAAGGCGCCGATTGGGATTTCCACACCTTGCAGCGCATCACCGATGCCTGCGAGGAGGTGGCGACGAAGGATCTCGGGCTCGACGTCTATCCGAACCAGATCGAGGTCATCACCGCCGAGCAGATGCTGGATGCCTACTCGTCCGTCGGCATGCCGCTGTTCTACAAGCACTGGTCGTTCGGCAAGCACTTCGCGTTCCACGAGGCCTCGTACCGCAAGGGCCTGATGGGGCTTGCCTATGAGATCGTGATCAACTCCTCGCCTTGCATCTCCTATCTGATGGAGGAGAACACGGCGACGATGCAGACGCTGGTGATCGCCCACGCCGCCTTCGGCCACAACCATTTCTTCAAGAACAACTATCTGTTCAAGCAGTGGACCGACGCCGACGGCATTCTGGACTATCTCGACTTTGCCAAGAACTACGTGATGACCTGCGAGGAGCGCTACGGCCGCGTCGAGGTCGAGCGCACCCTGGATGCCGCGCATGCGCTGATGTCGCACGGCATCGACCGCTATCCCGGCAAGAAGAAGCTGGATCTGCGCGCCGAGGAGAAGCGGGCAGGGCGCCGCCGTCAGCACGAGGAGGAGGTCTTCAACGACCTCTGGCGCACCGTGCCGAAGGGGGCGTCGAAGACCCGCTCCGCGCTCAGCATCGAACGCCGCCGCAAGCTGCTCGGCCTGCCGCAGGAAAACCTGCTCTACTTCCTGGAGAAGAGCGCGCCGCGGCTGGCGCCCTGGCAGCGCGAGCTTTTGCGCATCGTCCGCCACATCGCGCAATATTTCTATCCGCAGAGCCAGACCAAGGTGATGAACGAGGGGACGGCGACCTACGTCCATTATCGCATCATGACCAAGCTGCATCAGCAAGGCCGCATCTCCGACGGCAACTTCCTCGAATTCCTGCAATCGCACACCAACGTGGTGTTCCAGCCCGAATTCGACGATCCGCGCTTCTCCGGCTTCAATCCCTATGCGCTCGGCTTTGCCGTGATGCAGGACATCGAGCGCATCGTCACCCGGCCGGAGGACGAGGACCGCGAGTGGTTCCCCGACATTGCGGGCAAGAACGACGTGATGGGCGTGCTGCGCGACGTCTGGGCCAACTACCGTGACGAAAGCTTCATCGCGCAGTTCCTGAGCCCGAAGCTGATGCGGCACTTCCGCATGTTCCACCTGCACGACGATCCCGAGGAGCGCGCCGGCATCCGGGTCGATGCCATCCACGACGATCGCGGCTTCCGCCGGGTGCGGCGTGAGCTGGCGCGGCAGCATGATGTCGGCTTCATCGACGCCAATATCGAAGTGGTCGACGTCGATCTCTCCGGCGACCGCCGGCTGATCCTGCATCACCACGTCATCAAGGGCTCGCAGCTCAACGAGACCGACGCCAAGCGCGTGCTCCAGCACCTCGCCGATCTCTGGACTTACGACGTCTCACTGATCGAGGTCGACGCCAACGACAAGGTCCTGCGCGAATATGTCGTAAGCCCGCGCCCGATCCCGGCGGCGGCCTGAGACGGCTGGTAGCTGCTGGAACATCGACGTGGCGGTAGCTCGCCCGCGGCCCATCCTTCGAGGCGCCCGCCTCTGGCGGGCCCTCAGGATGAGGACGGAGTGTGCGGGAGCTATGTCGACAGACAGCGCTTCTGCTTAGCCTCATCCTGAGGAGACCGCGGAGCGGTCGTCTCGAAGGACGAGGCGCTTGCTCTGGCCGTCACCAAGAATTTGCATTTGACGTGGTCTAAGTCGATCGCTTCTTCGCCGGCTTCTTCTTGGACCCATTCAGCTCCACAGCCGCGCGAATGAGCGCCTTCAACGCCCTCTCGTTGATCTTTTCGCCTTCGCGAATGTCGATCGCGCGGCGCACGTTTCCCTCGAGGCTGGAATTGAACAGGCCGGCCGGGTCGTCCAGCGCCGCGCCCTTGGCAAAAGTCAGCTTCACGACGGCCTTGTAGGTCTCGCCGGTGCAGATGATGCCGTCGTGCTCCCACACGGGAACGCCGCGCCATTTCCATTCCTCGACGACGTCAGGATCGGCCTGCTTGATCAGGCCGCGGATGCGCCCCAGCATCTCGCCGCGCCAGTCGCCGAGCTCCTTGATCCTGCCGTCGATCATCCTGGAGGGCGAAGTGGCGTCCGTCTTGGTCGCGCTGCTTGTCTTCGCGGTCACGGCCTTCTTCATGATCACGCCTCTTGCCGCGCGCCGCTGCGACGGCTGACATAGGGCAGCGCGAACATGTAGAGCCCGGTAGCGAGCAACGGAATCAGCGGGACGAATGCCAGCAGCCCGATCCACGTGGCCTGGATTTGCAGCGTCAGGGCAACAATGTTCGCGATCACCGCGAGCGTGAAAGCGATGGACAGCCAGCGATGGATTTGTCGAACCCACATATTCCCGGTCAATGAAACCTCCTCTTGAGATGATCGAATGAAGGCCGGCGACGGACCTAGTCAGCCCGCGCCAGCACCTCGTCCAGCTTGGCGAAAAACTGCTTCCAGCCGGCATGCGCGCCGCCATAGGCCTGCTTCTGCGTCGGGCTGAAGCCCGCCTGCTCGACGCGCAAATGCGTGCCCGCGTTCGTCGGCGTCAGCGTGAAGGTCACCACGCTTTTCAGATCGAACGCCGCGTCCTCATGCGAGAAATTCCAGGTATAGGCGAGCGCGCGCTGCGGCTCGATGGTGAGGACCTCACAGTCCAGCACGCCGCCCCATTCGCCGCGAAGATTGAAGCGATGACCGACGACCGGCTTGAAGTCGTTCTTCATCAGCCATTCCTCGATCAGATGCGGCTGCGTCAGCGCGCGCCAGATCCGCTCGGCCGGAAAGGAAAATTCGCGCTCGATCACCACGGAGCGCATCTCGGCGGCAGCTTCGGTCATTGGTCCATCCTCTTCAGGAGATCGTCGAGAGCATCGAGCCGGTTCTGCCAGAAGCCGGCCATCTGGCCGGTCCAGTCGATCAGCGGATTCAGCGCGCCGGGCTGCGCGCTGTAATGGGTCTGGCGTCCTGCATGGCGGTCGCGCACCAGCCCGGCCTGCTTCAGCGCGCCGAGATGTTTTGAGACTGCCGGCTGGGAAACGCCTGACGTCGCGGTCAGTGCCCCGACCGTCTGCTCGCCCTCCCGGCACAGCCGCTCGAAGATTGCCCTCCGGGTCGGATCGGCGAGCGTCCTGAACAGAAGATCGTGCGCGGCGGACATGTGGAATCCATAACCCATAAGTTATGGATAAACTCATAATCGTAGAGTTATGAGTAAGTCAAGCCCGAGAATGGAAGACTTCGACGCCTAGGGCCGCAGGTAGAGATAACCCTGCGACTGGAGTTCGGCCAAACGGACCACGCCGCCTTTCTCCGCGCTGACGAAGCCCGGCAGCAGACCCGTCAGCGTGACGTTCTGCGCCTTCATGGTGTTGGCGCACGCCGCGAGCTCGACACCGTCCTTGGAGAAATCGCCGACGCGCTTGCCGACGTCGGGGTTGGCCTGTGCCCGGTGAAACGCCTTCAGCGCCGGCCCGTGAATCACCAGCGCGATGGTGACGTGTTGGGGGCCGCCGACGCCGTCAATGTGGTTCTGGATGTTGCCGAGTACGAAATTGACCTTCTCGGCGTCGCTGAGGTGATAGACGACCTTGAGCTTGTTGCCTGTGCCGGCTTCCGTCGTGGCCTTCGCGCTGGAGCCGCCAAGCGCCGCGCCCAGGGCCGAGACGGCGCTCCACAAGATGCTCCGGCGGTTTTCATGATCGCACCGGGCGCGTGAACCATTGACGGCCGCATCGGAGGGGGGTGAGAGCCGACTGGCGGTTAGTCGCAAGCCGAACGCCGCGTGTTCAAGTGCCGATGCCTTGCATTCCCGTGGGCAGCCTCGCGCAAGGTTCCAGTCCTAATAACTCGGGAGAAGGGGCGTTCGTAAACCCAGGGTTGCTGCAAAAGGCTGGTGGCGGTCGAACATGTCCGTAGGTCAGAACTTGCCCAACATTACGATCGGCTATTCCCGGGGACGGCTGCTGGTGTTTTTCGGCGCCGGTCTGCTGCTGACGCTGCTCTGCGCTGCGCTCGCATTCATGTGGCAGCAAGGCAAGAACATCACCACGTTCGAGGTCGCCGCCTGCTATGTCGGTGCGGTGTTTTTCGGCCTCGCCACCTTCAGGATGCTCTGGAGGTTGATCTCGGCCAGGTCGCCGGTCGTCTTCATCAGCCGTGTCGGCATTCGCGACCTCAGGCTCGCCGACGAGACCATCGCCTGGAGCTCCGTGCGGAAGATACAGATCTGGGAGCAGCGCCTGCAGAAGTTCGTGGTGCTCAAGCTCGATCCCCTTGTCGCCGGGCGATTCTCCGGGGGCTTCCTGAGGCGTGCCTTGTCGCTGATGAACAAGACGCTTGGCGCTGACAGCGTGATCGTCAATGCGGGCGGCCTGACCATGGACGTCAAGACATTGCTCGAGACCTGCAAGCAATATTGGGGCGCCGGACGGCCGGCCCCTTCGGACCACTCCGTGCCGGAGCCTGAACCGGCGCCCGAGGCTGTCAGCTGAAGCGGGCGAGGATTCGCCTGCATCGGGTAAGATGCCGCGCATCGCAGCGGCGGTCGAAGCAGGCATAGGCTGCGCTGCCGGGTGGTCGCGCGAGCCTTAGTCCGCTGTCGGTCCGCGAAGGTTCAATCCTTGCCGCGATTCCGCCCGGGAACTCGGCGCCGCTGATTTCTGCGAGATTGTCGCGGATCATCAATGTGATAGTCTTCACAGACAGCTGAAATTCGATGTCGTAAGCTCACCCGCGTTTGTGGAGTTCCCCGCAATGGGCGAGATTCGTAACTTCAGATCCGGAAATCATGACGAGCCGCCTCCACACGGCTCGATGCCTCGTCGTCTCGCCGCAATCATCGTCGGTGACATCGCTTCCTACAGCCGCTTGATGCA
Source organism: Bradyrhizobium sp. LA2.1 (assembly GCF_040547725.1). Taxonomy (NCBI): domain Bacteria; kingdom Pseudomonadati; phylum Pseudomonadota; class Alphaproteobacteria; order Hyphomicrobiales; family Nitrobacteraceae; genus Bradyrhizobium; species Bradyrhizobium sp. LA2.1. The sequence goes on from NZ_JBEPQI010000005.1 coordinate 362,324, forward strand.
GGCCGACGAGGAAGGCACGCATGTTCGCGTCAAGCGGATCGAGCGGGATCTCATCGAGCCCAGCATCGTCGAACACCATGGAACGTTGGTGAAGACGACGGGAGACGGCTTCATCGCGATCTTCGACAGTCCGGTCGAGGCCGTTCGCTGCAGCATCGTCATTCAGCAGAATCTCGTCGGGCGCAACGCTTCGCTTCCGAAGGACTCCCGGATCGAATATCGGATTGGCGTCAATCTCGGTGACGTCATCGTGGAGCCGGACGACGTCTACGGCGACGGCGTCAACATCGCCACGCGCATCGAGGGTATCGCCGAGCCCGGTCAGGTCTACATCTCCGGCGCGATCTACGAGCAGATCAAACACAAGGTGGTGTGCGGCTATGAGTCGCTCGGCGACCGCAAGGTCAAGAACATCACCGATCCGGTGCGTGTCTATCGCGTGCTGCCGGACGCAGATGCGGTCGGGAGGACGCGAGGCCGGCGCGAGAATACCCTGATCTTCCTTCTGGGCATCACGCTCCTCGTGATCGCTTCCGGTGTGTTGTGGTATCTGCTGGCGCAGCCGTCGGGCAGGGTGAACCAGCAGGCCGCCGCGCCGACTGCGGCTCCGGTCGCATCACCGAGCCCGCAACCTGCACCGCGAGAAGCCGCGACACAAACGCCGCAGCCGTCTCCTTCATTGGCGGCATCGTCTCCATCGCCCGCTCCGGCGCCAAGTGCTCCGGCGCCAAGTGCTTCAGCGTCGAGTGCTCCGGCGCCAAGTGCTTCCGCGCCAAGTGCTTCGGCGTCAAGTGCTTCGACGTCAAGTCCAGCACCAAGCCCATCGGCCACGCCGTTCCGCGAACCCGAGATGATCGCCATTCGCGGCGGCAGCTTCGCGATGGGAAGCAATGACGATCCGACCGAACGTCCCGTCCACCAGGTCACGGTCAAGCCGTTCTCGATCGGAAAGTATCCGGTGACCGTGCAGGAATGGAACGAATGCGCGGCTGCAAAGGCGTGCGGCTTCACCGCCATTGGCAAGGACGATGCGCCGATCACCAATGTGAGCTGGACCGACGCGCAGCAATATGCGGCCTGGCTCGCGCGGACCACAAAGAAGTCGTATCGGCTTCCGAGCGAAGCCGAATGGGAATACGCCGCGCGCGGCGGGACGCAGACGAAATATTGGTGGGGCGACAAGCTCCAGCCGGGCATGGCGGGATGCAAGGATTGCGGTGACCTCGCGGCCGAGCAGCCGGCGAAGGTCGGCAGCTTCAAGCCGAACCCGTTCGGCCTCCACGACATGGGTGGCGGTGTCGATCAGTGGGTCGAGGACTGCTGGCGCAGGACCTATCAGGGCGCACCCGGTGACGGCTCGGCATGGACCGGCGGGGACTGCTCGTCGCATGTCCTGCGCTCGGGTTCATGGAAGAACGATTCGAGATATGTGAGGCCGTCCAACCGCGATGGCTACGATACCAATGTTCGTTATCCGACGCATGGATTCCGCGTTGCGCAAAGTCCTTAAGTGGTGGAGTCATTTCGATGCAGATCATTCGTTGCGCCGCCTTGGCGGCGGCGCTCGCATTGCTTCCAGGCGTCGCCTATCCGCAGGGCAATACCGCTCCCAAGGATGCCAAGCTTTATTTCATCACCCCGCGTGACGGGCAGAAGGTTCGGGGCGGGTTCTGGGTCCGGTTCGGCTTGCGCAATATGGGCGTGACGCACGCCGGCGACGAGTACCAGAACGCCGGCCATCATCATTTGCTGGTCGACGTCAACGATCCCATCGATCCCAAGGAGCCGATCCCGCAGGACAAGTCGCATCTGCACTTCGGGGCGGGGCAGACCGAAACCCTGCTCGAACTTCCACCCGGGATGCACACGCTGCAGCTGGTGCTGGGCGACGCGAAGCACTATCCGTTCGAGCCGCCTGTCGTATCGGAGAAGATCACCATACGTGTCAGGCAGCCGGTCGAGCGCGGTCGATGATCACCGCAGGCTGGCGTTGAACTTGTCCAGCGCAGCCGAGCCCGGGCACAGCGTGTCCGCCTCCAGCGTATTGAGCGGCGTCTCGACCGTGTTGAGATGCGTGTGCAGGTCTTCCGCATCGGGATCGACGTAGAGCAGACCGGTGACGATCTGGCCCTTGGCGGCGTGCTTCTGGAGGAAGGTCTGGGCGCCGAGGCGGTCGTGCGGGTCGTAATCCGCGTCGATCTTGCGCAGCGCGATCTTGCTGCCGTCGTGCTGCTCGACCACCTGCACCGTTCCCGGCGCATACTCGACGGCGATGGGATCGCGGCCGACCAGCACGTCGAGCCGGTTCACGGCGTCATTGTGCTCCCGCACATAGTCGAAGCTCTTGGTCGATCCGGCGTGGTTGTTGAAGGCGATGCAGGGGCTGATGACGTCGATGAAGGATGCGCCCTTGTGGCCGATCGCGGCGGCGATCAGCGGCACCAGCTGGCTCTTGTCGCCGGAGAACGAGCGCGCGACGAAGGTGGCCCCTAGCTGCAGCGCGATCGCGACGAGGTCGATCGCGTTGTCGGTGTTGGTCACGCCTTTCTTGGACTTCGAGCCGCGGTCGGCGGTCGCCGAGAACTGGCCCTTGGTCAGGCCGTAGACGCCGTTGTTCTCGACGATATAGGTCATGTTGACGCCGCGCCGGATCGAATGCGCGAACTGGCCGAAGCCGATCGAGGCGGAATCGCCGTCGCCGGAGACGCCGAGATAGATCAAATCGCGGTTGGCGAGGTTGGCGCCGGTCAAGACCGACGGCATGCGGCCGTGCACGGAGTTGAAGCCGTGCGAGTTGCCGAGGAAATAGTCCGGCGTCTTCGACGAGCACCCGATGCCCGAAATCTTCGCGACCCGATGCGGTTCGATCGAGAGCTCGTAGCAGGCTTCGATGATCGAGGCCGTGATCGAGTCGTGGCCGCAGCCGGCGCACAGGGTCGAGATCTTGCCCTCGTAGTCGCGGTGCGTGTAGCCGAGCTCGTTCTTCTTGAGGCCCGGATGATGGAACTTCGGCTTGGCAATATAGGTCATGACACGGCCTTGCGGAGCGGGGTCACCTTGAGGTGATCCTGGTGGTCGCCAATGGCTTTTGCGATGTAGCGGGCGGTGATCGGGGTGCCGTCATAATGCACGATCGGCACGAGGCGCACCGGGTCGATGCCGTTCTCGTTGACGATGAGCTGGCGGAGCTGGGCGTCGCGGTTCTGCTCGACCACGTAGACGAAGTCGTGCTCGGCGAGGAAGCTCGCCACGCTCGAGTGGAACGGGAAAGCGCGGATGCGCAGGCGGTCGAGCTGATGCCCGCGCGCCTCCAGCAGGCCGATCGCCTCGTCCATCGCGGGCGAGGTCGAGCCGAAATAGATCACGCCATATTTGGTCGGTCGTTCCGCGTTGGCCTGGAGCGGGCGCGGGACCAGGTCCTGCGCGGTCTCGAACTTGCGCACCAGACGCTGCATATTGTCGGCATAGACCGAGCCTTCCTCGGAGTAACGCGCATAGCGGTCGCGCGAGGTGCCGCGGGTGAAATAGGAGCCCTTGGTCGGATGCGTGCCGGGATAGGTGCGGTAGGGAATGCCGTCGCCGTCGACGTCGAGATAGCGGCCGAAGTCGCGGCCTTCCTCCAGCATCTCCGTGGTCATCACCTTGCCGCGGTCATACTGTTTCGCGTCGTCCCACTTCAGCGGGCGGCAAAGACGGTGGTTCATCCCGATGTCGAGGTCGAGCATCAGGAAGATCGTGGTCTGGAGCCGTTCGGCAAGATCGAATGCGGCCGCCGCGAACTCGAAGGCCTCAGCCGGATCTTCCGGGAACAGCAGCACGTGCTTGGTGTCGCCATGCGAAGCATAGGCGCAGGCGATGATGTCGCATTGCTGGGTGCGGGTCGGCATGCCGGTCGAGGGACCGGCGCGCTGGATGTTCATGATCACGGCCGGGATCTCCGCGAAATAGGAGAGGCCGATGAACTCGGTCATCAAGGAGATGCCGGGGCCGGAGGTCGCGGTGAAGGCGCGGGCGCCGTTCCAGGAGGCGCCAATGACGATACCGATCGAAGCCAGCTCGTCCTCGCCCTGCACGATCGCGTATTTCGCCTTGCCGGTCTCAGGGTCGTGCCGGTACTTCTTGCAGTGGGCGGTGAAAGCCTCCGCCACCGACGAGGACGGTGTGATCGGATACCAGGCGCACACGGTGGCGCCGCCATAGACCGCGCCGAGCGCGGCGGCGCTGTTGCCCTCGATGAAGATGCGGTCGCCGACCTTGTCGGTTTTCTTCACCCGCAGCCCGATCGGGCATTTCAAGTTCTGCAGCGCCCAGTCGCGGCCGAGATGCAGCGCATGGACGTTGGAGGAGAGCAGCTTCTCCTTGCCCTTGTACTGCTCGCCGATCAGCTGCTCGATCAGCTTCGGGTCCATGTCGAGCAGCGCCGAGAGGCTGCCCAGATAGATGATGTTCTTGAACAGCTGGCGCTGGCGCGGATCGGTGTAGGTCGAGTTGGTGATCGCGGTGAGCGGCACGCCGATCACGGTGATGTCGTCGCGGAATTTGGTCGACGGCATCGGCTTGGTGGAATCGTAGAACAGATAGCCGCCGGGCTCGATGCCGGCGACGTCCTTGTCCCAGGTCTGCGGATTCATCGCCACCATCATGTCGACGCCGCCACGGGCGCCGAGATGGCCGTCTTCCGTCACCCGCACCTCGTACCAGGTCGGCAGGCCCTGGATGTTGGAGGGGAAGATGTTGCGGGGGGAGACCGGAACGCCGTGGCGCAGGATCGCGCGCGCGAACATCTCGTTGGCGCTGGCCGACCCCGAGCCGTTGACGTTGGCGAAACGGACGACGAAGTCGTTTACGCTGCTGAGCGGCTTTTTGTCGGACATGTCGAACCTGCGTAAGTCATCTCGATGAAATATTTCTGCATGTCCCAGGCTCCGGTGGGACAACGCTCGGCGCACAGCCCGCAATGCAGGCAGACGTCCTCGTCCTTGACCATCACGCGCCCGGTCTTGAGGTCGCTGGAGACGTAAAGGTCCTGGTCCGGATGCGGCGAGGGCGCCTTCAGCCGCTGGCGCAGGTCGCTTTCCTCGCCATTGTCAGTGAAAGTGATGCAATCCATCGGACAGATGTCGACGCATGCGTCGCACTCGATGCAGAGCGAGGTCGAGAACACGGTCTGGACGTCGCAGTTCAGGCAGCGCTCGGCTTCGCCCAGCGCCAGCTTGACGTCGTAGCCGAGCTCGACCTCGGTTCGGATGTCCTTCAGCGCAATCACCTTGTCGCGATGTGGAACCTTGAAGCGCTTGTCGTTGGAGATGTCGTTGTCATAGCTCCATTCGTGGATGCCCATCTTCTGCGAGGAGATCTGCACCTCCGGCAGCGGCCGTTCGGTGATGTCATCGCCCGAGAGCATCTTGTGGATCGACAGCGCGGCGTCGTGGCCCTGCGCCACGGCCCAGATGATGTTCTTCGGGCCGAACGCGGCGTCGCCGCCGAAGAACACTTTCGGATTGGTCGAGACGAAGGTCTTCGGATCGACCTTGGGCATGTGCCATTTGTCGAACTCAATGCCGCAATCCTGTTCGATCCAGGGGAAGGCGTTCTCCTGGCCGACCGCGACCAGCACGTCGTCGCAGGGAATGGTCTGATCGGGGTCGCCCGAAGGCACCAGATTGCGGCGGCCTTTGGCGTCGTATTCGGCTTTGACGTGCTGGAAGGTGACGCCGATGAGCTTGCCGGCGACATGCTTGAATGCCACCGGCACCATGTAGTTGAGGATCGGAATGTCCTCGTGGATCGCGTCTTCCTTCTCCCAGGGCGAGGCCTTCATCTCCTCGAAGCCGGAGCGCACAATGACTTTCACGTCTGCGCCGCCGAGGCGGCGCGCGGTGCGGCAGCAATCCATCGCGGTGTTGCCGCCGCCGAGCACGATCACGCGCTTGCCGATCTTGTCGATGTGGCCGAACGACACCGAGGACAGCCAGTCGATGCCGATATGGATGTTGGCGGCAGCTTCTTTCCGGCCGGGAACGTCGAGCTCGCGTCCGCGCGGTGCGCCGGAGCCGACGAAGATCGCGTCGTATTTCTCCGCGAGCAGCGCCTTCATGCTCTCGATGCGGTGGCCGCCTTTGAATTCGACGCCGAGATCGAGGATGTAGCCGGTCTCCTCGTCAATGACCGAATTGGGCAGGCGGAATTTCGGGATTTGCGTGCGCATCATCCCGCCGGCCTCGGGATCGCCGTCGAACACGGTGCAGTGATAGCCGAGCGGGGCAAGATCGCGCGCCACCGTCAGCGAGGCGGGGCCGCCGCCGACGAACGCAACGCGCTTGCCGTTCTTAGGCGAGGGGCGCGGCAGGCGTTGCCTGATGTCGTCCTTGAAATCAGCGGCGACGCGTTTGAGGCGGCAGATCGCTACCGGCGTTTCCTCGACGCGTCCGCGACGGCACGCCGGCTCGCATGGACGATCGCAGGTGCGTCCCAGAATTCCGGGAAACACGTTCGATTTCCAATTGATCATGTAGGCGTCGCTATAGCGGCCTTGTGCGATCAGTCGGATGTATTCGGGAACCGGGGTGTGTGCAGGACAGGCCCACTGGCAATCGACCACTTTGTGAAAGTAGTCGGGGGCCGCGATATCGGTCGGTTTCATTCCTACCCTGTCCGCACAGGCCCAAAGACCCGGCGGCCTTTTCTTGAGCTTGGCGAACGCTAATGCGCGTCGATCTGGTTTATGAATGACGTCATTGGGTTAGCTTATTAGAACCGTTCCGAAGTACAACGGCAAATTTAGGCGATCACCTGCTTTCATAGGTGCTGCGCGCGCTCAGCATTAACGGCCGCGCGCAAGATGCGTGCGGTGCAATATGTTGCGTTGCGGATGGCCGCTAGCCGGGCGCGATATCGCTCTTCGCGAGATCCCACATCAGGCTGTAAGTGCCGACGGAGACGGGAAGCGGGAAGGGCGATGCGGCGGGGCCGGTGAAGCGTTCGGCAATGACAGCGGAGACCGCGCCGACATGCGTGCCGTCGATCAGCACGAACCAGTCGCGCGCGCCCTCATTGCGCACCGCTGGAATGTCTGCGGTCGCGCCCGACAATTCCGGCTCGCTTTCGAGCAGATGCATCGAGATGATGCCCTCGCGCTCCCCCGGCGTCAGGTTTTCGTGCAGTGCATCACGCCATGTCCCGGCGTTGTCGGCGCTCGGCCGGAGCCGCACCAGCCCGAGTGCAGCGCCGCGACCGGTGCCCTTGCTGATGGTGATGCGCGCGACCACGCGCAGCATGTTCTTGAAATGCGCCATGGTCCGCCGCGACCATTCGGTCTGGTTGGCGAGGCGGGCCCGGTAGGCGGGACTGTCGAGCACGTCGAGCGTCGCGGTCGAGTACAGCGAGAGATATTTGGGATTGGCGGCATGCGCGACATAGCGCCGCGCCTCCAGGAACCCCTCGATCGCGACGCGCTCTTCCAGATGTTCGCGATCGTACCAACGGTTGAAATCGGCTTCATCTGGAACGTCGATGTTCATCGACGTCAGCAGCATGCCTTGCCCGGCGAGCGGCATTGTTCTTGTCCTTCCCATTCAGACCCTCATGGTGGGGAGCCACGAAGTGGCGTCTCGAACCATGAAGGCCCCGCTGCTAGATCCGGGCCTTATCCTTCGAGACGCGCTCCTTTTGGAGCGCTCCTTAGGATGAGGAGATCGATCTAGCGCGCGGCTTTCGACGCGAGATCGGCAATCGACTTCATGACCGCGTCCCGCACCCCGGCATCATAGAGCGAATGTCCGGCTTCTTCCACGATCCGAATCTCGGAACCCGGCCAAACTTTCGCAAGCCGCTCGGATGTCTCAGGAGGGCACAACAGATCGTAGCGGCCCTGTACGATGATGCCGGGAATGCCAGCGAGCTTGCCCGCATTCCGCAACAGCTGGTTGTCCGTCATGAAGCTGTCGTGGACGAAATAGTGCGCCTCCATGAATGGCGTCGCCGGCAGCGTGCGCCACACGTTCAGCGATGCGAGGTCCAGCCGCGTCTTGGCCGCCTTGTGCTCAGACAGGACGCGCTCGGTGTCGTGCCAGGCCCGCGCTGTGGGACCATGCACGGCCGGATCGGCATCGAGGATGCGGCGCCAATAGGCGTCCACCGGGTGTGCGCGCTCATCGGGCGGCAGCACGCTGAGAAAATCCTCGTAGAGCGCTGGATAGAATTGTGACAGGCGCGACGTGAAAGCGGTTTCGACCTCGGCGCGGGTGCCCAGGAAGGTTGCACGGAGCGCGATGCCGGAGACGCGCTCGGGATGGGCCTGCGCATAAGCCAATGCCAACGTCGCGCCCCAGGAGCCACCGACGACCATCCAGCGGTCGAAGCCGAATTTCTCGCGGATCTTCTCCATGTCCGCGATCAGATGCTGCGTCGTGTTGTGCTCGCGCGATCCCTTCGGACGGCTGCGGCCGCAGCCGCGCTGGTCGAACAGAACCGCGCAGAAGCGTTCGGGATCGAACAGCTTGCGATGGTCGGGCTGGCAGCCAGAGCCGGGCCCGCCATGCAGGTAGACTGCGGGAATGCCATCGGCGCGGCCGACGCTCTCGACATAGAGCTCGTGGCCGTCGCCGACGTCGAGCATGTCGGAGGTCAGCGGCGCAAAGGGATCGGCGCGTTTGGCCGCTGCGGCCGCGTCGGCGTCAGGCATCATTCCCGGATTCCAGAGTGCCGCCGGCGAAATTGCGATAGAGGAAGCGGCTGGTCTCGCCCTCGGCTTCGCGCTCGGCCTGCTTGAAGATGGTCTCGTGCAGCGGCGACAGCGCGCAGGCCGGATCGGTGTTGGCGGCGTCGCCCGTCAGCGCAAAGGCCTGGCAGCGGCAGCCGCCGAAATCGATCTCGCGGAATTCGCAGGACTTGCACGGCTCCTTCATCCAGCCGGTGCCGCGATAGCGGTTGAAGGCATCCGAGTTCTGCCAGATCCAGGCGATCGAATGATTGGAGCGCACGGATTCGAAGTCGAGCCCGGTGATGCTCTCGGCGGCGTGGCAGGGCAGCACCTTGCCGGCGGGCGAGATGTTGAAGAACTGCCGGCCCCAGCCGCCCATGCACTTCTTCGGCCGCAGCGCGTAATAGTCGGGCACGACGTAATCGATGGCGAGCGTGCCCTTCAGCCGCTCGCGCGCCTCCTCGACGATGCGGGTGCATTCATCTAACTGCGCCACGGTTGGCATCAAGGCGGCGCGGTTCTTCAGCGCCCAGCCGTAATATTGGACATTGGCGACCTCGAGCCGGTCGGCGTCGAGGTCGATCGACATCTGGATGATGTCGGAGAGCTGGTGCAAATTCTGCCGGTGCATCACCGCGTTCACGGTGAGCGGCAGATCGAGCTCGCGGGTCCATTTCGCCACTTCGAGCTTCTTGCGGTGTCCGTTCTTGTAACCGGCGACGCGGTCGGCGAGGCCTTCCTCGACACCCTGGAAGCTGATCTGCACATGGCAGAGGCCGGCGTCCGCGAGCGCGCTGAGCCGCTCGCGCGTCAGCAGCACGGCCGAGGTGATCAGATTGGTGTAGAGGCCGGCGTCGCTGGCATGCTTGACCAGCTCGACGAGGTCTTTCCGCGCCGTCGGCTCGCCGCCAGAGAAATGCACCTGGAGTACGCCGATCTCGGCGAGCTCGCTCAGCACCTTCTTCCATTCGTCGGTGGTCAGCTCCTTGCCGGAGCGGTCAAGCTCGACGGGATTGGAGCAATAGGGGCATTGTAGCGGGCAGCGATGGGTGATCTCGAGCAGCACCGCGAGCGGAATGCCGAACGTCTCCGCTGTCGAGCGTTGCTTCTCCAGCACCGCGAGGCTGTCGCTGATGTCGGCCGGAAGATTGCCGAGCAGGTCGCTCATGACGTCTTCTCCCGGGCTTCGGTGAGAAAGCCCTTGTCGGCGAGATCCTGGAGCATGACAATGACGTCGGCCAGGATCGCTTCGCGCGGCGCGGCGTATTTCGCGGCCAGCTGGTCCGCGACGTCCCCGACATTGCGCTCGCCGTCGCAGAGCTGCAAGACCTCGACCGCGATCTCGTCGGGCGCCAGCACCCGTTCCGGCGCCAGGATCACCCAGACCTTGCGCGTCTCGTCATATTTCAGTTTGGCATGCCGCGGCAGCACCGGGCGGCTTGCCTCGCTGACGCTGATGTTCCGCGGCCCGGCCATTGCGATTGTCCCTCAGCTCGCTTTGGGCACAAACGCGCCCGGCGGAATGTGGCCCTCGACATAGGCGTGCTGGAGTGCGTCGAGCTGCACCCACAGCACGTTGGTCTTGAAGATCAGCGCGTTGCACACCTGCGCGCGCTGCTCCGGCGTCGTGGCGTGCGCCTTGACGTAGTCGAGCGCGAAGCCGGCATCGCGCGGCGCCTGCGCCAGCCGCCGCTTGAAGTAGCTCATGATATCAGGATTGACGAAGTCGTAGTGCTCCAGCATGCCGGAGATGCGCTCCTCGTGCAGGTTCGGCGCGAACAATTCGGTGAGCGAGGAGGCGATCGCCTCCAGCGGGCTCTTCTCGCGGCAGTAATGGACATAGGCTTCGACCGCGAAACGCGTCGCTGGCAAGATGCCTTCGGTCGATTCCACATAGGCCGTGTCGAGACCGAGGCCTTCGGTCAGCTTCAGCCAGCGCTCGATGCCGCCCTCGGAGCCGACGTCGCCGTCATGGTCCTCGATGCGGTGGCGCCATTCCAGCCGCGTGGCGCGGTCGCGGAAGCGCGAGATCACGACGGCGTCCTTGATCGGGATCGTGCTCTGGTAATAGTAGCGATTCAGCGCCCAGGCCTGTACCTGGCCCTTGTTCAGCTTACCGCCGTGCAAGAGCTTATGGAACGGATGCAGGCTGTGATAGCGCGTCGCCCCGATATGGCGCAGCGTCGCCTCAAGCTCCTCGGCCGAGTTGAGCCTGATGTCCTTGCCGATCGAGAGCGCGGTCATTCCAGTCATGGACGCGGCATTCACAGCACGATCTCCGTTCCGTCGGCGGGTATCCGCCAGCCCGCGGCCTCGAGCGCTTTGCGCTCGGGCGTATCGGGCAGCAGCGCCGGATTCGAGTTATTGATATGCAGAAACATCTTCCTGTCGAGAGTGAGGTCGGCGAGGCGCGAGATCGCGCCATCGTGACCGGACATCGCGACATGGCCCATGCTCTTGCCGGTCTTGTGGCCGAGCCCGGCCTTGATCATCTCGTCATCCTGCCAGACCGTGCCGTCAAAGAACACCAGCGCGGCGCCGTCGATCTCGGCCTTGAGCGCGTCGGTGACCTCGGCGCAGGCGGCGATGAAGTAGAAGCACTTGCCGGTTGATTTGTCCGTGATCTTGAGCCCCAGCGTATCGCCGTCGCCGCTCTCACCGCCGGGATGCGCCTTGCCTTCCAGATACCAGGCCGACTTGCCCGGCACCGCGAAGGGCAGCACCTCGAGGCCCGAGCGCGTGCCATCAGGCAGCCGTGGCTCGAACGGCTCGTGGATAGAAATCGGCTGGCGCTGTACGTTCTTCTCGTTCAGCACGTTGAAGATGCTGTTGCTCTTCAGGATCGCCAGCACCTTCTGATGCGCATAGACCGTGAAGGGCGAGCCCTCGCGCATCGACAGCAGGCCCGCGACCGCATCCACCTCGCTGTTGGTCAGGATCACGCCTGCAACAGGCGTATGGCGCAGCGCGCCGGCCTTGGGATGCAGCTGCGGCGTGGCGTTCAATTGCTGGCGAAGATCGGGGGAGGCGTTGATCAGGAACCAGTGCTCGCCGTCGCCACTGAAAGCGACCGAGGCCTGGGTTCTCTGAAGCTCCTGGCCATTTTCACGGGCCGCCCGGCAGCCCTCACACCCGCAATTCCATTGCGGGACTCCGCCGCCGGCCCCGGCGCCCAGGACGACGACGCGAAGCATAATACGTCTCCTGGAGGGAACGTCGCGAGGTGGATCTCAGGCCGACACGGACGCCGACAAAGTTCGTGTCTTCCGGAAACCGATCGTGACCGAAAGATCCACCTGCGCAGAAACCACCAACCGCTTACTTGCGGGTGGCGCTCACATACATGTTGATTTCCATGCCACAGGGCACTTCGACGATCTTCGGGGCTTTCCAAGCCATTTTGGCTCTCCATTTTCACGAATTCGGACGTATCCGCCCAACGGTTAAAGTAATGCGAGCGGAAAAGTTCGCTAGTGAAATCTTCCCGAGAAAGCCATGTTGCGCCGCGAAAATGATGTTTGAACATCACTTCCCGTGATGCTGCCTTGCGCGTGGCGCATTCGGTCGCGAACCCTGTCCTGATAAAGCAGTTGTGAGTGCAGTGCAGCTTTCAATCCGGTACAGGCCTCCCAATTTGGACCCTCGTGATGCCCAGATACTTCTTCAACACCCGCATCGGCGACGAATTGATCGTGGATCCCGACGGAGAGGACCTGCGTAACCCCGATCGCGCCTGGGAGGTCGCCCGCCAGATGATCCTGGAGGTGGTGAAGTCGGAGGGTGCCCAGCCGGCGCTCATGGAGGCCGTCATCGAGGTGACCGACGACGACGGGGAGATCGTGCTCGAATTCCCGTTCACCGAGGCCCTGCTGGACATCCCGGATCAGTCCGCGACCAGGCATTGAGGCCCCCGCGCTCTCCCCCGTCATTGCGAGGAGCCCTTGCGACGAAGCAATCCAGACGGTCTCCGCGGAGGGATTCTGGATTGCTTCGCTGGGCTCGCAATGACGGAGAATGAGGCACCACCCGACGCCAAACCCGCTCTTCCTTCCCGCGAAATCCGCATGGCTTTGCTGCGTTCCCGGCGCTAAAAGACGCCGGTTAAACGGAGCAAGCCATGCAAGATCTCTGGCGCCTGTCGGCCGCCGACCTCGCCACCCTCGTCAAATCCAAAAAGGTCTCCGCCAGGGAGGCGGCCAAGGCCGGTTTGGCCCGCCTGGACGCCGTCAATCCCCAGCTCAACGCGGTGATCGACCACCGGCCGGAGGACGTGCTCAAGCAGGCTGACGCCGTCGATGCCGCCATCGCCCGGGGAGAAGATCCCGGTGTGCTCGCCGGCGTGCCCGTCACCATCAAGGCCAATGTCGACCAGGAAGGCTTTGCCACCACCAACGGCCTGAAACTCCAGCGCGACCTGATCGCGCGCGAGGACAATCCGGTGGTCGCCAATTTCCGCAAATCCGGCGCCATTCTGCTCGGCCGCACCAATTGCCCGGCCTTCTCCTATCGCTGGTTCACCACCAATCTGGTCCATGGCGACACCAAGAACCCCCGCGACGCCTCGCTGACGCCGGGCGGCTCGTCCGGCGGCGCCGGCTCGGCGGTCGCGGCCGGCATCGGCCATATCGCCCACGGCACCGATATCGCCGGCTCGATCCGCTATCCCGCCTATGCCTGCGGCGTTCACGGCCTGCGCCCGACCTTGGGCCGCATCCCCGCCTTCAACCCGGCACTGCCGGAGCGTCCGATCGGGCCGCAGATCATGGCCGTGTCGGGCCCGCTGGCGCGCACGGTCAACGATCTCAGGATCTCGCTCGAAGCCATGTCAGCCCGCGACATCCGCGACCCCTGGTTTGTGCCGGCGCCGCTGGAGGGCCCCGCGCGGCCGAAGCGCGCCGCGCTTTGCCTCAACCCGGACGGGCTTGCCACCAAATCGGAGGTGAAGGCCGCCGTGACTGACGCCGGCAAGCGGCTGGAGCGCGCCGGCTGGACTGTCGAGGTCATCGAGAACACGCCGCCGATGCGCGAGGCGGTCGAGTGGCAGAGAAAACTCTGGCTTGGCGACGGCTATGAGGCGCAGCTGGAGATGGCTGAGCGCGAAGGCGATCCCGGTGCGCTGGCCTGCCTGCGCGGCAATCGCGCCAAGGTCACGCCGATGGACCAGGCGGACTACGCCAAGGCGCTCACGCGCCGCGCCACGCTGACCCGCGACTGGATGCTGTTCTTCGAAAAATATGCAGTGGTGCTCACGCCGGTGTCCGGCGAGTTGCCGTTCCCGGATCATCTCGACCGCAAGGACAACGAATCCTTCGAGCGCGTCTGGGAGGCGCAGATGCCGCAAATCGCGACCCCGTTCATGGGACTGCCGGGCCTCGTGGTCTCCACCGGTCTGGTCGGAAAGGCGCCGGTCGGCGTGCACATCGTGTCCGGCCGCTATCGCGAGGATCTGTGTCTGCTCGCAGGCGAAGCGATCGAGGCGGGCGGCGTGCCGCCGTCGCCGATCGATCCCGTGGGTTAGCGATGTCTGTGATCTACGACTTCAAGGCCAACTCGCTTCTCGGCGAGGAGGTGCCCATGCGCCGTTTCGAAGGGCAGGTGCTCTTGATCGTCAACACCGCGAGCAAATGCGGCTTCACGCCGCAATATCGCGGGCTCGAGGATCTCTATCGCGACCTCTCGCCGCGCGGCTTCTCGGTGCTCGGCTTTCCCTGCAACCAGTTCGGCGCGCAGGAGCCGGGGCCGGCGAGCGAGATCCAGGCCTTCTGCTCCACCAACTACGACGTCACCTTTCCCCTGTTCGAGAAGATCGACGTCAACGGCGCCCACGCGCACCCTCTGTATGAGTACCTGAAACGCCAGCAATCCGGCCTGCTGGGTGCCTCCATCAAATGGAATTTCACCAAGTTCCTCGTGGACCGTGCCGGCAAGGTGATCGCGCGCTACGCGCCGACCGCACGGCCGGAAGGACTGCGGAATCAAATCGAGACCCTGTTATGAGCGAGACAATCATGAGCGACGAATTTCCGGACCGCCTGTCGGTCGACCCGAACAGCCCCTATTACAACGCGGATATTCTCTCGCGCGACGTCGGCATCCGCTTCAAGGGTGTCGAGAAGACCAATGTCGAGGAGTACTGCATCAGCGAAGGCTGGGTCCGCGTCACCGCCGGCAACGCCAAGGACCGCCACGGCAATCCGCTGACGATCAAGGTGCATGGTCCGGTCGAGCCGTATTTCAGGGATAAGAAATAAGCGCTCGCATACTCTGTCCTCGTCATTACGAGGAGCGCAGCGACGAAGCAATCCAGGGTCTTTCCGCGGTGACAGTCTGGATTGCTTCGCTCCGCTCGCAATGACGAACGTCTCTCACCGTTAGCGAAAGCCACCCCATGTCCGTCCGCATCGTCGACGTCCGCGAGATCACAAAACCGATCTCATCGCCGATCCGCAACGCCTATATCGACTTCACCAAGATGACGACGAGCCTCGTCGCCGTCGTCACTGACGTCGTCCGCGACGGCAGGCGCGTCGTCGGCTACGGCTTCAATTCCAACGGCCGCTACGGGCAGGGCGGCCTGATCCGCGAGCGCTTTGCCTCGCGCATCCTGGAGGCCGATCCGAAGTCGCTGCTGAATGCGGCCGGTGACAATCTCGACCCCGACAAGGTCTGGGCCGCGATGATGACCAACGAGAAGCCGGGCGGCCATGGCGAGCGCTCGGTCGCGGTCGGCACCATCGACATGGCGGTGTGGGACGCGGTGGCGAAGATCGCAGGCAAGCCGCTGTTCCGGCTGCTCGCCGAACGTCACGGCGTGAAAGCAAATCCGCGCGTCTTCGTCTACGCCGCCGGCGGCTACTACTATCCCGGCAAGGATCTCTCGATGCTGCGCGGCGAGATGCGCGGCTATCTCGATCGCGGCTACAACGTCGTGAAGATGAAGATCGGCGGCGCGTCGATCGAGGACGACCGCACCCGCATCGAGGCGGTGCTGAAGGAGATCGGCAAGGACGCGCAGCTCGCGGTCGATGCCAATGGCCGCTTCGATCTCGAGACCGGCATCGCCTACGCCAAGATGCTGCGGGACTATCCGTTGTTCTGGTACGAGGAGGTCGGCGATCCCCTCGACTACGCGCTGCAGGCCGCGCTCGCCGAATTCTATCCGGGCCCGATGGCCACGGGCGAAAACCTGTTCAGCCACCAGGACGCGCGCAACCTCATCCGCTACGGCGGCATGCGTCCCGACCGCGACTGGCTGCAATTCGACTGCGCGCTATCCTACGGCCTCTGCGAATACCAGCGCACGCTGGAGGTCCTGAAAACCTACGGCTGGTCGCCGAGCCGCTGCATCCCGCACGGCGGCCACCAGATGTCCCTCAACATCGCAGCCGGCCTCGGCCTCGGCGGCAACGAGAGCTATCCCGACCTGTTCCAGCCCTACGGCGGCTTCCCGGATGGTGTGCGCGTCGAGAACGGCCACATCACCATGCCCGACCTGCCGGGCATCGGCTTCGAAGGCAAGTCGGATCTCTACAAGGAAATGAAGGCGCTGGCGGAGTAGGATTGGGCTCGACGGCCGCGCCGACACCCTCCGTCATTGCGAGCGCAGCGAAGCAATCCAGAGTCTTTTCGCAGAGGCAGTCTGGATTGCTTCGTCGCTGCGCTCCTCGCAATGACGGCGGGGAGAGCGGCGCCTCGCGCCGATACCCCGCGCAGACCTCGGCCAGCGATTGCGTCAGGTGCTGCCACACACTCCGTCTTTGCGAGCGCAGCGAAGCAATCCAGAATCTTTCCGCGGAGGCAGTCTGGATTGCTTCGTCGCAAGTGCTCCTCGCAATGACGGCGGAGGGACCTTGGTCACTGCACGCCCTCCACCCGTGACAACAACATCGGCTGCAGTGCACCATACATCAGCGTGCGCCACAGCCATTCGATCGGGCCGTATCGGTAGTGGCGCAGCCACCATGCGCTGAACAGCACCTGTCCGACGTAGACGGCGATGCCGATAGCGAGGGCCTGGGTGATGCCGAGCCGTCCGAACAGGCCAAGGCCGTAGCCGTAGAAGATCCAGCCGAAGATGAGCGATTGTGCGACGTAGTTGGTGAATGCCATCCGGCCGAGCGGCGCGGCCCAGCCGAGCAGCCTCTTGCCGCGTCCGAAACTGGCGATGAAGAGGATGGCGGCACCATAGCCCAGCGCCAGCAGGATGTTGCCGAGCGGCTCGATGCCGACGTAAAGCAAGGCCGCGCCGAGACAGATAGCCGGAAGCGCGATGACGAGCAGGCCGCGGGCATTTTGCAGAATGCCGCTCCGCCAGGCCAGCGCTCCGACGAGAAACAGCCCGATCGTGCGCAAGAAGACGAACGCGTGCAGGGACGCGATGAGAGGAATTTCGCGGAGACGAAACGCCAGCACGTCGAGGAAGCCGCCCGTTGCATAGATGCGATTTGCATCCATGACGTCCCGCCAGATCGCGGTCCTGCCGGGAAACAACCCCGCGGGCGGAAAGGCCTGCATGGCCAGATACAGCGCGAGAGACGCCAGCGCGGCGAGCGTCAGCAACCAGCGCGGGCCAAACAGGAACGGCAGTACGATGAATCCCGCCAGTGCATATTCGGTGAGGATATCGCCGTTCCAGATCAGGCACAAATGAATGACGCCGAACACCAGCAGCACAGCGAGCCGCCGCAGGAGCAGGAAAGTGCGGCGCTCGCTGTTCGCGAGCCGGTCGAATTGAATGGCAAGGCCTGCGCCGAACAGCAGCGAGAACAGCGCAAACGCCTTGAGCTCCACGGCCTGCGTCAGGATCGTTTCGACGGCGCGATCAACCGGCGAAGCAAGCGTTCTGGCACCAAGAAACTGCTCGAAGATCGAAATGCGAAATTCCATGACCACGTTGATGGCCATGACGCCGAACAGGGCAATGCCCCGCAGCACGTCGATGGCGTCGATCCGGTCCGAGGGGCTTATTGGCCGAGGAGACGCGGCACCATCGGATGTCATGGAAGAATTCCAATTGTAGCTCAACGACGCGTGGCGCGGGGCGAGATGCCTGCCACAGGCTCCGTCATTGCGAGCGCAGCGAAGCAATCCAGAATCTCTCTGTGGAGGCAGTCTGGATTGTTTCTTCGCAGGAGCTCCTCGCAATGACGATGTGGCGAAAGTCTGCCATCCCTTACGAAATTTCGCTCCTCACACGCGTTGCAGCAGCGGCCGCAAGCTGCGGATGTCGGTCACAGCCTCAATCTCATACACCGACTTGATCAACCGCTCGGCCTTCTCGCCGCCGACCACTGGGGCAATCAGATCGCGCGCCTTGTCGATGACCTCGTCGCGCGTCATCGGGTTGCGCGGCGTGCCGCGCACGGCGGTGACGCGTTCGGAGAGGCGGCTTCCATCAGTGAGCTCGATCTCGACGACGGCGACGCGCACCGGCAATAGTTTGGCCAGCTCCTCGTCGCGCACCAGATTCACCTTGGCGCGCTCCTTCAAAACCGCCGCGTCCTGCATGCGCGGCTTGTCGTGCGCGGCGTGGAACGAGGCGGTTTTGTCGAGCAGCATCACGGCGACCATGTGCTGGAGGCAGATGTCGGGGATGTCGCGGTTGTCCACGACCTCGGCGACCGACGGCGCAAGACGTACGGTGACGCGCTTGACCTCTCCGGCCTCGAACGCATGCTTGCTGCGGATGGCGTAGACCGCATCGAGCGGTCCCTGGATCGGTGAACCCACCGTCCATTTCTTGATGTCGGTGCCTGCGATCTCGTAACGCTCGCCAAGCTTCTCCACGAGTTTGCCGGTCGCAGCCTTCGGCGCATAGGCCAGGAAGTAATTGTCTGGCCCTGAGAACACGTCGTCGACGCCGTTCCAGTCCGAACGCACCAGCAGTGCCGACGTCACGCCGTTTCGGGCCGGCATGCCGGCGAACACAAACCCTTTCTCGATATGGTCGACGTCGCGCCGCCACACGATGAAGCCGGAGGATTGCTGCGCGGCATAGTCGAGCACCCAGCGCATCCGGCGCGCATCGAAGCCGGCGACGCTGGCCGCCGCAGCGGAAGCGCAGAACGTGCCGGAAATGCTGTGCGTGCTCAGCACGCTTTCATAGCTGAAATCGGCCCCGCCCATCGCCATCACCAC
Source organism: Bradyrhizobium sp. LA2.1 (assembly GCF_040547725.1). Taxonomy (NCBI): domain Bacteria; kingdom Pseudomonadati; phylum Pseudomonadota; class Alphaproteobacteria; order Hyphomicrobiales; family Nitrobacteraceae; genus Bradyrhizobium; species Bradyrhizobium sp. LA2.1. The sequence continues at coordinate 381,162 of NZ_JBEPQI010000005.1, forward strand.
GCGCGTGCCGACGTCATAGCCGAGCGTCACCGCACGCAGAAAATGCGCGCCGTCGATTCCGAGGTGTTCGCCGAGCGCAAGTGCCGCTGGCACAGTCGAACTGCCGGGATGCGAGCGCGACGGGCTGTGCGAATCGTCGGTCTCGTCGGCATGCGCCATGACGCCGTTGGCAAGCGCAGCCTCGACTGGCGACGCGGTGAGCGATGTGCCGGCAATGGTCGATGTCCCCTGCGCAGCATTGGCGCGAATGTAACGCTGCGCCGCCTGACCGGGCGGCAGCTCCGATCCTGAGATCATCGACGCCAGCGTGTCGAGGATGTGGTGCTTTGCTTGTTCGACGACTTCGGGCGGCAGCGCGCGGGTTTTCGCAGCGCTCATGTAGTCGCACAGCGCCGTCATTTCTGGCCCGGAGCCAGATCCCTCCGCGAAACTGCGTGCGGGCGAAAGCGAGAGGCCGGTTGCCGCCGCTGCGGTCAGCCTGAGAAAGTCGCGTCGTTTCATGGTGTCCCGTCTTTGGTGCAGGAACTGATGAAACGGATAGCGCCTGGGATAGCGGTATGTCCAGTAGCCGCCGCGCTCCGCTGTCATGCCCCGCGCAGGCGGGGCATCCAGTACGCCGCGGCGGATGTGGTCAGAGCGAGTTTCTCCAACGCCGGCCTCTGGAATACTGGATCGTCCGCCTTCGCGGACGATGACACCGCAATTGTCCCTACGACAGCCGCATATCCAGCAGCCTGCGCCCCTCGCCCTTCAGCAGCTTCTTCACCGCGCTCGACGCCACGACCTCGCCGTCATTGGCGTAGGCTTCGTGGTTCTTCTCGATGTCGTCGAGGCGGTAGAGGTAGTTGACCATCACGCCGGCGGACTCGCGTGCGCCTTTCGGCGAGAGGTCGCCGAGCCAGTTGATGCGCTCGAGACGTGCGCCGTTGCCGAGGTGGAAGCGGGCGACGGAATCTATCAGCTTGCCCTTCGGCGTGCGCGCCTTCAGGAAGTAATAGGCGGCGAGCGGTTCGATCACGGTGCGGAGCAGCGTCGTCGTCTCGGGGTTCTCGAACCATTTGGGATCGTCGAGGCGCTTCAGCACCTCGCGGTCCTCGTCCGAGAGCGGCAGGTCCCTGTCCTGCTTCACCCATTGCATGAAGCCCGGCACCGGCGACAGCGTTACGAAGGTGTCGAGCTTTGGCGTCTCGCGGCGCAACTCTTCCACCACCTGCTTGATCAGGAAGCTGCCGAAGGAGATGCCGCCAAGGCCGCGCTGGGTGTTGGAGATCGAATAGAACACCGCGGTGCGCGCGCGCTCGATCGGCAGATGCTGACGGTCGACCGCCAGCAGCGGCGCGATCGCACCGGGGATCGTCTCGGTCAGCGCCACCTCGACGAAGATCAAGGGTTCGTCGACCATGGCGGGATGGAAGAAGGCGTAGCAGCGCCGGTCGACCGGATCGATGCGGCGGCGCAGATCGTCCCAGTCGCTGATCTCGTGCACGGCTTCGTAACGGATGATTTTTTCGAGGATGTTGGCCGGGGTCGACCAGTCAATCCGGCGCAGCACGAGAAACCCCCTGTTGAACCACGACGAGAGAAGATGCGAGACATCACGATCGAGCGCGGCGAGATCGGTGTGACCGTTCATCATGCCGAGCAGATCGGCGCGCATGTTGACGAGATCGCCGGTGCCGCCCGGCGCGCGGTTGAGGCGGCGGATCAACTCCTGCCGGCGCGGCTCGGAGGCGAAGTGCAGCGAGCTCGCGTCTTCGTCACTGGGCTTGGCGCGCCATTTTTCGATCGCCTTGGACAGGCGTTCGCGATCGGGGCCGAAATCGCGCACCAGGGCTTCGAAGAAGGCGCGGCGTCCTGCCGCATCCAACTCCTGGTAGATGTCGAGCACCTCACGCGCCATGGCAGTGCCCGAAGCTTCGCCGCGACCGGACAGCAGCGCACCGCAGAGCTCGATCAGCCCGTCGGCATCGTGCTTGGCGTCGGCGGAGTCCCCGCGGCGCAGCAGCGTGCGGCCGCGATCGGAGATGGTGGCGAGCAGGTCTGAGAAGAAGGCGTTGGCCATCTGGTCGTTTCGATTCCGGTTTGTGCGCTGCGGAAGCTTACACGGGATTTAGGCGGAAGCCGATCACAATCAAGCAGGGGAATTTTGTATCTTTCGTGGTGCCATGCGCCACCAGGAAAGCTGTCATGCCCCGCGAGGCCGAGAGTGCCACCAAAGCTGTCATGCCCCGGCTTGACCGGGGCATCCAGTACGCCGCGGCCTCTCGGCTCAATCACGGCCGTCTCTGGAATACTGGGTCGCCCGGTCAAGCCGGGCGACGACACCGTGACTATTTCCCCGCAAACTCCGTCGGCGTCCGCCCGGTCACCTGACGGAATGCCGCCGAAAACGCCGGCACGCTGGCATAACCGAGCTGGGTGGCGAGCTGCTTCACCGACACATTGGGGTCGGTCGACAGCCGCTGGATCGCTGCCGCAACCCTTGCGCGCTGGCACCAGCTCTTGAAGCTCAATTGCGTCTCGGTCGAAAACAGCCGCGACAACGTACGCGCGGAGGTTCCGACCTCGCGCGCCAGCGTGTCGATGTCGTGCAGACCGGTGGGATCGTCAAGCACGATCATCGCGGCGCGCCGGCAGCGCGGCTCATGCGGCAGCGGCACGAAGGTCGCGGAATCCTCCGCCTGGTGCAATTCCAGCATCACCAGGCGGACCAGCAGCTCGGTCCGCTCCTCGGTGTTGCGCGCGTCGAACAGCGCCAGGATCGCCTGGTTGAGCAGCGGCGATACCCGCACCACGAATTCCTTGGTCAGCCCCTCATAGCGTTGCTCGCGCTTGAGCCAGGGCAGGTCGAAATACAGCGTGCGCATCTCGATGTCGGCGAGCAGGTCGATGGCATGCTCGAGCCCGGCCGGCACCCAGACGGCGCGGTCCGGCGGCACCAGCCAGCGTCCCCCGGGCGTCGTCACCTGCATCGTGCCCTTGGCGGCATAGATCAGCTGCGCCTCGCGGTGCATGTGCAGATCGATCCGCATGCCCTTGGGATAGTCGCGGGCGACGAGGTGCACGCCCGCGGGCGAGCGATGGTTGCTCCGGACCTCCCTGAGAATTGGCGTTTCCAAGACAGTCATTGGCAGCATCCCGTCATGCCCAGGACATATAACTCATTTCGGAGCAGGAGAGGATTCGGGAAATGAACAGCCCCAGCCGGGTGATCAGTTTCGTCAACGCAGGCCATTTCATCGACCATTATGCGATGCTGATCTTCGCCGCCGCCGTCATCATCATGGGGCCGGCGCTCGGCATGGCCTATTCGGAACTTCTGCCCTATGCGACGCCGGGCTTCGTCGCCTTCGGCGCCGGCTCGCTGCTGACCGGCTGGCTCGGGGACCGCTGGAGCCGCCGCCACATGATGCTGATCTTCTTCGTCGGCATCGGTGCTTCCATGATCTCGGTCGGCTTCGTGCAGACCCCGGCTCAGCTTGGCGCGGCGCTGTTCGCGATCGGCATTTTTGCCTCGATCTATCACCCCGTCGGCACCGCGATGATCGTGTCCTATGCCGACCGGCTCGGCCGCGAGATGGGGATCAACGGCGTCTGGGGCAATCTCGGCGTCGCGTCGTCCGCGCTGGTCACCGGCGTGATCGGCCAGTATCTCGGCTGGCGTTTTGCCTTCATCGTGCCCGGTGTCGTCACCATCATGATCGGCATCGCCTTTGCGATGATGGTCGTGCATGAGGATCGCAAGGGCTCGAAGCAGGCAGCGGCGCAGGCGCGCGTGGCGAAGAAAGACATGTGGCGCGTGATCCTGTCGCTGCTGATCGTCGTGATCGCGATCTCGACGACCTTCAATGCCGTGACCGTCGCGCTGCCAAAACTGTTCGCGGAACGGCTTGCCGACCTGACGAAGAGCCCGGCGCTGCTCGGCGTCATCGCCGCCTGCGTCTACGTGTTCGGCGCGATGACCCAGTACACGATCGGCCGGCTGCTCGACCGCTACTCGCTGAAGACGGTGGCCCTGCCGCTGTCCTTCATGCTGGCGCCGTTCCTGTATCTCGCCGCGAGCCTGTCCAATCTGCCGCTGATCCTGGTCTCGATCGGCATCGTCATGGGCGCGTTCGGGCAGGTCACGGTGAACGATGCCATGGTCGGCAAATACACCAGCGAGGAATGGCGCTCGCGCGCCTATGCGGTGCGCTATTTCATCGGCTTCACCGCCGCGGGCGCCTCCGTGGGCCTGGTCGCCTGGCTCTACGAGCAGGGCGGCTTCGTCACTATGCTGCACGCCTTCGCCGCGCTTTGCCTGCTCGCAATCGCCGCCGCGATCATCCTGCCGCGCGAGATCAGGACGCCGGCGGCGGCGTGAGGACAGCGCTCTCTCCGCTCGTCATTGCGAGGAGCGTAGCGACGAAGCAATCCAGACTGTCTCCGCGGAGGGACTCTGGATTGCTTCGCTGCGCTCGCAATGACGGGGGATGGACCGGCGCATCGTGCACCCCGCCCACAATGCCATTCTGCCGGTGTTTTGCCCGACGTGTCAAAGCACTGGAACGCTCCAAAAACTCCAATGCCATCAACGCCGTTCTACGGTGCATGGGGTTGTTTTCGACTTTTTTGTTCGTCGGCAGCCCGCCTCCGCGGAAAAACTACGGCTTCACCTCGGCCACCGTCTTTGCCTTCGGCGCCTTCTTCGACGCACGCCAGTTCTCGAAGCGCTGCACCACCACGAAGAAGGCCGGAACGAACAGCACCGCAAGGCAGGTCGAGGCCAGCATGCCTGAGAACACGGTGATGCCGATCGACTTGCGGGCGCTGGCACCGGCGCCGGTCGCGATCACCAGCGGCACCACGCCGAGGATGAAGGCGAACGACGTCATCAGGATCGGGCGGAAACGGGCGCGCGCCGCCTCGATCGCGGATTCCAGCACCGGCTTGCCGTCGCGGCCGTGCAGCTCGAGCCCGACCTCGACGATCAGGATCGCGTTCTTGGCCGACAGCGCGATCAGCAGGATCAGGCCGATCTGGCAATAGAGGTTGTTGTCGATCTTCAAGGCGTTGAGGACGAGCATGGGCCCGATCAGCGATAGCGGCACCGCGAGGATCACCGAGATCGGCGCGTACCAGCTCTCGTACTGGCCGGCGAGCACGAGATAGACCAGCAGCATGGCAAGGCCAAACACCCAGTAGATCTGGTTCGAGACGGCCTTCTCCTGGTAGGACATCGCGGTCCACTCATAGCCCGTGCCCGGCGGCAGCGTCTTGTCCGCGATCTCCTCCATCAGCTGCAGCGACTGGCCGGACGAGTAGCCCTGCGCCGGCAGGCCGACGATGGTCGAGGAAGGGTAGAGGTTGTAGAGGCTGATCAGCGACGGGCCGGTGGCCGGCGTGATCGTGGCGACGGTGCCGATCGGGATCATGTCGCCGTTCGAGTTGCGTACCTGCATGTTGGCGATGTCGCGCTCGGTGACGCGGAATGCCGGATCGGCCTGGGTATAGACCTGGAACACGCGTCCGAACTTGTTGAACTGATTGACATAGGACGAGCCGAGATAGGTCGACAGCGCCGCGAACACCTGATCGGTGGTGACGTGCAGCGTCTGGGTCTTGATGCGGTCGATCTCGACGTTGAACTGCGGCACCGACGAGCGGAACGAGGACGATACGCGCTGCAGCGCGCTCTGGCTCTGGGCGTTGGAAACCATCGCGCCGGTGATGGCCTGGAGCTTTGCAAAATCGCTGTTGCCGTCGCGCAGCTCGACCTGCATCGAGAAGCCGGCCGCGTTGCCGATGCCCTGGATCGGCGGCGGCGGCAACACCAGGGTGCGCGCCTCCATGATGGTCGCGAGCTTGTCGTTCAGCCCGTAGACCAGCGAACGCAGATCCTCGCCGGGCCCTTTGCGCGCCGACCAGTCCTTCAGGATGATGTAGGCGACGCCGGCATTGGCAAGGCTGGCGCTGTTGTCGAGCGCGGAGATGCCGGCGATGGTGATGACCTGCTGGACACCCGGCGTGTCCTTGATCAGCTCGCTCGCTCTGTCGAGCACCGTCTGGGTCCGCTCCAGCGCGGCGCCGTCGGGCAGTTGCACGGCGGCGATCAAATAGCCCTGGTCCTCGATCGGCAGGAAGCCGGTCGGCACCCGCGACAGGCCGTAGCCGCCGATCCCGATCAGCACCAGTGCGAATGCGACCGAGATCGTGCTGTTCCTGCACAGCACGCCGATGAGGCGCGTGTAGCCCCGCTCGACACGGTTATAGACGGCGTTGAAGCCGCGGTAGAAGAAGTTGCGCTGCTCCGGCGGCACCGTGGGCCGCAGCCAGAGCGCGCATTGCGTCGGCTTCAGCGTGGCCGCGTTGATGGCGGATAGCAGCGCGGTCGCCGCGATCACCAGCGCGAATTGCGAATAGATGCGCCCGGTGAGGCCGGCGAGGAACGAGGCCGGCAGGAACACCGAGATCAGCACCAGGGTGATGCCGACGATCGGCGCGAACAGCTGGTCCATTGCCCTGATCGCGGCGTCGTGGCCGTTCATGCCCTGCTCGATGTTGTGCGCGGCGCCTTCGACCACGACGATGGCATCGTCGACGACGATGCCGATCGCGAGCACGATCGCGAACAGCGTCGACATGTTGATGGTGAAGCCGAGCGCCGCCATCGCCGCGAACGCGCCGATGATGGTGACGGGCACGGTGGTCGCCGGCACCAGCATTGCGCGCCAGTCCTGCAAGAACACCAGGATCACGACCAGCACCAGCAGGCCGGCCTCGATCAGCGTCATGTAGACCTCGTGCACCGAGGCTTCGACGAATTTGGTGGTGTCGAACGGCGTGTCGTATTTGATGCCTTCGGGGAATCGCTTTGCAAGCTCCGCCATCTTCTTCTCGACGGCCTGCTCGACCTGGAGCGCGTTGGCGCCCGGCGACTGGAACACGCCGATGCCGGTGGCCGGCTGATTGTTCAGCGAGAAGATCTGGCTGTAGGTCTGCGCGCCCAGCTCGACCCAGCCGACGTCGCGCACGCGCGTGACGTCGCCACTGGTGCCGGTCTTGACGATGATGTTCTCGAACTGGGTGGTGTCGTCGAGCCGGCCGTTGACGTTGAGCGTGTACTGGAACGCCTGTCCCGGCGGCGTCGGCGGCGCGCCGACCTGGCCGGCCGAGACCTGCTGGCTCTGCTGCTGGATCGCCGTGACGACGTCCGACGGCATCAGTCCGCGGACCTGGAGCTTGTTCGGATCGAGCCACACCCGCATCGAATACTGGCCGGCGCCGAACACCGTGACGTTGCCGACGCCGGGCAGGCGCGAGAGCTCGTCGCGGATGTTGATGGTGGCGTAGTTGCTCAAATAAAGGCTGTCGAACGTCTTGTCCGGCGAGGTCAGCGTCACGAACAGCAGGATCGAGGTCGATTTTTTCTGGACGGTGACGCCCTGGTTCTGCACGGAGGTCGGCAGCTGCGACAGCGCGCTGGAGACACGGTTCTGCACCAGCACCTGTGCGAAGTTGAGGTCGGTGCCGATCTTGAAGGTCACGGTCAGCGTATAGGTGCCGTCGGAGCCGCTGTAGGACTGCATGTAGAGCATGTCCTCGACGCCGTTGACCTGCTGCTCGATCGGCAGCGCGACGGTGTCGATCACGGTCTTGGCGCTGGCGCCGGGATAGCGCGTGGTGACCTGCACCGTCGGCGGCACCACGTCGGGATATTGCGCGACCGCGAGGTTGAACAGCGCGACGCCGCCGATCAGTATCATCAGAAGCGCGATGACGTTCGAGAGGACCGGCCGTTCGATGAAGAATTTCGAGATCATGGCTGGCGACCCCTCACTTGGCCGACGCCTGCGGCTGGTCGATCTTCGTCGGTTGCGGATCGATCTTCTGGCCCGGGATCACGCGCAGTAGCCCCGCGATCACCACGCGGTCGTCCGGCTTCAAGCCGCTTTCGATCACGCGCAGGCCGTTGTCGACCTGACCGATCTGCACCTTGCGCTGCTCGACAATGTTGTCGCTATTGACCACCAGGAGATAGCGGCCACCCTGGTCGCTGCCGAGCGCGGTGTCGGGGACGAGGAGGGCGTTCTTGTCCTGGTCGAAGGGCACCCGGACCCGGACGAAATAGCCGGGCAGCAGCGCTCGCTTGCCGTTGGGCAAGACGCCGCGTACCGCGAGCGTGCCCGTTGATGTATTGAGGGTCGGCGAGACGTAGTCGAGGTGGCCTTCATGCGGATAGCCGGTCTCGGTCTGGAGGCCCACCTGGATCGGCAACTGTTTGAGGTCGGCCACGGTCAGCCCGCGACGGGCCGCTTCGGCGCGGATGCGAAGGACGTCCTGCTCACTGACCGTGAAGTTCACCCAGATCGGATCCAGCGCGACGATGGTTGCGAGCTGGGTCGGGGAGGAGACGCCGACGAGCTCGCCGATCGAGACCAGGTGCGCGCTGACGATGCCGTCGAACGGCGCGCTCACCTTGGTGTAGCCGTAATTGACCTCGGCGAGCCTCGTTTTGACCTGGGCTTGCTGGAGACTGGCCTGGGCGTTGTCGCGGGTGGATGTTGAGGTGTCGAGAGTCGCCTGCGAGACAGCCTGGCGCTGCACGAGGTCGACCTGCCGCTTGAAATCGGCCTCGGCCTGCTTGAGCGTGGCCTGCGCGCCGACCTCGGCCGCCTGCGCCTGCTCGAGCTTGAGCTTGTAGGTCTCAGGCTCGATTAAGAAAAGCTGGGTGCCCTGCTTGACGAAGCTGCCGTCCTGATAGTCGATCGATTGCAGGAAGCCCTGCACGCGCGCCACCAGATCGACGCTCTTGACCGGCGCGGTGTTGCCGGTGGCTTCGACATAGCGCGTCACCGCGCGCTGCACGGGCGCCGCCACGTCCACCTTCGGCGGCGACGGCGCCACGAACGTGTTCTTGTCCTCGCAGCCGGCGAGCGCCACCACGGCCGCTGCGGCAACGAGTGCCCGCCCGACATGTCTCCACGCTCCGTTCCGTTGTGCGAGATCAGCGGGATTCGCGCAGGTCATTCGGTGGCCCCCGATTATTGTCTGTCGGTGTGGCAGGCTACCAACAAATGCCCGGCCGTGGAACACCATAGCCATGGCGGTCACCAGCCTTGCACTGCAAATGGCGCAGTGGCCTTTGACACGTTTGTCATGGCAAACCGCTTTTCATCGTGCATGATCGACCAGAATTGTGTCAAAGGCCGAGTGACGGAAACGAAGCGGTCGAGAAGCAGAGAAGAAAAGGTGAGGAGAACATGACATGCCCACGTCCCTCCAGGCGGCCCTTGCCGGCCTCGTTTTCGCAGCGGCAGTCGCCATGCCCGCGCTAGCCGATGGCCTGAAGGACGAGATCGCGCCGACCGGCAAGCTGCGGGTCGCGATCGCGATCAGCCCGGCGGGCGGCGCGTTCTGGTCGACCAAGACCGAAGCCGGCTATGCCGGCGTGCCGGTCGACCTCGGCAAGGAGATGGCCGGCCAACTCGGCGTGCCCGTCGAATATGTCGTGCACCAGAATTCCGGGCAGATCACCGACGCGGCCGGCAAGGGGACCTGGGACGTCACTTGGCTGCCAAAAGATCCCGAGCGCGAGACCAAGATGATGTTCGGCCCGATCTACGAGGTCGCGGATGCCACCTACATCGTCAAGCCCGGCTCAGCCGTCACCAACTTCGCCAGCCTCGACCAGCCCGGCATCAAGGTCGCGGCCGTCAATGCCACCACGACCATGCGCGGCGCGATCGCGCACCTGAAGAATGCGAAAGTCACGGGCTATCAGACCTATGACGAGATCTTCGGCTTCCTGAAGAGCGGCGAGATCGACGCCTTCGCGCTGTCGCGCGACCAGCTCAACAAGATGGCGCAGAAGATCCCGGGCACGAAGGTGCTGGACGAGACCTTCAAGAAAACGATGACGGCCGTCGCCGTCCCGCTCGGTCATCCCCAGGCGCTGACGTTCGTTTCCAGGTTCATGACGGAAGCCACGACGAACGGCACCTTGCGCAAGGCCTATGACAACAACGGCCTGAAGGACACGCCGATTCGGACTGAGTAAGGGCGCCGCCTCCATGGCAAGCGAGATTCGGTTCCGCGCTTTCTTGCTGGCCGATGCGGCCGCCGTGCGCGAGCTGTTCATCCAGGTCAATCGCCTGTTGGCGCCGGTGCATTTGGCGGAGGCGTTTGAAGGATACATCACCCGCTCCCTCGCGGAGGAGATAGATCGTCTCGCCGATTATTATTCGGATCGGAGCGGCGGTTTCTGGGTCGCCGTCGATGACGATGAAATCGTCGGCATGTTTGGACTGGAGGCCTCTGGCGAACACGCGATGGAGTTACGGCGCATGTACGTTGCTCCCGGCGCGCGGCGCCGGGGTATCGCGCGAACGATGCTGGCGTTTGCTGAGGAGGAATGCCGCCGCCGCAATCGGCTGCAATTGCAGCTGAGTACGTCCGAGCTTCAGCAGGACGCGCTGGCGCTGTATCGAAACGCAGGATACGAGAATGTGCGCGAGGAGATCGCCGATGCCGCCAGCAACAAGACATTGGGCGGCGGCATTCGTCGCTACCATTTCACCAAGCGGCTCTGACGGCCATTCCAGGCTCTTCGCCTGCTGTTACGACTGGCCTCACGGCTCCGCGGTGCGAATGCCTGCGGGGCTCACCTGCAGCTTGAGTGTGGACGTCCTGGTCAGCGTCTTGCCGTCGAACGAGAACGCGATCAGCTCGTTCTCGACCATGCACTGCGCCACGACATGTTTTGAGTCCTTTGACCACACCATGCCCTGGCACCAATGGCCGATCTTGGCCTCCGCCACCGGCGTGAGGTCGGTGCCCGAGATCCTGTAAACCTTGAGCAGGCCGAAATCGTTGAAGAAGGGCGAGGCCGATGGCTTGTTCGAGCCGTTCATGACGGTGACGGCGACATGGCTGCCGTCCGGCGACATCTTCACGGCCTCAGGTGTCTGTCCAACGGTAACCGTCGTGACGACGCGGATCGGCTTGGCGGTCATGTCGATCAGACTGATCGTGTCACTGTCGCCGCTGCTGGCACCGACATTGCCGACGACGGCCACCGCGCTGCCGGTGAGGTCGATGTCGTAGGGGCGGATGCCGGCGGAGAGGTCGCGCTTGGTGTATTCGACCTTGGTCCCGTCCACGCTCAGAAGCGAGATCTTGCTGTCGCCGTCGCGGGTGACCAGCGCGGTGGCTCCGTCGCGGGAGAACACTACATGGCTGGGGCCGGACTTGGCATCGCCGAGTTGAATCTTCCCGCCTGCGGTCAGCGTATTGCCGCTGATCGCGAAGACCGAGACGGTGCCTTCGCTGCGGTTGGCAACCAGCGCCAGCGTGCCGGCACGGTTGATCGAGACGCCGGCGGCGCCTGGGCCGGCCTGCAATGTCGCGAGCACCTTTGGCGGGGTGGATTTGAGGTCGATCACCGAGAGCTTGTCGTCGGGGACCGTCTTGGTTGTATCCGCGGGATCGAGCTTCATCGCACCCGTGACCAGCGCAAGCGAGCCGTCCGGCGCAATCGCGACGCTCGGCGGCGGCCCGACTACGCTGGCGGGTGCCGGCACCTCGCCCAAAAGCTTCAGCGCGCCATCGGTGAGATCGATGACGCTGACCGTGTCCGGCAACGGCTGCTTGCGCACCACGGCATTGCCGTTCTCCAGCATCATCTTGCCGTCATTGGCGGTGACGACGATCTCGGCATGAGCGGCGAAATTTGCAAAGCCGGCAAAGGACGTTGCGACCAGGGCTGACGCGGCATGGCGCGTGCGCCTGCGAAGAGCGGCTTTCATGTTTCCCCCTGAGACTTTGTTCTTGTCCGGTCAAGCTAAATGCAACCGGGGGCATTGCGCAACAATCTGAACGCGATCATTTTTGCCTTCGCCCTTGGAATAAAACGGCAAGACGCGCTTCGGCACGGCCGAAGCGGGTGGCTGCATAAAAAATATGCCTCGACCACTGCGCAAAGTGTCTCGTGCGTCAAACTGACACGGCTCTGTCACTCGCGATGTTTAGAACATTTCTGATCGTAAACATCCACATTTCCGGGGCGTCAAAAAAATGAAATCGAGACTACTGACGACGGCTGCGATTGTCGCGGCCGCGAGCGCGCTCGCGTGCACTCTTCCCGTCCTTGCGGACGATTTCGGCCGTGACCGCGATCACGGGCATGATCAAGGTCGCGACAACGATCACGACCGTGATCATCACCGTCATCCGCATGACATCCACACCGAGACGCCGATCAAGCATCTCGTGATCATCTTCAACGAGAACCGCTCGTTCGATCATTACTTCGCGACCTATCCGAACGCGGCCAATCCGTCGGGCTCGATCCCCTTCGTGCCGAAGCCGCATACGCCGAAGGTCAACAATCTCGCCAACGCGCATTTGCTGGTGAACAATCCGAACAACGGCGCGGCCAACGGCACCGGCGCAACGGATCCGTTCCGCCTCGACCGCACCCAGGCCAACACGCGCTCGCAGAACCACTCCTACACGCCCGAGCAGCAGGCCGTGGACAACGGCAAGGAAGACCTGTTTCCGAAATTCACCGGCCGCGGCACCGCCGGCGGCGCCGGTGCGTTCGGCACCAACGGTCAGGTCATGGGCTATTTCGACGGCAACACCACCACCGCCTTCTGGAACTACGCCCAGCACTTCGCCATGAGCGACAATGCCTGGACCGACACTTTCGGTCCGTCGACGCAGGGCGCGCTCGCGGTGATTTCCGGCCAGACCAATGGCGCGCAGAACATCGTCGGCACCTCGGCGTCGATCGCCGACGGCCAGGGCGGCCTGACGCTGATCGGCGACACGGACCCGGCCTACGATTCCTGCTCGAGCACGAGCAGCACCGTGCTGATGACAGGCAAGAACATCGGCGACCTGCTCAACGACGAGCGCATCAGCTGGGGCAGCTTCATGGGCGGCTTTGACCTGACGCTCAAGAATGCCAACGGCACCACCGGCTGCGCGCGCACCACCTTCTCCAGCAACGTGAACGGCACGATCGTGGACTACAGCCCGCACCACGCCTGGTTCCAGTACTACAAGTCGACCGCCAACCCGACCCATGCGCGGCCGAGTTCGGTCGATGCGATCGGCCACACCTACGAGAAGGGCGGCAAGACCGTCGATCCGGCCAACCACGCCTACGACCTCGAGGACTTCTACGCCGCCGTGAAGGCCGGCAATTTCCCGGCCGTCTCCTACATCAAGATGTCGGCCTACCAGGACGGTCACGCCGGCAACTCCGATCCGCTCGACGAGCAGGTCGGCAACGTCGAGCTGATCAACTTCCTCCAGAGGCAGCCGGAGTGGCGCGAAACCGCGGTCATCATCACCTATGACGACTCCGACGGCTGGTACGACCACCAGTACGTTGCGCCGAAGACCGCCTCCTACGATCCGACCGCCGATCAGGTCAACGGTCCGGGCCTGTGCGGCCTCGGCCCGCAGAAGCAGCCGGCACCGAAGGGTCTGGGCGGCAAGCCGGTGAACGGCCGCTGCGGTCCGGGCACGCGCATTCCGTTCATCGTGGTCTCGCCCTACGCCAGGACCAACCACGTGAGCAGCACCTACATCTCGCAGGCGTCCGTGGTGCGGTTCATCGAGGACAATTGGCTGCGCGGCCAGCGTATCGGCGGCGGCTCGTTCGATGCCAGCTCCGGCTCGATCATGGACCTGTTCGACTTCGATCAGGATCACAGCCATGACTACCGGACCGACGCGCTGTTCCTTGATCCGACCTCCGGCACGGCGATCACCAGCCCGCCGGGCGAGCACCACCACCACTAGTCCGACGGGACGCTTGATGAACAGCCGCACCATGTGGCTCCTCGGCGCCGGCCTGCTTTGTCTGGCCGGCGCCGTCTTTGCGGCCGGGACGCAAGGACTTGCGGAGACGAGCCAGCTCGGCGCGAACCCGAATCCGGTTCGCCTCATGCGCCCGCCCGTCACGCCATTGTCCGCGATGGCGCAGCTCGGCAAGGAGATCTTCTACGACGCATCGCTGTCGTCGTCCGGCGCGCTGTCCTGCGCATCCTGCCACAGCCCGGATCACGCCTACGGCCCGCCCAACGACGGGCCGGTGATGCTCGGCGGCGCCGCCCTGTCGCGGCAAGGCGCGCGCGCGGTGCCATCGCTGACCTATCTCGATCGCCATCCCAATTTCAGCATCGGCCCCGACAAGGGCGACGACGACAACGTCATCGATCTCGCGCAGATGGCTGCAATCGGCCAGCAGGCCGCGCGGACGACGAAGACCGCCGGCGGCAGCGGCGCATCGGCGAACATCGTGCCGCAAGGCGGCCTGTTCTGGGACGGCCGCGCCGACACGCTCCAGGACCAGGCGCTGTTCCCGCTGCTCGACCCCAACGAGATGGACGGCGGCAGTGCCGAGATCGTCGCGGACAAGCTGCGCCGTGCGCCTTACGCCTATCGCTTCGTCGAGCTGTTCGGCGCCGGCGTGCTCAGAAATCAGCGGCTCCTGATCGCGGAGGCGATGTTCGCGGTGGCGCGTTACCAGGTGGAGGAGCCGAGCTTCCATCCCTACACCAGCAAGTATGACTACTGGCTCGAGGGCAGGGCGCGGCTCACCGAGACCGAACTGCGCGGCCTGCAAGCGTTCAACGATCCTGACAGGGCCAATTGCGCCGGCTGCCATACTTCGGCGCCGACCCGCGACGGCCTGCCGCCGCTGTTCACCGATCACCAATACGAGGCGCTCGGCGCGCCGCGCAATGCCGCGCTCGCCGGCAATCGCGATCCCAGCCATTTCGATCTAGGCGTCTGCGGCCCGCAGCGCACCGACATTGCCGAGCAGACGCAATATTGCGGCATGTTCCTGACGCCGACGCTGCGCAACACGGCGACGCGCCACGCCTTCTTCCATAACGGCGTCTTTAGCACCCTCGAGCAGGTCCTGGATTTCTACAATTTTCGCGACACCAATCCGGAAAAGGTTTTTCCGCGCGGCGCCGACGGCGCGGTGCGGAAATACGACGACCTGCCGCAAAAATATCATGCCAATGTCGACGTCACCGATCCGCCCTTCGATCGCCACCCCGGCGACAAGCCGGCAATGACGGAGCAGGGCGAAGCCGACATCATCGCGTTCCTGAAGACGCTGACGGACGGCTACAAGGCGGAGAATTAGAGTGCCGACGAATTAGAGTGTCGACGCATGATTCCGGGATGCGGATGCGGCGAAAAAGTCAGTCATCGCCTGCATGAACACTCCTGCCGCCGTGTCGGATCGCGTGGCCGTATTCAAAAGAACTCAAGCGAAGGAAAGTGATTGACCAGTCTGTCCCAGAGCGAGGACGGCGGCCGTGGCTGCCTTTTGGCATCCTGGAGGGACAGGCACCGCGGTGCCAGTCTCATTCCATAATAGAGGTTCGCTCCAGAGAGGCTCTGACCGCCCTGTATGCTGACAGTCGGATCGAAATTATTCCTTATCAAGTCCGTCGTTTGCTCCACGGAGCCCGCCGCTGAATTGTCATAGGCCGCGACGTATTTCGTCGACGCCTTGAGAACCCGCTGTCCCTGGCAAACGTATTCCCCGTTTTCCAGATAACGTTTCACTTCCCGATCGCAGGACTCGCGGCGGAACAGCTCCTCCGCGATGATTGATAGATCTTCAAGTGAGATTTCCAACACTTGAACGTCATCAAGCTCGAGCTTTACAGCTTCTGCCAATTTTGCATCGGTATGTGACTGAATCGAACGCACGACTTTTGAGTCGAGCGAATACTGTGTCTTTCGTAGCTCCGAAGTGACCTGGGTCGCTGAAGATGAAGTACGAGTGACGCCGACCAGCCGATCCGGCGAGACTTCGCACAGCATGTCGTAATCCTGGCCGTTCGGAGAGACATGATAGATGGAGCCTGGAGCGCGCAGGAGGACCGGTGGCGTTATCGGGTGAAAGCCGATAGCGGTGATTGCTTCGTTGAGCCGATTTGGGGGCGTGCGTAGATGTATCGCGGCCACGGATGCCAGTGGTGCGATGCTCACGATCGCGACTAATGCCCCCCACTTGACCAATGGGCGCATTGGAATTCTCCGCCGATTATCCGCAACAATAGTGTCCGCAGGGGCGCGCGCACGCGTTGGCCGAATCTGCAGGAACAGTCGTCGTGAGTGCGGCGAGAGTGAAGACAAAAAGCAGTGCTGCGAACTTCATGGCCTGTCCTCCTATGGATTGACAGATGTTCGCTCGGCTTGACGTCCGGAAACCCGCAACGCTTTGGCGCCGGGACGCGAGACATCTCCTTGCAAAACTACGCCCGGCATGGGGTCGCTGATATGAACTAGCTCACACTCTATCTATAATTGTGCTGAGTCTCGCGGGGCGTCGCCCTTCTGTATGTCCTCAGCGCCCCTTGATCTCCGAATATTTCGCCATCGCGCGCTCGAACTTGCGGTTGAACAGCCACATCGCAGCGAGGATCTCCCGGAAGCTGGCCGAGTTGCGCGCCCGGTCGGCCTGTCCGAACGCGAAGATGCTGTTGTTGCGCAGGTGCTTCATGATGGTCGGGCTGGACACCCTGTAATTCAGGACATCGCCTGATTTGAGCGCGGACCGCGTCGGGGTCGGCACGATCTGGATCAGTTCGAACAGCTTCATTTGGTCGATCGGATCGGGCAGCGTCTTCACGATTCCCGGGATCTCCCGAAACACATCCGCGTGCGCGTTCATCAGGCCGTCGCGCACGTTGGTCCAATGGTTGAAGCGATAGTCCGTGCCGCGGGCGCGCGCCTCTTCCTTGTCGTCGCGGGCGCTCAGCTCGGGGTTGGCCGCCGCGATCTCGCTCTTGATCGCCTCCCACTTCCGGCGGCCGTTGCGGTCCTCGGACGGGCCGGTCTGGAAGCTGCCCATATAGGTATTCGAGCGCCCGTTGCGGACATTCTGCTTGCCGTTGGTCTCGGCGAAGAACAGCCCGAGGCTGATCCGGCCCGCAGCTTCGGCGTGAGCCGGTGCAAGCCCCTTGGCGCGTGCGATCGCTGTGGCGAGATCGACGACGTCCTTGAACGGCGTCGCCGAGTTCTGCGCGCCGGCGGGCGGCGCCTCCATGACGTCGAACAGCTTTGAATATTCGTCGATCAGCGGCTCGATATCGGCGTCGAAATAGGCCGGTGGTATCTCGAACTTGTTGGGCTTGCCGATTCGCGACGGCATGGCGTCGGTGAGATCCTTGTAAGCACTGATGACCGCGACGCGCGCCAGATAGAGCGCCTGTCCCGGCAGGTTCGGCAGCGGCTCCTTTGCCTCGATCTGTCGGTGCCGCTCGGCAAGGATGGATTTGAAATCGCCGAGCGCGCGATCATAGGTGGCGAGCGCCTCCGATTGCTTCGCGTTAAGCGTTTGTGCCCGGCCGACTGTGAACGTCGTGAGGATCAGCCCAAGCACCGCCAGGGCTATGGCGGCGTGACATCGTCGTCCCATGGCCGGTTCCCATGTGCCGGAGATTCGTCGGTCACGGGATCGTAAACATCAAACGCGCGGACTGGCGAGTTGCAAATCACGCTCAGCCCGGGTTCTCCGACCTTATGCTGTGGCCCGGTACTCCGGCGCCGTCGCCAGGAACTTCGCATAGGCATCCGCATCCGGCGGCTGGAAGTGTCCGGCGAGCCCGCCGCGCTTCTGGTTCTTGGCGCCGATGTCCGCCATCAGCTCGTCGAAATGGCGATAGTGATAGGGCGCGACGCAGAGGCCGCCATAGACGCCGGCAGCCGGCCGTTCGACCCGCTTGAAGTGCAGCATCATCTCGACATTGTCGCGCATCGCTTGCGCCGTCGGCTGGTTCGAGAGCTGGCCGTCGGCGTAGCGCACCAGCCAGTTCGCGGCGAGATCGGCACAGAGCACGGTGCAGAACGACGAGTTGAAGCCGACGAAGCCCATCTCCGGCAGATCAGGGTTGGCGATCAGGCGGTAGAGCCGGTATTGCCCGTCCGCATCGACAAGTTTCTGCCGATAGGCCTCGGGCAGGAACGGCACGCCGAGCTTGTAGCCGATCGCGAGCACGGCGACGTCGGCCGCGACGCGCTCGCCGCCGCTCATCACGATGCTGTCGCCTTCATAGTGGTCGAAGCTGCCGAACACCGCCTTGATGCGGCCGTCGGCGACCATCGGGTAGAAGTCCGGCGTTGCGATCGGCACCGAGCAGTTGACGCCGTCCTCGATCCGCTCCTTCGGCACCATCTTGCACCGGTTCAGCTTGAGCTGCGCCTTCAGCAGGCTCTCCAGCCCGCGCCAGTTCGCCCAGATCAGCGGCGCGGCGATGCGGTGCGCGAGCCGTGCCATGGAGCTCGCGCCCCAGCCCGGAAACATCTCCTCCTGCGCGCGGATGTAAAGGATGCGCTTGAAGTTCACGAGCCCGCCGATGAAATAGGGAATGCGCCACACCGGCTCGCGCATCACGATCGTGACTTCGCGTGCACCTGATTTCACCGCGTTCACCGCGATGTCGGTCGCAGACTTCGAGCCGCCGAGCACGACGACGCGCCGCCCTTTCGCCAGCGTTGGATCGCTGTATGTCGACGAATGCAGGATCTGGCCGCCCTGCGCCAGAAAGCCGTCCTCGCCCGGGCAATGCAGCTCGCGCGGCTCGTTGAACTGCCCGGTGCAGACCGCGACGAAATCGAAGTCTTCATTCGTCGCCGCGCCGTCCTTGCCCGATAGCGCGAGCGTCCAGCCCGGTTTGCCATCGGCGCGGCGCTCCATGCCGGCGACCCCAGTGTTGAGGCGCAGCATGTGGTCGAGGCCGAAGTTTCTCGCATAGTCGCAGAGATAGGCATGGACCTGCGGCCCGGTCGGCCATTCCGGATAGGTGTCCGGCATGGCGCGATCGGTGTAGCGGTAGAGCTCCTTCGGGCTCTGGGTCTGCACGTCAGGATAGGAGCGCGCCGGCTCCCAGACGCCGCCGAGATCGGCACTGCGCTCGACGATGGTGACGCGGTGGCCGTGGTTCGAGAACGCCTTTGCGGCGGCGAGGCCGGAGACGCCGGCGCCGATCACGCAGACATGCTTGGGACTGACCATGGGATTCCTCGGAATCAATGTGTTTCGGGCGCAAGCGACCACGCTCGGCCGCGATGCGCGCCCGGCGGACCTGCAGGCAGATGAAACTGGACGAGAAGGCTGGCCGCCTAATCGTTGGCCTCGGGCGGCAGGAAGTCGACCTCGTGCAGCGCCGAGATGCGCACGACTTCGGCGGGGTCCGTCAGATTGTGGAGCTGGTTGAACAGCGCCTCCAGCTTCTGCATCGGCGAGACCCAGAACAGCGCGCGGCACGGCTTGTCGGACTTGTTGAAATAGCCGTGCGGGATGCCGCGCGGCATGCGCACGAGATCCCCGGCATGGGCCTTGACCCATTGGCCGTCGAGCTTGAGGTCGAGCGTGCCTTCCTGCACCAGGATGAACTCGTCCTGGGTCGGATGGATGTGCACGGGCACGAACTGGCCGGGCTCGCTGTTGGTCTCGAACGCGAAGGTGGAATCTGTGACGGCCTTGGGAAAATAGACCTGGCCAAGGATGTTCCAGCTCTTTCCGCCATAGCCCGTGCCAACAGCGGTTATGCCCTTTTCGAGTGCAGTCATGGCTCACTCCTCATGGATTCCGGCGAGGATGGAGCTTCGGCCCGTCGACGGTCGCTGTCTATCCGCTAAACGAATCCGGATGCGGCTGTTGCCATGCAGCACGACGATTTTGCGACGCGGCTCTTTTCGCGTCCCGGGAACTATTATAGGCTTAAAGCAACTCCGTGACCCGAGGCGTGGTCGACGATGTCCGCAGCCGAGCTGGAAATGAGCACGCGGCGGTCCGAAGCCGAACGGCTTGCGGACTTCGCCCGCGTCACCACGGACGATGTCGACGAAGCGGCAGAGCAGATCGGACGCATCTTCTGCCCGCACGATCTCGAGCCGGTACGGCCGCGCGGACCGGGCTTCTCAGCCCGGCACAATTGCGCGGCGTTCGACGGCTTCTCCATCAACTATGTCGCCTATGGCGGGTCGGTGAGCATCGATCCCGGCTGCCTCGAGCGCTTCTTCCTGGTACAGGTCCCGCTCACCGGCACCGCCCGCATTCGCGCCGGCGTCAGCGAAATCGATGCCGCGCCGGGCCGGACGGCGTCGCTGCTGTCGCCGACCATCCCGACCCGGATGATGTGGAGCGATTGTGCGCAGGCGATCCTGCTGCTCGACCGTCGCATGGTCGAGCAACGCGCTGCGTCGCTGTCGGGCAGGGCGGCCGGCCCAGTCGAGTTTGATGCCGCGATCGACCTCGACGCACCGGCGGGGCAGGACTTTCGGACCAGCCTTGCCGAGCTGATGCTGCTCGCCGAGCGTCTCGGGCCGTCCGGCAGGCTTTCACCGGTCGCAATGGCCGATTGGCGCGAGGTGCTGCTCGATCATCTCCTCAATGGCCAGCGCCATGGCCTGTCGGATGCCATCAGGAGGTTCTCGGGGCAAGCCGAGCGTTTGCCGCGTGCACTGCGCGCCGCGCGGGACCATCTTGCGGAAAATGCCGGTGAGCCGCTCGACCTCGCGCAGCTCGCCTGCGCGTCCGGGATCGGCGTCCGCGCGCTCCAGCTCGGCTTCCGCCGCCACTTCGGCGTATCGATCTCGGAGATGCTGCTCGACATGCGCCTCGCTGCTCTGCACGCCCGGCTCGCGCAGGCTTCGCCGGATGTCTCCATCACCGAGATCGCCTTCGATCTCGGCTTCACCCATCTCGGCCGCATGGCGGGTGCCTACCGTGAAAAATTCGGCGAGACGCCGTCGGCAACGCTGCGGCGAAGGATGAGCTAGGCGTCAGACATCTATTTTCGCGATCGCGTCGTGCCGCTGTCTTCAGCCGCCTGCCTCCGCAAAAAGCCCTCGACATCCGCCTGCACCGAGTACGGCGTCGGGATCGGATCGCCCGCGGCGTCGACGGCGGTGTCGAGGGAGCGGCGCAGCATGCGCGCGAGCTCGGCTTTTCGGTACGGCTTTGCCAGAAGCGGCGCACCCATGGTGGCGCGTCCCTGCGCGTGCAGCGAATCGTAGGCATAACCCGACGTGAACAGCACCCGCAGCGAGGGCCGCGCAGCCACCATCTGTTCGGCGAGCTCGCGTCCGTTGACGCCGCCGGTCATCACGATGTCGGTGAAGAGCAGATCGAACGGCGTGCCGTCGGCCACGATGGCGAGCGCTTCGGTCGCGTTGGCGGCGGAGATGACCTTGTAGCCGAGGCTTTCGAGCTGGACGGTGACATATTGGCGGACGTCGCGATCGTCCTCGACGCAGAGGATTGTCTCCGTGCCGCCCACCACCTTGCGCTCGTCATAGCCAGCCGGACGGAGCGTGCTGGTCTCAGCCTTCGGCAGGTAGATCGTGAAAATCGTGCCGCGGCCTTCTTCAGAAGTGACCTTGATGCCGCCGCCGGACTGCTTGACGAAACCGAACACCATGCTGAGACCGAGCCCGGTGCCCTTGCCGACATCCTTGGTCGAGAAGAACGGATCGAAGATGCGTTCGAGAATGGCTTGCGAAATACCCGTGCCGGTATCGGCGATCTCGATCTCGACATAGTCGCCGGCATAGCCGGCGCCCACCGCCACGGCCTCGCGCACGCCGAACACCACGTTGCGCGTCGTCAGCGTGAGCTTGCCGCCATCCAGCATCGCGTCGCGGGCGTTGATCGCGAGGTTGAGCAGCGCTGCGCTCAGTTGGCCGCGGTCGGCGAAAGCCAGCCAGACGTTGCGGTCGAGCCTGGACACGATCTCGATCTTCTTGTCGAAGGTCGCCAGCAGCAGCTTTGCCACTTCTTCGAGCAGTTCGTTGACGTCGATCTCGGCCGGCTGGAGCGCCTGCTTGCGGGCAAAGGACAGCAGGCTCGATGTCAGCGCGGCGCCGCGATCGGCCGCCTCGCTGATCAGCTTGGTGATGGTCGCAAGCGGCGGGTCGTCCTTCACGGCGTCGGCGAGGATCTCGATCGTGCCCGTGATCACGGTGAGCATATTGTTGAATTCGTGCGCGATGCCGCCGGTGAGCTGGCCGACCGCCTCCATCTTCTGGGCCTGGATCAGCTGCTCCTCGGCCGCGCGCTTCTGGGTGACATCCTTGACGAAATTGTTGATGATGGTGCGCCCGCCGAGCTGGAGCGCCGTGCTCGACGCCTCGATCAGGATCTGGTCGCCGTTCCGGTGCAGCAGCGTTGCTTCGAACCGGATGCCGATCGGCGTATCCGACAGTTCCGGCAAAAGCCGCATCATGCGTTGCCTGAAGCCGTCGCGGAGCGGCTCGGCGATGAGGAGGTTGACGACGTCGGCGCCGAGCGCCTCCTTGCGTGTCCATCCGGTCAGGGCCTCGGCCTGGACACTCCACTCCAGGACGATGCCGTTCGCGTCGGTCTGAACGAAGGCGTCGAGCGCGGTCTTGATGACGGCCTGGGTCATCTGTGCGCTGGCCTGGGCCTGCTCGGCCAGTTGCGCGGCGGCGCGCTTGTCCTGCGCCGTTTCGATCGCGCGCGTGCACAGGCGTGCGAGCAGTACCGCGACGGCGCCGCTTGCCAGCAATGCGACGACCTGGGCAAAGCCGAACCCGGTCCCGGTCGCGGCATAGGAGGCGAGGAGGGCCGCGGCGGTCACGGCGACCTGCGCGGCCATCGCGAGTGTCAGAAGCGGTCTGAGTTTCATGGTCTCACACCAACGACGTCAATCGCGGGACCCTCGCGTTCGCGCTGTAGATTGCTCCGGCTTCACGTCAGCTACAGGCTCCGCGGGCCTGCGTCGAGGGGCAATTTCCGGCAGGGCGCCGGCGTTCCTCGCGCTCAACCTGCCGGCGAATCGGTCTGGCGCAGCGTCGTGACCCAGATCACACGCGCGGCCTGCTGGGTCGGGTTGTCGAACATGTGCGGCACGATGCTCGGAAAGCGGAAACTGTCGCCGGCCTCGAGCAGATGAGCCTGGTTGTCGAGCCACAGCCGCAGGCTGCCGGAGAGGATGTAGCCGGCCTTCTCGCCGGTGTGCTGCAAGAAGTCGGTGCCGGACGAGGCGCCGGGGTTGAGCGTCAGCTCGTAGAGTTCGAGCTGGCCCTCGTCTGCCGGCGTCAGCGCTTCCTTGACGACGCCGCTGGCGGTGAGCCGCAACAGGCGCCGGCTGTTCTTGCGCACGATGTAGCGCTGCACGTCGGCGGGATCGGTGGTCTCGAAGAAATAGGAGATGGGAACGTCGAGCGCGATGCTGAGCAGGCGCAGCGTCCGTATCGACGGCATGGCCCGCGCGCGTTCGAGCTGGCTGATCATGCCGTTGGAGAGCCCGGTCTTGGTGGCGACGTCCTGGATCGAGAGGCCGGCGCGCTGCCGCAGCAGCCGCACGGTCTCGCCGAGCCGCTGGTCGACCGCATCGTCAGCCTCGATCGCCGGGGCGTCCTTCGGGCTGTTGGTCTCGCCGCGACCATCCATGTCGCTCTCCCATGCATTGCCTCGCCGCCGGAATGGCCGGCGGCGTGAAAAGGTCGCGCATCCTAGCAATGTGATTGACAGCTGTATTTAGTCATGATGAACTTTTGACTGAAAAATTTAGAAGCACTAAAGCCCACTCCTGTCCCTTTGCCGGGTCTCGGGGGCGCGGGAGACGGTGCCGTGTGCGGGAACGGAGACTGGTCATGGCAGACAGCACCGGCAAGTTCGGCGTTGGCGGACTGCGTCATCTCGGCATTCCGAATCGCCGACAATTCTTCCAGCTCGGCGCAGGCGCCGCAGCGGGATGGACCCTTGCAGGCGACGCCTTTGCGCAGAGCGAACGCCCGACCAATCCGCCGGACAAGCCGCGCGGGCAGGTGATCGCGGCGCTGTCGCAGGAGCCGACCGTCTTCCATCCGCTGATGCCGGGGATCGAGGTCGATCAGGGCATCTGGTGGCAGGTGTTCTCACCGCTCTGGTTCATCGAACCCGACGGCAAGTTCGTCCCTGATCTCGCGCGCGAAGTCCCGACCGTCGAGAATGGCGGCCTGTCGGCCGACGGCCTGACCTGGAAGATCAAGCTGCGCAGCGACGTGAAATGGCACGACGGCACGCCGTTCACGGCCGAGGACGTGAAGTTCTCGCTGGACCTGATCAACAATCCCGAATTCCGCGTCCGCAACCGCGTCGGCCACAACCTCGTCAAGGACATCAAGGTCGTCGCGCCCGACGAGATCCATTGGCGGATGGAAGCTCCCTATTCGCCCTACATGTCGATCCTGTCGCTCACCTTCATCGTGCCGAAGCACATCCTGGAGAAGCTGTCGGATCCGAACGCCTCGCCGTTCCACAATGCGCCTGTCGGCACCGGGCCGTTCCGCTGGGGCGAGCGCGTGCCCGGCGACCACATTCAATTGAATGCCCACGCCGGCTATCACGGCAAAGGACCTTACGTCGAACGCGTGGTCTTCAAATACATTCCCGATCTCACCGTCCTCTACACCCAGTTCCGCACGGGGCAGGTCGACTACACCGGCCTGCAAGGCATCTTGCCGAACTTCGTGCAGGAGGCGAAGACGCTGAAGGGCCGCAAGATCTTCGTCTCCGCGACGTCCTCGGTGGAACACGTCGCGCCCAATCTCGAATTCGGCCCCTTCGCCGATCGCGCGGTGCGCGAGGCGCTCTACCTTGCCATCAACAAGCAGGCGATCATCGATGCGCTGAACTACGGCCTGCCGACCCAGACCGAGAGCTTCGTGCCGCAACAGGCCTGGTCGTTCCAGCAGGGCCTGCCGCAACACAAATACGATCCGGCCAAGGCCAACGCGCTGCTCGATGCAGCCGGTTGGACCCGCGGCTCCGGCGGCATTCGCGAGAAGGGTGGGGTCAAGCTCGAATTCACCAACTCGACGACGTCGGGCAATGCGGTGCGCGAGCAGACCCAGCAGCTCCTGATCCAGGACTGGCGCGCGATCGGCGCAGCGATGCGCGTCAACAACATGCCCGCCGCCGTGATCTGGGGCGATTTCTGGCAGCAGTCGAAGTTCAATTCGGTGCTGGTGTCCGTGAACTTCATGCTCGGCAGCGACCCTGATGTGACGCCGCGCTTCGGCTCCGGCGCTATCCCTGCCAAGGGCGGCCGTGGCTTCAACACCTATCAGTACAACAGCGCCGAGGCCGATCGTCTGCTCGCTGAGGGCGCCAGACAGTTCGATCTCGCCCAGCGCAAGACGACCTATGGCGATCTGCAGAAGCTGATCCGCAACGACCTCGCTATCCTGCCGCTGTTCCAGGGTTTTATCGCCGAGGGCGTGAAGGAGGGGCTGCAAGGCTTCCGTCCCAACATCAACACCTCGATCAATTGCTGGAACATCCGCGAATGGTATTGGGCCTGATGCGCTTGGCGCACTGGATCGCCTGAGATGGCCCGTTACGTCGTCAACCGCCTGGCGCAAGCGATCATGCTGCTGGTGATCGTCTCCGCGATCGGGTTTGCCATCCTGCATCTGGCCCCCGGCGGTCCGCTGTCGCAATACGCGGCGTCCGCGCAGATGACGCAGGAGGACCTCGACCGCGTCACGAGGCAGCTCGGCCTCGATCGCCCGTTGCCGATCCAGTATCTCGACTGGTTCGGCCGCATGCTGAAAGGCGATTGGGGCAAGTCCTACCGCGACGGCGAGGCGGTGCTGTCGGTGATCTCCTCCCATCTCGGCGCCACGCTGGAGCTGATGGCGACGGCGACGATCATCGCGGTTTTGCTCGGCTGCTGGATCGGCGTGCTGGGCGCGCTGCGCCGCTATTCGCTGTTCGATACATTCGCGACCGTCGGCGCCATGATCGCGCTGTCGATCCCGACCTTCTGGTTCGGCCTCGTCACCATCTACGTGTTCTCGGTGAAGCTCGGCTGGCTGCCGGCCGGCAATCGCCAAACCGTCGGCGACGGCTCCTTCCTCGACCTGCTGCATCATCTGATTGCGCCGGCGCTGGTGCTGGCGCTGGTCGAGACCGCAATGTGGGGCCGGTTCATGCGCTCCTCCATGCTCGAGGTGATCAACCAGGACTACATCCGCACCGCGCGCGCCAAGGGCATGCCGGAATGGCGCATCCTCACCGTGCACGCGCTGCGCAACGCCCTGCTGCCGATGATCACGGTGGCCGGCCTCCAGTTTCCGACGCTGCTCGGCGGTGCGCTGGTCGCCGAGACCGTGTTCACCTGGCCCGGCATGGGCCGGCTGTTCCTGGATTCCATCGGCTACCGCGACTATCCCGTGGTGATGGGCATCCTGATGTTCTCGGCGACCATGGTGCTGATCGGCTCGCTGCTTGCGGACATCCTCTATGCCGTCGTCGATCCGCGCATCCGGGTGGGCTAGGGATGACGGTTGCGACCCTCTCGACCGTTCAGCTCGCGCCCGGCCAGGCCGCATGGCGGCGCTTTCGCCGGCACCGCCTCGCACTTGCGGGTGCTGTCATTATTCTGGTTCTCGTCCTCGGATCGGCGTTGGGTCCCTATCTGCTGCCGTTCGACGACACCTATATCGACATCATGAAGCGGTTCGCGCCGCCGTTGTCGGGCGCGCACATCCTCGGCACCGACGAGCTTGGCCGCGACGTGCTGGCGCGGCTGATGATGGGCGGGCGGATCTCGCTCTCGATCGGCATCGTCGCGATGGTGATCGCGATGGCGGTCGGAATCGCCGTCGGCGCCTTCGCCGGCTTCTATGGCGGCGTGGTCGGCGCGGTCCTGATGCGGCTGGTCGACGCCGTGCTGTGCTTTCCGACGATCTTCCTCCTGCTTGCGCTGGCCGCCCTCACCGAACCTGGCCTGATCACCACGACGGTGCTGATCGCGGCGACCGCCTGGATGAGCGTTGCCCGCGTCGTCGAGGCCCAGGTGCGTTCGCTGCGCGAGCGCGAATTCGCGCTCGCCGCGCTCGCCTTCGGCTCGTCGAACCTGCGGATCATGTTTCGCGAGCTCGTGCCCAACGCGATTGCGCCGATCGTGGTGGCGGCGACGCTGAACGTCGCCAAGGCGATCCTGCTCGAATCCTACGTCAGCTATCTCGGCTACGGCATCCAGCCGCCGGCCGCGAGCTGGGGCAACATGCTCAACAACGCGCAGATCTATCTCACCAGCGCGCCATGGCTTGCGATCGCGCCGGGCCTCGCCATCACGCTCGCGGTGACGAGCTTCAACTTCCTCGGTGACGGCCTGCGCGATGCGCTCGATCCTCGAATGAACATCCCATGACGAGCCTGCCCCCGAGCCGACTTGCCTCGATCGAACCGAATAGCTGGAGTGTCCCATGTCCCCGCCGCTCACCCGTATAAACAGCGACGAACGCCTGCCGGCGCAGGTGGATGTCGTCGTCATCGGCGGCGGTGTCATCGGCGTGTCCGCGGCCTATCATCTGGCGAAGAAGGGCCTTTCCGTTGCCCTCGTCGAGAAAGGCCATGTCGGCGGCGAGCAGTCGAGCCGCAATTGGGGCTGGTGCCGCCAGCAGGGCCGCGCCCGTGAGGAGATCCCGCTGGCCCGCGAGGCGCTCCGGCTCTGGGAGGACATGCAGAACGACGCCGGTGTCGATGCCGGCTTCCGCCGCACCGGCGTGCTGTTCCTGACCAAAAGCAAGGACGAGCTTGCCAGTTGGGAGCGATGGGCCGCAACGGCGCGCGAGATGCAGGTCCACTCGACCGTCCTGACGCCGGCGGAAGTCGCCGAGCGCCTGCCGGGGAATTCCGAGAAATGGGTCGGCGGCCTGCACACGCCGAGCGATGGGCGCGCCGAGCCGTCGATGGCCGTGCCGGCGCTCGCCACCGCCGCACGCAAGCATGGCGTGACCATCCATCAGGGCTGCGCTGCACGCGGACTGGAAACGCAGGGCGGACGGGTCAGCGCTGTCGTCACCGAGAAGGGCACCATTCGCACCCAGTCCGTGCTGCTGTCGGGCGGTGCGTGGTCGTCGCTGTTCTGCCGCCGTCATGGCATCGAGCTGCCGATCGGTCTTGTCAACGCCACCGCATGCCGAACCACGCCGGGACCGGAGATCACGTCCGGCGCGCTCGGCACCGACTTCTACTGTATCCGTCGCCGCCTCGACGGCGGCTTTACACTGGCGCTGCGCGGCCGCGGCACGGTCGAACTGTCGCCAGACCTGTTCCGCTACGCGCGCACCTTCTGGCCGACCTACCTGCATCGCAAGAACGGGCTGAAACTGTCGTTCGGCAAGTCGTTCTTCGACCAGATCGTGCGCGGCACGAGCTGGAGTTTTGACAAGCCGTCGCCGTTCGAGACCGAGCGGGTGCGCGATCCGGCGCCTGACATGTCGCTGGTCAACGCGGCGCTGGCTTCGCTGATCAAGTCGAATCCCGAATTGAAGGACATCGAGATCGCGGAAGCCTGGGGCGGCACGATCGACTGCACGCCGGACACCATTCCCGTGATCTCGCCGGTCGATGCCTTGCCCGGCTTCTTCCTCGCGACCGGCTTCTCCGGCCACGGCTTTGGCATCGGTCCTGCGGCCGGCAAGCTCGCCGCCGACATCGTGACCGGCGCGACGCCGCTGGTCGATCCCGCGGCCTACAGCCACAAGCGCATGATCGACGGCCGGCGTCTCGCGCCGGTCAGCCCGTTCTGAGAGTGCTGGTGGCATGACGGTTCTCTACAAGGCCAACATGGTTCGCGGCGCCGAATGGGCGCGCTTCTTCGCGGAGCGCGCGCCCGATGTGCCGTTCCGGCTCTGGCCCGACATCGGCGATCCCGCCGAGGTGCGCTACCTGGTGGCGTGGGTGCCGCCGGACGATATCGCGACGACCTTTCCCAATCTCGAGCTGGTCTTTTCGGTCGGTGCGGGCGTGGATCAGTTCGATGCCACGAAAGTTCCGGCGCACATTCCGCTCGTCCGCATGCTGGAGCCCGGCATCGCCGAGACCATGGTGGAATACGTCACCATGGCCGTGCTCGCCCTGCATCGCGATCTCCTGCACTTCATCAGCCAACAGAAGGAGCAGGTCTGGCGCGAGATCCGGATCACGCCGGCCAAACGTCGTCGTGTCGGCGTGATGGGGCTAGGCCAGCTCGGCCAGGCCGTGCTCGACCGGCTCAAGGCGTTCGACTTCCCGCTTCTCGGCTGGAATCGTTCGCCGCGCGAGATTGAAGACGTCACCTGTTACGCCGGTACGGACACCTTGCCCGAGTTTCTCGCGCAGGCCGACATCCTCGTCTGCCTGCTGCCGCTGACAGACGAGACCCGCGGCATCCTCAATGCCGATCTGTTCGCGCGCCTGCCGCGCGGAGCAGGGCTCGTCAATGTCGGGCGTGGCCCGCATCTCGTCCAAGCCGATTTTCTCGCGGCGCTCGACAGCGGCGCACTGTCCGGTGCGGTGCTCGACGTTGCCGATCCCGAGCCGCTGCCCGCCGGCCATCCGTTCTGGAGCCATCCGCGCATCCTGCTGACGCCGCACAATGCCAGCATGACGACGCCTGATACGGCCGTCGATTTCGTGCTCGACGTCATCGCGCGCCACCGCCGCGGCGAAGATCTGCCGGGGCGTGTTGATCGCAGTCGCGGCTATTAGGGCAATCGCATGAGCATCGGCGCAAGCAGGCCTGATCCGATCGTTGCCGAAGCGCAGGCGCCCGTGTTGTCGGTCGCGGGCCTGACCACGTCCTTTCTGCGCGAGCGGCAATGGATTCCCGTCGTCCGCGACGTGTCGTTCGATATCGCGGCCAAGGAAACCGTGGCGATCGTCGGCGAGTCCGGTTCGGGCAAGAGCGTCACCGCGCTTTCCATCATGCGGCTCATTCCGAAGGAGAGCGGCCGGGTCGAGGGGCGCGTCACGCTCGCGGGCCGCGATCTGCTGACGCTGTCCGAAGCGAGCATGACGGATGTCCGTGGCAACGATGTCGCCATGATCTTCCAGGAGCCGATGACGAGCCTCAATCCGGTGCTCACCATCGGCTTCCAGATCGCCGAGGCGCTGATCCAGCATCGCGGCCTGTCGCGCGCGGCGGCGGAGGCCGAGACCATCCGTCTGCTCGATCGTGTCCGCATTCCCGCGGCGGCATCACGCTTCCACGAGCATCCGCATCGTTTCTCCGGTGGCATGCGCCAGCGCGTGATGATCGCGATGGCGCTCGCCTGCAAGCCGAAGCTGCTGATCGCCGACGAGCCGACCACCGCGCTCGACGTCACCATCCAGGCGCAGATCCTGGAGCTTCTGAAGGAGCTCCAGCAGGAGGAGGGGATGTCGATCCTCTTCATCACCCACGATATGGGCGTGGTCGCGGAGATCGCGGACCGTACCGTGGTGATGTATGGCGGGCAGGCGGTCGAGACCGATGCGACCGCGCGCATCTTTGCTGCGCCCTCGCATCCCTATACGAGCGCGCTGCTCGCGGCCGTACCGCGCCTCGGCTCGATGGGCGGGCGGACGCGGCCGATGCGGTTTCCGGTCGTCGACAAGGTGACGGGCACCTCGGACGAGCCGACGGAGACACCTGAAACGGTCTCAACCGCCGAGCGGCCGCTGCTCGAAGTCTCCAACCTCACCACACGCTTTCCGATCCGCTCCGGCTTGTTAGGCAAGGTTTCGGGCCGCGTCCACGCGGTCGAGAACATCTCCTTCACCCTGCGCGCCGGCGAGACGCTGGCGCTGGTTGGCGAATCCGGTTGCGGCAAATCGACGACAGGCCGTTCCATCCTCAAGCTGACGGAGCCGGACAGCGGCACCGTCCTGGTCGACGGCCAGGACGTCCTCGCCATGAACGCCCGGACCTTGCGCGACTTCCGCAAGCAGATGCAGATCGTATTCCAGGATCCGTTCGCGAGTCTCAATCCGCGCATGTCGGTGGGGACGGCGATCGCAGCGCCGCTGCTCGCCAACGGGCTCGCCACGGCATCGCAGGCGCGCGACAAGGTCGCCGACCTCCTCGTGCGCGTCGGCCTGACCGCCGACATGGCCGCGCGCTTTCCGCACGAATTCTCCGGTGGCCAGCGCCAGCGCATCTGCATTGCGCGCGCGCTCGCGCTCGGGCCGAAGCTGATCGTTGCGGACGAAGCGGTCTCCGCCCTCGACGTCTCGGTCAAGGCGCAGGTCGTCAACCTGATGCTCGACCTCCAGGCCAGCATGGGCCTTGCCTATCTCTTCATTTCCCACGACATCGCGGTGGTCGAACGCATGAGCCATCGCGTCGCCGTGATGTATCTCGGCGAGATCGTCGAGACCGGCCCGCGCGCAGCCTTGTTCGGCAATCCGCAGCATCCCTACACGAGGAAGCTGATGGCCGCGGTGCCCGTGCCCGATCCGTCGCGCCGCGGCACGAAGCGCGAGACCTCGAACGACGAGATCAGAAGCCCGGTGCGCGCACCGGATTATCAGCCGCCGGTCCGGCAGTATCGCGAAGTCTCGCCCGGCCACGTCGTCCAGGTCTGGGGCGAGGAATGGTCGGCCTAGCGGCGCAAAGGCGCGCAGCGGATGCTTTCCAGAACGCACGATAAAATCGTGCCCTGATCAGCCGCACACGTTAACGCTGTTGTCCTTCGCGATGCCAAGCCTGTGAAATCGTGCTGAAATCACAATGAATTCACCTCGTCGCGACGGAGTGCGACCGCCTGCCACAATCTATATGCTAATCCGGCGAAGCTGGACCGTCGGCCGTCGATCTCCGATAATGCATCGACTCGGAAAGGCTGGCGCAGACGTGCCTTTCACGGATGGAATATTGAAATGACACAAGCAGGCGTCTACGGGCAGAGGCTCGGGCGGGGCCTTCACGTGAAGGAAGCTCCGGTTCTGATCACGCGCTCGCTGCGCAGCGCGGAGCTCGCGGTCACCGAAGTCCGCAATGACAAGCCGACGTCCGAACTTTCCGGCTCGTTGCCGGCTGAAGATGCTTACCTTGTCAGCTTGAAGCTCCGCGACTATCCCGCTTGCGAATGTTGGGAGGAAGGCCGCTACGTCACCAGGGAGGATATTCGTGCGGGCGCGACCTATCTGTACGACCTCAAGCGCGACCCGCGCTATGTGATCGACAAACCGTTTCACTCGCTCTTCTTCTATTTGCCGCGCTCGGCCCTTCACGACATGGCGAGGCAACCCGGCGCGCCGCGCATTGGCGAGCTCAGTTACGAGCCCGGCGTGGGCCATGACGATGGGGTCATCCGTCATATCGGCGCCAGCTTGCAGGAAGCACTGCGTCGGCCTGACGAGACCAACCAGCTTTTCGTCGATCACATGATGCTCGCGCTCACCGCCCACGTCGCCCAGACCTATGGCGGGCTGAAGCCTGTCGCAGAGCCTAACCGCGGCGGCCTCGCGCCATGGCAGGTGAAGCGCGCCTGCGACCGGCTCGACTCCGATCTCTCAGGCAAGGTCGCGCTGGAGCAGATCGCGACCGAGCTCGGCCTTTCGGTCAGCCACTTTTCACGCGCATTCCGGATCTCCACCGGCCTGCCGCCGCATCAATGGCTGCTGCGCCAGCGCGTGAAGGCGGCCACGCAGTTGATGACCGTCCGCAACCTGCCGTTGTCCGAGATTGCGATCTCGGCCGGATTTGCCAATCAAAGCCATTTCACGCGGGTGTTCACCCAGATGGTCGGCGTTAGTCCGGGCGCATGGCGCCGCGAAACCCATGGCGGGCGGGACGCGTAGAGCGTTTTCGCGTCAAAGTTCCATCTTCAATCCGGCCAATCTCGCCGACGGCATCGGCCATCCGCCTGACGAGATTTCTGTGGCGCAACGCGGGACAGCTTGCGAACTCACGGCGCCTGTCAGTTCGCGCTTCTGCGCTCCCGCGTATGCAACGATGCAAACTTAGTCCTCCTGAGATCGTGACTGGATGGAGCGACAGGGAACAGGAGTATGTGAACAGTCTCATAGTCCATCACTCTCTTTTCGAGCTAACTCTCCCCCAAGAAATTGCTGCACCCGGAGCTGACTGACAGACACGGGTGAGATGCAATGCCTGCGAAGCCGCGAGCTCGCAGCTTTGGACTGGCTCTCGTCTTGGTTACGAGCAAGCCAGCCCCATCACTCAGCCACATCTTTTGGAAATTGGAATCAAGGGCATCGCGAAGCGCGTCCACGCAGCTTCTAATCGGGGTCGGCCGGTAGGCTGCTACTTATTGAGGAGCCCCCAATGAAGATAGGCAACGCAGTTTCCAGCGCATTTTCCCTAACGAGGTACGCCGGTAATCTTGGGATCGCCCGTTCCAGTCTTATCAAGTCGGCCCATCTCCTCGAAAGAATTGGGCTAGCAGCCGTTGGGGCCTCTTGCGGCCTCTATGTGGGTGCGACCCTGTTGCGTCAGCAAGGCGGGCTTTTTGAAAGCGGCTGGATCGTGCTGCTAACAATGCTCTACGGAGCTCTCAGCTATTATGTTGGAATTGATTTGTCCCGGTCTGTCGCTCGGAGGTCGATTTCGAGCACCTCGGAAGAATACAACGGCTCTGAGGTTGCTGAGATCATGAGTGCGGCCGGTACGTTCGGCGCGGCGATTGCAGCAACTCTGTCCGTCAGCATCCTTGTCCTTGATCAAAGCCTACCCAATGCGCTGATAGCGTTTCTCGCCGGCTGTTGGGTCGTTGGGTCTTCGCTTCAAGTTGCGGCGGGAACGATGGCGCGCAACTACGAAGTGCCCAAGGACGAGGAATGAAGACAATTGTGCTCACGGAAAAACGTCTGCTTGGCGTCGTGATGTGGGCACCAGTGCCAGTGCTGACGTCAGGTCTGAAGGCGAGTGGTTGACGGCTCATCGCAACTTCTGTCGTTCAACGCTGCGTGCAGACGATTTTTAGTAGCGCGACCGTTTGCATCGAGCAATGTCCTTGCTTGGAAGCGGCATCGGTACTGAGCAACCTAAGTTATCGCGCAACAAACAAGACGTGCCATCATGGTGGCGTTGGGATATTGTCCCCGCGCCGTGGTCCAAAATTCTGCTAACCGCCAACCGCACGATCGGTGGAGCCAATGCAGATTGCGGAGTGGCTCGAGAAGCTGGGGCTTGGACAATACGCAGAGCGTTTTGTCCAAAATGGGATCGACATGGGCGTCCTTCCCGAACTGATGGCCGAGGACTTCGATAAGCTCGGAGTCCTGCTTGGCCATCGCCGCAAAATGCTGCGTGCCATTGCCGACCTCGATCCAGCCGCGTTGATCGCATCGCCGGCTCCTCCTCACGACGCCGAGCGGCGTCACCTGACCGTTATGTTTTGCGACCTGGTCGGCTCGACTGCGCTCTCCGCGCGTCTCGATCCCGAGGATATGTGGGAAGTGATCCGGGCCTACCGCGCCGCCTGTGCGAGCGTCATCGCTGCTTATGACGGCAGGATCGCCAGGTTCGTCGGTGACGGAATACTGGTCTATTTCGGCTATCCCCGCGCCCACGAGGACGATGCGGAGCGCGCAGTGCGAGCCGGCCTCGACACCATCGCTGCGGTCGGGCGACTCAGGACGGGCGCCACTGAACGGGTTGAACTGCGGATCGCAATCGCGACCGGGCTTGTGGTGATCGGCGACCTCATCAGCGGCGATGCGTCGGAGGAGCACGCAACGGTCGGCGATACACCAAACCTTGCTGCCAGGCTTCAGAGCCTGGCCGAACCGGGAGTGGTCGTCGTCGCCTCGTCGACGCGCCGGCTGCTTGGCGATCTCTTCACTTTTCGCAATCTCGGCCGCCGCGAGGTCAAGGGGATAGCCGAACCCATCGCGGTCTGGGCGGTCGAGGGGGCGGCCGCGTCGGAGAGTCGCTTCGAGGCGGTCCGCGCAGCGCGTTCGATCGGCTTTGTCGGTCGCAAGGAGGAGATCGAATTCACGCTCTCGCGCCAGCGATTGGCATGGCAGGGGCAGGGCCAGATGGTTTTGATCTCCGGCGAAGCAGGCATCGGCAAGTCGCGCATCGTCGCAACGCTGTCCGAAAACCCCGCGTTGGGGGCGCACCGCCGGGTGCGATATCAGTGTTCGCCCTACCACACCAACAGCGCGCTTCATCCCTTTGTCGCGCAGCTGGAGCGCGCAGCCGGTATCCGCTCGCACGACACGCCGGAGCAAAAGCTCGACAAGCTTGAGGCAATGCTGGCGCTTGGAACGCAACAGGTCGCCCGGGCGACACCGCTCATTGCGGCTCTCCTTTCGATTCCAACCGGCGACCATTATCCGCCGCTTGGTTTGAGCCCGGCGCAGCAGCGGCGACAGACATTTGCCTCGCTTCTCGATCAGCTCGAGGGGTTGGCGCGAGAGCAACCCCTGCTGGTTATCTGCGAGGATATGCATTGGGCCGACGCCACGACACTTGAACTGTTCGATCTCGGGGTCGACCGGATCAGGGGACTGCCGATACTCATGCTCATGACATCCCGGCCAGAGTTCGAGCCCTCCTGGTCGGGCCTCGCCAACGTCAGCCTGTTGCGGCTCGACCGGCTCGACCGGCAGGACACGCGTGCGCTGGTCGAGCAGGTGACCGTTGGCCGCCAGCTGCCGCGCGAGATGATGGAGCAGATCATCGACAAGACGGACGGCATCCCGCTATTCGTCGAGGAACTGACCAAGATGGTGCTGGAGTCCGGACTGCTTGTCGAGGATTCCGGACGCTACCGCCTCGATAGTCCGCTCCCACCGCTCGCTATTCCCGCGACGCTGCAGGATTCGCTGATGGCGCGGCTCGACCGGCTGGCTCCCGTCAAGGAGGTGGCGCAGATAGGCGCCGCCATCGGCCGCGACTTTTCATACGCGCTGCTAAGATATGTGACAGGACGCGATGATCTGACGCTGAGCGCTGCGCTGGGGCAACTCGAAGAGGCGGAACTGCTGGTGCGTCGCGGGACACCGCCGGACGCAAACTATAGCTTCAGGCACGCTCTCGTTCAGGAAGCGGCCTATGAAGGCCTGCTCAAGAGCAAACGGCAGGTGCTTCACAAGCGCATCGGCGATGTCCTGCGCGAGAAGTTTCCCGTCGTTGCCGAGACTGAGCCGGAAGTTCTGGCACACCACTTCACTGAGGCGGGGCTGAGCGAGATCGCCCTCGAATGGTGGCGCAAGGCGGGCCAGCAAGCGCTGAAGCGCTCGGCCTATTCCGAGGCGATCGCGCATCTCGGCAAGGCGATTGCGTCCGCCGATGAGGTGCCGGATGATCCCTGCCGGATGATGAGCAGGCTGCACCTTCAAATCGAGTATGGCCGTGCATTGCGAGGCAGCCTCGGCCACAGCGCTCCCGAAACGGTAGCCGCATGGACGCGTGCCCGACAGTTCGCTGCCGACATCAATGATCCCGTTGAACTCGCGCCGGTCCATTCGGGTCTCTTCAATGCTTGCCTGACACACGGCGAACTCGCTCCGATGCTGGAGCTGGCGGATGCCATCAGGAGCGCGGCTGACCGACGACCGGACTCACCGGTGGCCGCCGTCGTTGCACATTGGACGGGCGGGGTTACCTGCTGGTTCGGCGGTGACTACTTGGACGCGAGGATGCACCTCGAGCAGGCACTCGAGATCTATGGTGCCGAACCGGATCCCGCGACGTTCAGGGCTTCGGCACTGGATCTCCCGTTCGTGATCATGAGGTTTCTCGCCCTGGTGCTTTGGCCGCTTGGCAAGATCGCGCGCGCACGCCGCCTCGCCGCCGAAGCGGTGAGTGCTTCGGGAGAAAAGCGGGCGCTGTCCCAGGCCAACGCGCTGGTTCATCGCGCTGTGTTCGACGGACTATGCGGGGGCATGTTGCAGCAAACGGAGACGATCCTGGCGCTCGGTCTCGCGCGCGACCACACGATGCCGTTGTATGTAGCCGCCGGCACCTACCTGGATGGCCTCGCCAAGTGGCGTGCCGGCGACCAAATGACCGGACTGACGGAAATGCGTCGCGGCTGGACCTTGCTGCACGAGAATGACTGCTATCTCTGTGAGCCGTTTTGGGGGATGCATGTCGCCTTGGCGAACGCAGCGTCGGGTCAACTCGAAACCGGGCTGGAAATCTTGAGCGAATTGATCGCATGGACCGGGCAATCCGGCCAGCATTGGCTTGATGCCGAGCTGCATCGCGCCCGCGGCGAGCTTTTGTCGCGTCTTGATCCTTCGGACGAAGCCGGTGCCGAAGCTTCCCTCAAGCGAGCGCTTGAGATCGCACGACACCAGCAGACGAGGACCTTCGAGCTGCGCAGCGCCCTTGGACTTGCGCGCCTGCACAAGAGAAATGGCCGAGCAGGCGGGGTATCCGAGGTGCTCGCTCGCGTGCTGGCCGAATTCGATGTGGAGCGAAATCTTTCTGAAGTCGTGGAAGCGAAAGAGCTGCTCGAGCAAGTGCATTAGGCACGTGCCGTTTTCCCCCAGTCCGGGGACAGGGAATGACAGTCAGGAATTCACGTGCACGAAATCCCGCAGCAGCGGATAGATCTCGTTATTCCACCGCTTGCCCGAGAACACGCCGTAATGGCCGACGCCGGCCTGCATGTGGTGGACGCGGCGATAGGCGCGCACACCGGTGCAGAGGTCTTGCGCGGCGAGCGTCTGGCCGATCGAGCAGATGTCGTCCTTCTCGCCTTCGACCGTCATCAGTCCCATGCGGCTGACGGCCTTGGTGTTCACGGGACGGCCACGGTGCATCAACTTGCCTTGCGGCAACAGGTGCTCCTGGAACACGTCACGCACGGTCTCGATGTAGAACTCGGCCGGCAGGTCCATCACGGCGAAATATTCGTCGTAGAAGGTCTTGATGCTCGCGGCCTTCTCCTTCTCGCCCTTGGCGATATGGTTGGCGAGATCCATGTGCTGCTTGATGTGGCGCTCGAGATTCATCGAGACGAACGCCGTGAGCTGCACGAAGCCGGGATAGACCTTGCGGAGCGCGCCGCGGCATTGCACCGGCACGTAGTTGATCAGGTTCTGCTCGAACCAGTCGATCGGCCTGCTCTTGGCGAACTCGTTAACCCTGGTCGGCTGGATGCGCGTGTCGATCGGGCCCGCCATCAGCGTCAGCGTCGCAGGCCGCGAGGGGTGATTGCCCTCGCACATGACCGCGGCGGCCGCCAGTGCCGAGACCGAGGGCTGACAGATTGCGACCATGTGCGGACGCGGGCCCAATTGGCCGAGGAAGTCGATGAGATGATCGGTGTAATCGTCGAGCCCGAAGCGGCCTTCGCGGCGTGGAATGTCGCGCGGATTGTGCCAGTCGGTGATGTAGACGTCGTGATCCTGCAGCAGCGTTTTCACGGTGCCGCGCAGCAGCGTGGCGAAATGGCCCGACATCGGCGCCACCAGCAGCATGCGCGGCTGCTCCGGCACGCCGTCCTTCCTGAAGTGCAGCAGCGAGCCGAACGGCGTCGCGTAGGCGACCTCCTCGGTGACGCCGACCTCACGGTTGCCCACCATCACGCTGTCGATGCCGTAGGCCGGACGGTGATAGGTGAGGGTGGAGCGCGAGATCAGCTCCAGCGCGGCGGAGAGCCGGCCGACGACCTGATCCGATAGGCCCTGCGGCACCAGATTGAGGAATCTGAGCGCGGACGAAGCTCCCGCCCGCCACGGCGCGGTGAGGTCCATATGGTTCTGAAAGGCCTGATAATACATCGACATCATACTGAAACGCCCACCTTCCCGTGCTGTCATGCAATATCGAAGCCAAACGGGAGCCCTACCGCCCTCAAAACTGGCACATCGCTTGCTCCTCCTTTTGCGGGAAGCACAGGTCATGAGCACTCCCGCGGGCCGGGCGGCGTGCAAGTCACAGGCGTAGGGAATGGGCCATATGGCGAAGGCGACACTGACGATCAGCAGCAAGAACTATTCGTCCTGGTCGCTGCGCGGCTGGCTGCTGACGAAATTTTCCGGGCTCGATTTCGAGGAGATCGTCACCGCGCCGGACGATGCGTCGGCGCGCGCTGAAATCCTGCTGCTGTCGTCGTCGATCCTGGTGCCGTGCCTGCGCCACGAGGGCGCCGTGGTCTGGGATACGCTGGCGATCGCCGAATATCTCAACGAGGCGATGCCGGAAGCCGGTCTGTTGCCTGATGACCGCGTCCAGCGGGCGCATTGCCGCTCGATCTGCGGCGAAATCCATTCCGGCTTCACAACGTTGCGCGCGTCGCTGCCGGTCAATCTGAAGGGGCACTTCCCCGGCTTCAAGATCTGGTCGCGCGCGCAGGCCGATATCGATCGCGTCTGTTCCATCTGGCGCGACTGCCTGGAGAAATCAGGCGGACCCTTCCTGTTCGGCGCGAGGCGCACCATGGCGGATGCGATGTACGCCCCCGTGGTGACGCGCTTCGTGACCTATGACGTCAAGCTCGAGCCGCTGCTGAAGGCCTATGCCGATACCATCATGGCCATGCCCGAGATGATGGAATGGATCGCGGCGGCCAAGGATGAGCCGGCCGAGATCGAGGAGCTCGAGGTCGAATATTAGGCAGGCCTGGCGCCCGCCTGCCTGTTTTGGGAGCGAGGCCCGGGCTGCCGCACCCGGCAGCCATGTCTTTGAAGCCGTTAACTTTTAGCACCCGTGGCGGGCTCGGGCCGGCCCACCTGCTGCGCAGATATTGTATACGCGTGCGGGCTTATTGCGACATCTAGCCGTGAACAGCCGCGTACACGGCCTTTCGGCTGATTCGGACGTGATTCGTTCGGGCCGCGTTCCGTTCGTTAAGGCAGAGCGCGGCCCCGTTGCATTTTGAGACAGACGCCGCTCGTCAGGCGAAGCCCGAGTGCTTGGCGCGCGGCACGCGCCAGCCGATGACAGTGGCCTCCACCGGGACGCCGGCCGCGTCGTTCTGCCAGCGGCCCTCGACATAGCGGCAGGCGAACGGCAGTTGATACGTTCCGCTATGGTCCTCGCACAGCACCTCCACCGGCAGGCCAGGTGGCGGTTCGCCGGCGCCATCGAATTCCGCCAGACGTCTATCGCGCGTTGCCATTCCAAAAATCTCCCCTAATCAAAGTCGCGGAAAGAGCGCCCACTTTCTTCCGCGCACGGTTCACTGATCCCCGTCCAAGGGAACAAGCCAAGCTCAACGCGAGAATGCGGTACGAGTGTGGTAGCCTCCGGCGTCGGCGAGCAAAAAGCGCAC
Source organism: Bradyrhizobium sp. LA2.1 (assembly GCF_040547725.1). NCBI lineage: Bacteria > Pseudomonadati > Pseudomonadota > Alphaproteobacteria > Hyphomicrobiales > Nitrobacteraceae > Bradyrhizobium > Bradyrhizobium sp. LA2.1. Next base: position 421,152 of record NZ_JBEPQI010000005.1, read on the forward strand.
ATTGCCGTGATTGATTCGGACGAGGAACCTGCATGTCGCTTCGAAGTGCCGGCGTTTGTTTCGCGATGTTGTTGCTCGCCCCGCTGGCGATTGCGCCGGTCCGCGCGCAAGACGTGCCCGGCATCGAGATCTGTACCGTCGAGAAGACCATGGAGCGGCGCACGAGCTGCCTGCAGAGCAACGTCGACTTCCTGCAGAAGACGATCACCAAGCTGACGCTCGATCATCAGCAGAAGCTCGATGCCGCCAACCGCCAGATCGACGCGCTGAAGACGCTTGTGGCCGGCCTGCAGAAGACGCTGGGCGATCTCCAGGCTGCACAGGTGAAGATCGCGGACGATCTGAAGAAGAAGCAGGACGCGCCGCCACCGAAGGACGCGGCGAAATAGGCATCGCCGTCACGCCACGCGATAGCGCTCCATCACGCCGCGATCGGGCTCATAGCCGAGCCCGGGTCCCGAGGGCACCGCGACCTGGCCGGTGGCATCGACATCGGCGCGGCCGCCCCAGAGACACGCTTCGCGTTTCAGATAGAACATCTCGACCAGCCCGTCGTCGCGCGTCGCCAGCAGGTGCAATGTCGCCAGCAGGCCCGGACCGAAATACGGGGAGTGCGGAACGATCTTGACGCCGAGCTGATCGGCGAGTGCGACGACCTTCAGAAATTCCGTGATGCCGCCGACCTTGGTCACCGACGGCTGGGCGTGGCTCACCGCGCCTGCATTCATCATCTGGCGGAATTGATACTCCGTGCAGGCGTTCTCGCCGGCGGCGACGCCGAGCCCGCCCTTGCGGCGGACGTCGGCGAGCGCGGCAAAATCCTCCGGCGGCCAGACCGGCTCTTCCAGAAACATCGGCTGCGCGTCCTCGCACGCCTTCGCGAATGCGATCGCCTGCTCGCCTGTGAGCGGGCAGTTCATGTCGACCATCAGCGGGATGCCGGGCCCGATGGCCTCGCGCGCGGCAAACACCGCCGGCGTCGTGGTCTCGTGCAGCTTGATGGCGCCATAGCCGAGCGCGAGCGCCTTCTTGCATTCGCCGGTGATGTTCTCAGGCGAGCCGATCCGCAGCAGGCTTGCATAGGCGGGGATGTTCGAGCGCTTGCTTGCTCCGAGCAGGCGATGCAGCGGCGCGCCATCGATCTTCGCAGCCAGGTCCCACAGCGCGATGTCGAGCCCTGATATCGCGAACATGGTGATGCCGTAGCGGCCGAACAGATGCAGGTTGCGCTGGATCTGTTCCATCACCGCCGGAATGCCGGCGGCATCGGGAACCTTCAACCCGCGGGCCTGCGGCGCGATCATCTCCTCGACGGCGCTTCGCGTGGTGCGCGGGGAGACATAGGCAAAGGCATCGCCCCAGCCGGTCAGTCCGGCATCGGTCGTGACCTCGACCAGCACCATGTCGAGCGCGGAGATTGCGGACGCGCCCTGGCGAAAGCTCGCGACACCGGCGTCATAGGGGATGCGGATGTGATGCGCCCGCACATCGGTGATTTCCATGACGCGGTTCCTCTTTCTGGTGAGCGGTTGCAACGAGTGTAGCTGCGAATGCCGGGGCGTTGCCAGTGGCTATTCCGGAACTATTCTCATGCCAGGACAGCAATGCCGATCAAGCGAGGCGGTGGCCGTCAGCGCATCATCGCCAGGCTTCGAACGAGGGCACTTGACGCATGAACCCAGCCCAGCGCGCGCTCTGGTATATCGAGAGCCATCTGGCCGAGCCGATGACGCTCGACGAGATTGCGGCGATATCTGGCGTGTCGCGGTTCCACATTGTGCGGGCGTTTGCCGCAGCCACCGGAATTCCGGCGATGCGCTACGTGCGCGCGCGGCGGTTGACGGAAGCGGCGCGCAGTCTTGCGAACGGCGCGCCGGACATCCTGTCGCTGGCGCTGGAGGCGGATTACGGCTCGCACGAAGCGTTCACCCGCGCGTTCCGCGACCAGTTTGGCACCACACCCGAAGCGGTGCGGGCGGCAACGTGCCTCGACAAACTCAAGCTTCAGGAGCCGATCCTCATGGACTCCACCATGCTCGACCATCTGGTCCCGCCGCGTTTCGAAGCCGCGAAGGCCTTCCTCGTCGCCGGCCCCGCCGAGCGCATCTCCTGCGACAACGGCGCCGCCATTCCAGGACTGTGGCACCGCTTCCATCAGGAAGTCGCCGACATTCCCGCGCGCGTCGGCCAAGGAAAATCTCAAGTCGCCTATGGCGTCTGCTGCAACGGCGATGATTCCGGCAATTTCGACTACATCGCCGGCGTCGAGGTCGCCGATTTCTCCGACCTGCCGCGCCGCTTCGGTCGCATCCGCATTCCCGAGCAGCGCTACGCGGTGTTCACCCACACCGAGCACGTCGCCTCGATCCGCCGCACCGTCAACACGATCTGGAATCAGTGGCTGCCGGCGTCCGGCCTGAAGGCTGCGGATGCGCCGAACTTCGAGCGCTATGACGAGAAATTCGATCCCGCGACCGGCAATGGCGGCTTCGAGATTTGGATACCAGTGCGGGAGTAAGCACGATCCGGACCCGAAGGGCCGCGTTCGCGCAAAGTGCGCAGCGGTTTTCCGAAGAGATCATGCTCAAACGAGACCTAAGACGCGATATGTCATCGCGCTTTACGTTGCAACGCTGGCATACCATCCCGCTTGCTTGGCAAGCCCCGGCGACTTTGTCATAACCGCAGGCAAATCTTGCGTGTGGGGCCCGTGCCGGACATCCCGTGCAAGCCATAACAAGCAGCCGGGAGGGTCCCCATGTCCAACGTTCGCGTTCTCGCCACCGACCTCGAATTTCCCGAAGGGCCGGTGGTGATGCCGGACGGCTCGGTGGTGCTGGTGGAAATTCGCGGCCAGCGCCTGACCCGAATCCATCCCGACGGCCGCAAGGAGGTCGTCGCCAAGGTGCCGGGCGGCCCGAACGGCGCAGCCCTCGGCCCCGACGGCAAGATCTACATCTGCAACAATGGCGGCTTCTCCTGGATTCCGACCGGCAAGATGATCATGCCCGGCCCGCAGCCGGACGGCTATCTCGGCGGCTCGATCCAGCGCGTCGATCTGCAATCGGGCAAGGTCGAGACCGTCGTGACCAAATGCGGCGAGCACGATCTGCGCGGGCCGAACGACCTCGTCTTCGACAAGCACGGCGGCCTCTGGTTCTCCGATCTCGGCAAGCGCCGCGCCCGCGAGATGGATGTCGGCGGCATGTATTATCTCAAGCCCGGCATGACCGAGATCGTCGAGGTCGTGCATGGCGTGCTGCCGGCCAACGGCATCGGCCTCTCGCCGGACGAGAACACCGTCTACATCGCGGAGACGCCGACGGGGCGGCTCTGGGCCTATGAGCTCTCCGCGCCCGGCACGCTCAAGCCGCGCGAGGTGATCTACCGCGGCGAGCGCGGCAAGCCGATCTGCGGCCTCGGCGGCTACCAGATGTTCGACTCGCTCGCTGTGGAGGCGAACGGCAATGTCTGCGTCGCCACCCTCGTCTCCGGCTGCATCTCGGTGATCGCGCCTGATGGTACGCTGGTGGAGCAGGTCCCGACCGGCGACCGCGTCACCACCAACATCGCCTTCGGCGGCGAGGGGCTGAAGACCGCCTACATCACGCTGTCGGGCAAGGGCGAGCTGATCGCCATGGACTGGCCGCGTGGCGGTTTGCCGCTCAATTTCCTAAACAAGTAAACGGTGCTAGTGACCGTCATTGCAGGCGAGGCAAAGTAACCAGCAGACCCTCACCCCTGAGGAGCGCGCATCTTGCGCGCGTCTCGAAGGGCGAGGCCACCAGCCGGGCCTTCATCCTTCGAGACGCGCCTTCCGCGCTCCTCAGGATGAGGATCTGGCAGCACCGGTGCCTCGCTTCACAACGACGTAAGGAGAGACTATCGATGCCCTGGCCTGATCCCGTCACCCTGCGTGGGCAGCACGCCCGTCTCGAGCCGCTGTCGAAAGAGCATCGCGAGGGGCTGGTGGAGGCCGTGAAGGACGGCGAGCTCTACACGATCTGGTACACCGCGATCCCGACGCCGGAGAACGTGGCCAAGGAGATCGACCGCCGCTTGGGCCTCCAGGCCGCAGGCTCGATGCTGCCGTTCACCGTGTTCGATGCCGGTGGCAAGATCGTCGGCCAGACCACCTATATGAACATCGATGCCGCCAACCGCCGCGTCGAGATCGGCTCGACCTGGTATGCGAAGAGCGCGCAGCGCGGGCCGCTCAACACGCAGTGCAAGATTCTGCTGCTGACCCACGCCTTCGAGACGCTGAACTGCATCGCGGTCGAATTCCGCACGCATTTCTTCAACCACCAGAGCCGCCGCGCCATCGAGCGCTTGGGCGCCAAGCAGGACGGCATTCTGCGCAGCCACCAGGTCACGCCCAACGGCACGCTGCGGGACACCGTGGTTTACAGCATCACCGCCGCTGAATGGCCAACGGTGCGGACGCATTTGAACTATCAACTCAACGACAAGCCGCGCTGAGCGGCCGAGGCACCATGGACAGATTCGATTATGTGATCGTCGGCGCGGGCTCCGCCGGCTGCGTACTGACCAGCCGGCTCAGCGAAGATCCGAACGTGAGCGTCTGCGTGCTCGAGGCGGGCCCGAGCGACTGGCATCCCTACATCCATCTGCCGGCGGGCTTCATCAAGACCTTCCACATGAAGAGCATCAACTGGGCCTACCAGCAGGAGCCGGGGCCCTACACCGGCGGGCGCAGCATCTATGCGCCGCGCGGCAAGACGCTCGGCGGCTCGTCCTCGATCAACGGCCACATCTACAATCGCGGCCAGCGGATGGATTTCGATACCTGGGCGCAGATGGGCAATCGCGGCTGGGGTTATGCCGACGTGCTGCCTTACTTCAAGCGGCTGGAAAAGCGGGTCGGCGAGGGCGAGGACACCTATCGCGGCCGCGACGGCAATCTCACCGTCACGACCATGGAGTGGCGCGATCCGCTCTGCGAAGCCTTCATGGAAGGCGCGGTCTCGCTCGGCATTCCCCGCAACCCCGATTACAATGGCGCTAAGCAGGAAGGCGTCTCCTACTGCCAGCGCACCATCGACAAGGGCCTGCGCGTCTCCGGCTCGACCGCGTTCCTCAAGCCCGCGATGAAGCGCCCGAACGTGCATGTGCACACCCACGCGCACGCGACCGAGATCATTTTTGAAGGTAAGCGCGCCGTCGGCGTGCGCTACACCAAGGGCGGCCGCGACGGCACGCCGGTGGAAGTGCGTGCCAACAAGGAAGTGATCCTCTCCGGCGGCACCTATAATTCGCCGCAGCTGCTCCAGCTCTCCGGAATCGGCTCACCCGATCTGCTCGGCGCGCACGGCATCGCGGTGCGCCACGCGCTGCCGGTCGGCGAAGGTCTGCAGGATCATTACGCCCCGCGCACCGTAGCGCGCGTGAAGGACATCAAGACCATCAACGAGCTCCGCCGCGGCTTCTCGCTGTGGATCGAGGCTCTGAAATGGGCGACCGCGCGCCGCGGCCTGCTCTCGCTGTCGCCGACCATGGTGTATTGCTTCTGGCACTCCGGCGAGAGCGCCGACAGTTCCGACCTCCAGCTCACCTTCACGCCGGCGAGCTACAAGGAGGGCGTGCAGGGCCAGCTCGAGGACGAGCCCGGCATGACAGTCGCCTCCTGGCAGCAGCGCCCCGAGAGCCGCGGCTATGTCCGCATCCGCTCCAACGATCCGTTCGCGCCGCCGATCATCCAGACCAACTATCTCGACGCCGAGCTCGACCGCCGCGTCATCGTCGGCGGCATGAAGCTCGCGCGCAGGCTTTTGAAGAGTGCGCCGCTGTCGCCCTATTACGCCTACGAGGATTTCCCCGGCCCCAACATCAACACCGACGACGAATTCCTCGCCGCCGCCACCGAACGCGGCACCACCACTTTCCACCCCGGCTGCACCTGCCGCATGGGCCCGGCGGACAGCACGTGGGCGGTGGTCGACGACCAGCTCCGCGTCCATGGGTTGGAGGGCCTCCGCGTCATCGACGCCTCCGTGATGCCGCGCATGATCTCGGCGAATTTGAATGCTTCCACGATGATGATCGCGGATCGTGCCTCGGACCTGATCCGAGGCAAGCAGCCGATGGAATCCGCGCGGATTCCGGACGCGGCGGTAGCGTAGGCACAGCTACGTAGGGTGGGTTAGCGAAGCGTAACCCACCACTTCTCTCGATGCGGAAATAAAAGAGGTGGGTTACGCTGACGCTAACCCTAACCCACCCTACGGTCCCTGAGAACGGACTGAAACATGATCGATTACGGTGAAGCCAAGTTGCTAGCAAGAAATACCGTGGCGGCCATTGCCGCAAAGGTTTGCGATGAGTTTGTTGTGCTTGATGAGTTTAGCAAAGAAGTAGAGGAGGGATGGCTCTTCTTCTATGATTCGAAGGAGTTTGTTGAAACGGGCAACCCTAGTTCAACTCTCGCCGGGAATGGTCCCATACTGGTTCGTCGAAATGGAGAAGTCAGAATTCTCCCGAGCGCCAGTTCTTGGCAGGTAGCGATCAAAACCCCTGATGAAAGCTCGTAGCCCATAGGATGTGGTTCGCTTCGCTTTACCCACCCTGCGGTCGCTAATTATGAGAAGCGGCTATGTCGAACGCCAGAAAGAGATCGGGCTACACCCGGAAAGATCTGCGCGAGGTCAGCGAAAATCCGAGGCTGAAAAAAGCTGATATCGCCAAGGCCCAGCCATTCTCCGAAGTCTTCCCTGATCTCAGTGCATCTATCCGAAGGTCCCGTAGCTCGGGTGGAGCGAAGCGCAATCCGGGATAGCTGTATCGATCTGCCTGCATTCCCCGGATTTCGCTGCGCTCCGTCCGGGCTACGATCCCTGTGCATTTGGACGACGTCATTTGAGCACAGAGCACAATCGTCCTCTCACAGATGCCGAGCGCGATCTTGCGCGCTGGATGCTGGAGCATGGCACGGAAGAAGCCAGGCAATATCTGGATCAGCTCAAGCTGGCTGAGGTCACGCCTTGGAGATGTCGATGTGGATGTGCCAGCATCAACTTCCAAATCAAGGGACATGCTGAAGCGCCGCCCGGTGCTCAGATTCTCGGTGAATTCCTGCTGAGCGATGGCGATCTCCAGAGCGGAGTGTTCATCTATTCGAGCGGTGGCTTGCTGAGCGGCATCGAAGTCTATGGCTTGGTGGGCGATGCGCCAGCTCTGTTGCCGCGACCTCAGAATTTGTCTGCTTTCGAGTTCGGCAGTTCGTAGATCGGTTTCTGCCCAAGCTGTCTTCAAAAATGATCAAGTGCTTGCGAAGCATCGCAAGGGGAAGTCCGATGGACGACACATACGTTGAGCCCTGGCGCCAAATCATCGATGAACGCGAGCGACTCCTTCTCGAAGATGAATTGAGGAAAGAGGTTGGTGATGGGCACCCGCTTGTTGGTTGGGAGATCAAGGTGTTCGCCAGGCGCGATGACCGTGACGACATCCTCGTCTCACTGGAAGATGGAAGAGTGGCCGAAGTTCATTTGACGTGGTCTGGCAGGAAGGAGGCTCATCCAAGCTGGCCCAGAACCGCCATTTTTGAATCGATGGACAAGTGGCGGACAGGGTCTGATCTGACGTAGCCCGACGGAGCGAAGCGCAATCCGGGACGATCGCATCCGTTCGCACGCCGTTCCCGGGATTGCGCTTCGCTCCATCCGGGCTACAAACGTGACCCGTCGGGCAAAACACCCCGCCACCCGTCAATCCCTCCCCACAAAAATATTCCGCTTTATCGAAATTCGGAATTGCGGCATACATCGAAACAGCCCGGCCCGAGGAAGAGGGGCGGTTCGCGAGTCGTTCGAAACGCGGGCCGGGTTGCGGTGGACGCGGCAGCGTCGGGCGCGAGAGGCTAAGAGCAGGGCGGATTGCTCTCCGTGAGCCCTGAGGCTTCGTGCGGACGAGCGGCGCTGTGTGCGTACGGCAAAACCGTGTGGTCCTGGCGTCCAGCGATTTCGTGCGGGTTGGGGAGAACTAAAAAACGTCGACCAAATAAGGGCTTATAAGGACCGTCGAACCGCGCCGGTGCGCCGTCTAAAAGCGCTGGGCCCTATTAGGCCCTAGTTTCACAAGCAGCGTTGGGCGACGAGCTGGACCTGATGATGCTGATCGGCCGGCGGGCGTGGCCCGATGACCCAGCGGCCTGCCGGGCGTGGCCGCCTGTGTGCCGGCGCCGCTTGCCCGCTGTCCTGGGCCTTGCACGCGCGGCGCGCTTTAGCCGCCTCCCGACGGCCTTGACGCGGCGCCTGTCGGAGCCGGGCCTGTGGATACCGGCAAACAACTTCTCGGCTCATGCGCGAACGGGTCTACCCTGATCGCGACTGAGTTTCGGGGGAGGAGCGATAATCTGTCCTCTGTGGGAGCAAACGGTTGTCCATTCTTCGCAAACCTTTAGAGGCCGTGACCGTTTCGGATTTAGACGATCTTGTACGTGTCGCCGCTCGGGAAACGGGTGAACTGGAGTTCAAAGGCGCATTACCGTTTGTGCCGATCAAGGGACAGCCCGCAACGGCAGATCGTTGGATTGAGAAAGGTGATCGCATCGGCGACTACGCCCGCGATCAGATACTGGCCGAGATAGTTGCGTTCGCTAACGCGGATGGCGGCACGCTGGTGTTGGGATTACACGAAACCAAGGAGGAGCCTCGGCGCGCCGAGCGTCTTGAGCCGCTTCCCAGATGTGAAGACCTAGCCAAGCGCTTTCTTGATGCAATGGAGGATGTAATCGAGCCGAGACTACCGCCGGTCAGTGTACGGGCTTTGTTGGTCTCGGAGGACGGTTCTGGATATGTGTTGATGAGGGTCGGCAAGTCGTTGGCTGGTCCTCACCGCCTGACAACGACGCGCGAGTTCTACGTCCGTCGCGGAGAAAGGTCGGCCAGAATGAGCGTTAGAGAAATCACAGCTCGAACTCTCGATTTAGCACGAACGGGCGATCGAATTGAAGCGATCTTCGTGGAGCGTAACGATGTTGCTGCTCGGCTTTACAAAACTCTGTTGAACGACAACACCGTAACATCTGCCGACGCGATAATGCCCCTGCTTGTCCGGGTAACGGCCATTCCTACGACGCCTCAAGATATTCCGGACCTCACCCGGCGGCCCGAATTATGGTGGACTGGAAGCGGCTTTTCTGCGGCCATTGACGGCAACAACTACTCTTGTAGTTATCCGGCCCGAAACTTTAATCAGCAGCCCAATGTTCGACTTCGATCCCTCGTTTGTGATGTAGACAGCAGATCGGAAGGACCGGCTCGATTGATCCGGACCGATGGACTAGTTGAATTTTCGCTCATTCATCCAAGGCGCAAGCCAATCGCCGGCAGCGGTTCTCGCGTTTACATCGGATGGCTGATCAGTCTGGTCGCTGGGGTAGTCGCGCAAGTCGAACGCCTCCGGCATCGACTTGCGTGGGATGCCGTAGAGTACGGTTTAGAAATCCAAATTTGGAGCACGCCGCCGGTTGGGGTTTTCTGGAACGATGACGGATTTGGCGGCGGCTACACTATGAAGGCCGAGATGCCGTTGACCCTGCCACGTTACTCTCTCGCCTCTGGCGACGATTACGATGATCTAGTCACAACTGTTGTTCGAGACCTGATGAACTCTTGCGGGATCAGCTCAGGGACAATCTGTAGCGTGCCTTGGACCGAATTGACCAAGCGCGGGGCAGCATAGTCATCGGCGGCGATACTTGACCTCAGTGTTCAAACGAACCGACACCAAGCGGTTTACGAACCCTCCAAACATCCCTTCTGAGAAAGGATGGCTCTCCGCGACGGCCGATCATTCAGGGTCCTCCTGAGGCGTGAGTTCCTGCGGGGACCGCGCGACCGTGACCTGCGAGGATATTTGCAAGTTTCCAAACTCACCTAAATTTCGTACCGGTTCGCACACAAAGGCGATGCGCGAGGTGGACCAAGTTTCGCGGTGGCGTCAGATCATGTGGTGCTCCGGCGCAACGTGAATTATCCCACAAACTCGCACAGCTATGTGTGCTAGCTTGAGGGGATAGCATGTTGTCTTGCCCGCTTGGCGGAGCAGATGCCCACCCGATCTTCCATTCTTTGCAGCCCATGCGCTGTCTTGATCGTTGCTGGCCTTGTGCTGTTTTCGTGGGGCACGGCTGCCGCCCAACCGAACTCGGACACTCCGCAACAGTCCAAAGGGGCCAGCTTGCAGCTGCGCAGCTTGCAGCACCGCAAAGCCAGACTTGAAGTTGAGAGACTTCGCCTTGAGCTTAACAAGCTCAAGCAGGAACTCGACGGCGACCTGCCGCAGCGGAAGGCAAAGTTCGAAGTTAGCAAGCTTGAGCTTGAGGCTAAAAAGCTTGAGCGTGAGGCTAAGAAGATCGACGATGAGCTTCGTTGGTCGAGCAAATGGGGGCCGCCATTACTCACGACGATAACAAGTCTTTTCGTCGGCATTTTGGGTGGTTGGATTGCCGCAAGAGCAGCTATGTGGGTAGCTCACCGGAATGCTCTCGCCGAAATGGCGGCGGCCACTCACGAAAAGAGACTAGAATGCTACCCAGAGCTTGTCGAACATACTTTACCCTTGGCTATCTACTTCCCCATGCAACCACTCGACCCGCGCACCTGCGAGGAAATCGGTCGCGCAATCTCGGGTTGGTACTTTGTTTCGGGCCTGCTCTTGAGCGCTGAGGCTCGCGATGCCTACTTTCTGCTGGCGCGTGCCCTCACGCGCGCATCAGACGTGAAGGAACTGCTTGTCCCTCAGTCCACCGATGACGCCAAGAAAATAAGCCCGAAAATCGTCCAAGACTACCGTGACCGTTTCAACATTGTGAAGCCTGACAACGGGACTATCGAGAATTGGAAATTCGGAGTTCGCGACGAGAAACTAAAGCCCGACGATTACAAGGACTACGTGCTGCTCCAGACATTAGGCAGCTGGCTTCGAACCATGCTTACGGAGGATATTGGCAGCCGCCGCCGACCGAGTGAAAAACCACCCTCCAGTTCGCTTGCATCTTGAAAACGGTGGCAAGATGGGGTGTTGGCTCACTTGCTCCGCTGCTTGATCGCCCGCAGCCGATAGGCTTCCTCGATGTACGGGTCCGGCTCTGTGGGTTCCGGGATCAGCTTCGCGCCTTCCTTCCGAAAATGATCGAGACCGCGACCCAGCTTGCGACCGGCCAGCTTGTGCTGATCGTTGGCCCAGTCCGGTATCGTCGGTACGAAGTCCTCCAGCATGGACCGGAGCCCGATGGCGGCAGCGAAGTGGCAACCCGCGCGGGACTTCGGCGACCTGCACATGACGCGGATCGCGTTGCCCACCATCAGCCGGGCTTCGCCGATGGACTTGCTGTAGCGCTGCTACCCAAACGAAAGATGAACGTGCAACTGATCGACGCGCTGTTCCTGGATATGATCGCGCTTGTAAAGTCGGTCCAATCGCCCCCCACCGAAACCTAGCTTGGCGCGCGCCTCCTTGCGGGCTTCCTTCTCAATCACTCGCGCTTGGGATCGGTAAAGTATCGGAAGCTCGTATTCACAACCATGTCATCAAAGGACACGGCATACGTGGCCGGAAGCTTATCCTTGTCATCGCTCTCGTAGTAGGGATGGTAGGGCTCCATCTCGCGATTGGTGAGCAGAATGAGGTCGTAGTCGCTCATAGCAGTTCGGAACAAGTTTGTTTCCGCAGCCGAGAATGCGTCCGCTGTCTTGGCGAAAACGATGTAAGGCCGTATTCCGATCGCTTTGAGCTTATCGGCAATTGCTTTCAGATTTGCAGCGTCCTTGGCATCAATTGTTCCGCCAGCCGCTTTGGCTTCACCTATTGCGCAGCAGGTCTCACCGCGCAAATGCTGTATGGCCACAAAGTCGATTTCGCAGGGCGACGCGCCTCCAACTACCTCAATTGAGGTGATCCGCAGAAATTTCTGTTCTCTGCCGACCCGTCCCAAGGTCAAAAGTGAAAGAATGACAGGAATTGCTCCCTCTTGATTGTTATCTTTTGCGAGTAACCCACTCTTCCGAAACTTCCAATCACCACGGTCACGAATATGCAGGCTAGTCGTGTTTGCTCGGCCGCAATACTCACACGCCCAAGTATCATCGATCTGCCTAAGCGAAAGCCAACTGTCTAGGCCACAGTTGTCACATTTGAACTCGAGACCGGCGCGAAAGAAGCCATGCTTTAGAAGAAAATCGAACGTCGCTCCCACGGTCAAGTCTGGCGTCTTTCTCGCCTCGATGTGTAGCCGCTCGTGCTCTTTGAATTGACGATTATTCCAGATGGTCTTGGTAGCATCGCCCCGTGTGATTGTGTCTTGCGTAGGTAGATTGGTGATTAGATTTCGTACTCCGCGAACTTTAAAGACGCGCGTATCTTCGTAACCGCCGACCGCTTCCAGCAGTCGATCTGCCAGCCGGCCACCAGCGCTCGGTCTAATCTTCAAGCCGGCCTCACCAAAGATCGCTTCGATCACCGCCGCGTGCTCAACTGGCCGCATCCGGATAGTATTTTCTCTCGTACCGACAAACAATCCGATGCCCTCCGGCTCGGGACGAACTCCCCATGGATCACTTGCGATCTCTCTGCCGTAGAATTCAGTAAGAGCAGGCCGCAATGGCGGCTCGAGCGTATGGCCTGGATAACCAAGGTCGCCGTGCGGACCGATCGAGACAGCCAGAAGTTGGTCGGTCGGGCTGGCGCGGGCGTTTCCTAGGAACCTCTTTTCAGGAAGAGAAAGTGTGACGCTATAGTCGCCGCGATCACCGTCGATTATCCCGAGAGCAAAATTCCAATCGAAGCTAAACATCGCAGGATCGCCCTGCGAGACATCTCCTGCCGTGCCGCGAAGGCGCTGAAGCAGGGGGCTCCGTTTAGTTGGAAATGATTTGATCGCATCGAGCACGGCGCTTTCATTGTTCCGATAAAATATGCCGATGTGATCTTCAATCGTCGGATGCCGTTGGGGAATGCTGTCCAGGCGATTGAGGTGAGCTCTTATGAACGCATCCAGCCGCGCAGCCGCCGACAAACAAAGGAACTCGACAAGGCCGCCTGAAGCTCGAATGTTCCAAAAATTTACTAGGTCTTCAAAATCGTTTGCGTCGCCAACGTACACGCCGCCCGACTGAGAGTGGACCGCGCCGCCATAGCCTCTTAGATCGATTCCGGACAGCAGCGCGGGTGTTATCTTCCCGGCCAGCGCTTCCGGCACCTCGGCGCCGGGATCAATCTTGACCTCGCTTGCTCGGAGGCCGCGCTCGAACGCTTGCCGAAAATCGCGCTTGAGATTTAGCGCGGCCGTATAGCTGCCAAAGCCTAGGCCGAAAAGAACATGAAGTGGATCAGCTTGCTCCCAAGAAACTAACCGGCACTCGCTTTGAGTTCCGATCGGCGAGTGTTTGAATTCCTGGTCCCAATACTTGTCGATGGCATTGAGGACATCGAGATAAGCGGGAATGCGCTTTTTGGTATGCCAATCTTCCGAAAACAGTTCTCGCGCTGACAACCGGGGACTACATAGCGCCCGGTGTCGCTCCGCAAATTCTTTGATCGTCGGCGTCTCGTGAACCGGATAGAGAACGTCAACACGAAATGCATGAACCAGCTCATCAGACGCAGCATCGATCTTTGATCTGATAGGAATGATTGGGTTGTGCAATCCGCCCCAGAGCAGCAAAGACATGGAAGCTGCGGCTTCTAGATCGGCTAACTCTCCTGCTCGAACCAAGAGCCCGATACGGACAGGCCGGTGTTGCGTGGTAAAATTTGCGGTTGCCATGGTCCTCGAGTATCCACTTTGCGTGCACGCTATTTACAACGCGCTTCAACAAGATCAAAGGACGGGCCCGTAAAAAGGGTGCTTTGGCGCCCCCCGCCGCAGCGCTGGGGTCGCGGGACCCTCTTTGAGGATGTCCGCACCCTGCGTTTTCCAGTTTGTATCCGGGGTTTATGCTGCAAAATCCGTAGGACCGACGGGCGATGCGTTAGCGCGCTCGGTCGAGGCGCGGCGTGGCCCGCCGACGAGACCGAAGCGGCAGCTTAGGAGCATCGCTCCAGTCCCTTCTCCCAGAGCGGCTTTGCTGACGCACCGCCCAGGGCACCGGAAGCCGCCGCGACAGAAGCCTCCGGGACTTCGTGTCCGGCCAACTAACCCGCACGCGCGCGCCGTCCTTTACCCCGAGCGCGACGCGGATTGAATTCATCGACCGCGTCCTGCCAAGCGACGATCTCGTCCTCAAACCAGACGCGGCGGTTCGGGCTGATGTAGGTCGATTTGGGGAAGCGGCCGGATTTCTCCATGCGGTACAGGGTGGTGCGGCCGACCGGGATAATTTCCAAAACCTGCTTCTCGTTGAGCATGCGGCGAGGACGGGATTTCGCCGGTCTTGCATCCTCCGTTTCGGCTTCGCGTTGATTTGCTGCGGTCATCACGATCCCATGGTGTTTCCCGCAGTATCGCCTGCTTCACCGTCCCCCTGAAGGTTACGTGCGCCGATGCTCTCTCCCGAGCGAGTAACCTTGCCTTAAGCGCGCCTTACTATTTCTGGATGCCTCTGGTGGTAGAAACCGGCACACAAAATTCCCTGCCATGGCCAATGACAATTCCAATGAGACGCCTGCTTCTGTCACCATCGGTCGGCGATTGTCACCGCGCATTTTCACGAGGCCCGAGCACGTCGCTGATGTCCTGAAATCCTTTGGACCCCAGCGCCAGTCCACGCTTCGAGAAATCGTGGAAGAGCTGGATCGGATGGCAATCGGCTACCGGATCGCGCTAAAAAAAAGGGCTCCCAAGTTCGAGGAGGTCGATCCGATTTTAGAGCGGTTCGAAAATTCGCTCCTCAAGATAAAAGAGCAGTGGTTGGATGAGTTGCGCCCATTGCATCCGGCGATCATCGCGCGGAGGATCAAGATGATCCCGCGAAGCCAGCGAAAGCAACAGGCCGATGCTGCGATGGCCACGATCAATCTTGATCTGGTCGCGACAACCCTGCTGCGAACAGTGAGGAAGCTGCGCGCCCCCAAAGAATATGCTGCAACACATTATCAGCCGGGCGGTAAGTCTTTTGAGCGAGCGTTTCTCTGGGAGCCGTTCTTACGGCTAATGAAAGAGCACAACGTGAAGCCCGGCCAGCATGGCTCGTTTTCGGCCGCGATCAAATCCATGCATCTCGCCCTTGGGATAGACCCGCCGACAGGCGCACTTAAAAAAATGCTCCATGATTTGAAGCACGGCAAGGGCTCGAAGGGGGCCAAAGGTTACTCCACGGTCAAGAAAACTCCGAAGGCGTAACCTTCACTTCCAGCGGCAACCGGCAGACCTTCTTCGGCACGATCAGTAACCGAAGGAGCTGGACTGGAATGAAAACCCCGATGTTGCTCGGCGATCGCGCTGCTCGGCGCGCGCAACAGCCCGACAGCAAAACCAATGGACCGCGCCTCGGATACAAAATTTCCGAGTGGTCGAAGATGACCGGCACCAGCCGGGCCACGACGTGGCGCGCAATTAAGACGGGCAAACTCAAGGCGCTGAACTATTTCGGGATCAAATTGATCCCCGAGAGCGAACGCGCTCGTCTCTTTCAGCTTTAATTCTAAGCAAAAGCCCGGGACGTTGGCGCGTCGCCGGGCTTTCTTAAGTTCGGATGTTTTCAATGCATGGTAATTTTAGCAGCGCGGATGCGCGCGAGCAAGCTGGAACGCCCCAGCTCGCGCCTAACGAAGCTGAAATCGGCGCCTTCTTGTACGCGCTGTTCGCGCCGGACTTCGTGCATCAGCATCCTGATGCATGGATCGAGGTCGTCTGCATCAAGCCCGGAGAACCGATCAAGTGGCGTTTCTTCTCGGCGCATGACTTGAAGCCGATCGTCGAGCACGTCGCGCACATGAATGGGCTCGGCTATAACTGCTACGTCGGCGCCGCGCTGCGCCACGGCAACAAGCCTCCAAAAGGGCGGGCCAGCAAGGAGCATTTCTGCGCTGCGCGTGTCTCGTGGATCGATTGCGATAACGCCGGTGATTACGAGCGCGTTGTCGCGATCTCGAAGCGCGAGCAGCTTCGGCCGGCTCTCGTCGTGCAAACGGGCAGCAAGCCGCACTGGCGCGGTCAAGTTCATTTCCTGAACAACGAGCCGCTGAACGATCCCAAGGATGTCGAGGACGCAAACACCGCACTTCGCGACCTGTTCCAGAGTGATGACGTTCAGAACTGCGACCGGCTGGTGCGCATCGGCGGCACCATTAACTATCCGAATGAAGCCAAGCGAGCGCGCGGTTACGTCACCGAGCTGACGACGGTGTACATCGACCCCAATGCGCCTTCCTATACCGTCGAGGCACTGTGCGCGCTTCGGCCGGCATACAGCAGCACGCACCGCGCTCAGACTAACGAAGGCCCTTTCGCGGAATTTGGTCGCGCCGATGGCCGTCGCCGCGGCATGGACAAGGTCCGTGAACTCCTTGCCAGCGCTTGTCCGGGGCATTGGCACATTCCCGTGCGCGACGCCGTTGCGGTCATGGTCGGCCTCCAATTGTCTGATGCCGTCATCAAGATGATTTGCGCGCGCTATTGCAGCGGTGGCTATGACGACGTTGACCTCGCGAAACTGATCGAAACCGCACGCGAGAAGTTCGACAAGCCGGACTTCGGCGACGCCGGAAGCTCGGCTGAGCAGCCGCACGGAGAAGGTGCCTATACCTTCCACCGCAAGGAGACGCAGTTTCTCACGCTCGATCAATGGCGCGACCGCGACCTGCCGACCCTTGACTACCTGCTTGGAGAGATCCTCTCGACCACGAGCCGTGCGATCTTGTCCGCTCCGACCGGCTTGGGCAAGTCGAACGCAGCCATTGCTACCGGGATGCGTATGGCCGCTGGTGCCCCCTTCCTGCATTGGCAGGGCCGCCGTGGCTGCAAGGTCTTGTACATCGATGGTGAGATGTCGCGGCGGCTCCTCAAACAGCGCCTGTTGGCGGAGGATGCGCGCGTTTCGGCTGAGGTCGGCGAGAACGCGGGTGAGACGTTCACGCCGACCGGATTTCACGCTCTGAGCACGGAGGACATCCCGAACTTCCACCCGCTGAACACGCGGCCGGGGCAGATGGCTATTGAGCGCATCATCGCCGAGATGGGCGGTTGCGATTTCATCATCTTCGACAACGTAATGTCGTTGATCTCGGGCTCGATGGTCGATGAAGAAGCGTGGGCGCAAACCTTGCCTTGGCTGAAGTCGCTGACGAAGCGCAGCATCGGCCAGCTCTGGGTTCATCACACGGGGCATGATGAAAGCAAGGGTTACGGCACCAAGACGCGCGAGTGGCAGATGGACGTGGTGATCCATCTGACGAAGATCGAGCGCCCGGATACGGACGTGTCCTTCAAGCTGGAGTTCAGGAAGGCACGTGAGCGCCGGCCGGACAACCGAGAGGACTTTCAGACTGTCAGTATCTTCTTGGTCGAAGATCGGTGGCATGGCGATGCCCCCTCCGGGTCTCAGCGCGTCAAGCAGATCTCGCCGATGGCAGTGAAGTATTTTGAGGCACTTCAGAACGCCGTGGGCGGAGGCGAGTTGCCGAAGTCGAAGCGGCTGCACGGCCTTCATGCCGTGCATCGTGATGACTGGAAGTCGGAGTGTGAGCTGCTTGGCCTGCTCGATCCGAGGGGCGCTCCAAACAGCCAGCGCGCTAAGTTCTCCAAGTACCGGGCCGAGCTGGTCGCCGCAAATGTGGTCGCGTGCGAGGGAGACCACACGTGGATCAGGTAGCTCCGCGCGGGGTTCACCGGAACGGTTGCGCACCAGCCCGCGCAACCGCCCTGCAACTGTCCCCATTTCGCCGGAGCGCAACCAAGCGCAACTATCGCGCAACCGGCAGCAAACACGGCGCAACCGACGCGCAACCGTCATCCGAGGACCAACGCGCAACCGCGCAACCGGCTGCCTATAGGCAGCCGGTGCGGTTGCGCGTCCCTGATCAAGGAAAACAGCCGGCCAGTTCTTCGTCTTTGAGGATCGGTTGCCAAAGAATTCCCCGTAGGCACAACCAGCGGGGTCCCTGTCTCAATGTACCCGTAACGGTTGTCGCGCGAGTGTTCGCCACGACTAGGGATAAAATTTTCCAAGAGGCTGCAACAGCAACAAAATATGCCACGGGGATCATAATGGACGAGGGTGATAAGTCGAATATTCTCTATTCCATTAATCGAGCGGCCGATCTGCTCGAAAAGGACCGTGCGACGCTGGTCAGAGCGCTGCGGGGCGTCGCGCCCGACGGCATGCAGGGCGATTGGCCGCGCTACACCATGCGCACGATCACGGATGCACTCGCCATGAAGCCTCGCGAGCGCCGCGCGGGGGCTGGTCTCATTCGCCACTCGGCGGTGCTCAGCGATCTGCGTCGTGCGATCGAGAAGCAGTTGGCGTCGATCGGCGTCGAGAAGTCGCCCGACATACGTCGCCAGATGGCGCTCGCGCTGGCGCCGCAGGTTGCGGGATATCAGGCAGCCTATCTCGTCGCCGGTCGGGCTATTCACGTCGATGCCGACGCGCTCGGCGTTCGCGCCGACCTGATCGTTCAAGAGATGCTGGAGGAGATCACGGAGGCTGTCGGATGCGAGGATCGCGGCGCCTTCTACGCCGGGATGGTCGCGGCCATGCAGGCGCACGGTGATGGCGGGGAGGTGGTCTAATGAGCATCGAGACCACCGACGCCGTCGCCCCCAATCCCGGCGCGGAGCATCGGAACTTTCTTGCAGATGCCCTCCGGGTGCTGGCAGGGTGTGTCGATCGGATCGATGTCGATCTGCCGGTCGATTGGGTCGATGCCCGCACGATCGGCGACTTGCTGACCAGTGACGAGGCCGGCGCCATCATCGGCAAATCGGCGGATACGGCGGTCCGATGGTTTGACGATGCCGCTGAAGAAGGTTTCGCGCTGGGCATCCGGTTTGCTGGTGTGCGTCTATTCAGTCTGCGGCGCTTGTTGATCCACGTCGAAATGTCTAGGGGCGGCACGCCAGCACGGCTGGCTTGCGAGACCCGCGCGCAAAAACTTGCGGAAAAGCGGGCAGCACCGCAAAAGCAGCCTTAAAACAGCGTCAGATGCGGCCGTAGCCGCATCGAGATTGCACCGGCCTGCTTTATCATGGCGACATGAAACTGTTCGCATGGTCGAAACCTATGAAAAAACTCGAAGTGAGCCTCGCGGCCTCGCGGAAGCGCTTCGCGCTGCTTGGCGAGAAGCGCTTGGCTGCAAAAGCTGCACTCGATGCGGCACAAATGCGCCGGTTGAAGTACCTTCACGAAGGTGATCTTGCCGACGAGAAGCTGGGCGAGAAGCTGCAACTCAACGTCGATACTGCGTCGAGCGTGCTCGCTGGCCTCGACGAGGCAATCGGTGTTCTCCAGACCCAGATCGATGCCGCTGAGAATGACCTCAACGAGCATCGCGAGCGCGAAGAGCGCGAGACGGCGGCGGATGAGATCAGCACCGCTGTAGACGCTACTATGGCGCGTGTCGAGCCTGCGTTGACGGGAATGCGCGACCTTGCGCAGGCACTTTCCGAAATCGATCATCTCGGCTTCGAGGTTCGTCAACTCGCACAGTATCTTCGTGGCGCGGCCGGTGAGGTCGAACTCGCCATCGCGGTGGTGTTGCCCGGCGCGCGTCATACTGTGAGCCTGATTAAGTCCGCCGATGTCGCGATCCCGCGTCGGGCGACGGCAACTGTTGAACCCGTCATCGCCGCCGCGCCCGAGGTGCGCCGCGTCTTCGTCATGCGTTCGGTCAAGTGGAAGGATGCGGAAGGCCGTCAGCAGTTCGTGAAACAGTATGAGGACGCCGATCTGCCGCCCGCAACCGCCGACAAGGCGATGCGGTCTGGTGCGGTCTGTGCGCTCGATGATCCGCGTCGCAAAACTCTCAAGGGCGTGCGTGGCGGCGAACACGTTGACACGAATGCGTCGGACCTGCTCGACCTCGATGCTCTCGAAGGTTGGAGCGGCGCCCGCCACACGGGGGCCGACCCGGCGGCTCAGGCCGTGTTCACGCCGTTCAATCGCGGTCCCGATCGCAAGATCATGATCGAGGTGCCTCGCCAGTGACCAAGGTTCCGCATTCCAGCAAACTTCAGCACCGGTTCGTTGACGCCAGCAAGATAGCGTTTGCCCCCGGGAGCTACGACCAGACGGCCCACACAGTCGAGGCCGTGATCTCGATGGGCTCTCCGGTCAAGCGCGCTTACGGCATGGAGGTTTTGCGCATTTCTCCGGATGCCGTTGATCTCAGCCGCCTCGTTGACGGCGGAATTCCGCTGCTCGATCACCACAAGCAGGACGGCATCGACAGCATCCTCGGCCGGGTGACCAATTTGTGGATCGAGCCCGGAAAGCTGATGGGTCGTATCCAGTTCAATAAGACCAAGCAGGGTCAGATGGCCGAGGGTATGGTCGCTCGCGGAGAGCTGACCGGCATCAGTGCCGGTTACCGCGTCGAGGAGTGGGAGATCACCGATGCCGATGGTGATCTCGTCAATGAGCGGGACGTTTGCTGGGATGGATGACGGTCTCACGTTCACCGCGACGCGCTGGCAGTTGTTTGAAGCGTCGCTTGTGGGTGTGCCTGCCGATGCCGTCGCGGGCGTTCGTTCGATCGGTAGCAGTAACGAATTGGTGGACATCCGCGCCCGAATGCTCGCGCGACAGCGTATGTTCGATCGCATGGGCCAGCTCGATGATTGACGCGCTGGGTGTAATTGGTTCCAGCGATCGTCGCAGTTTCTCCAGCGACGATCTGGTTGGTGGGGTGCCCCGGCCGTCTTCCTGTTCCTTGGACGGCCGGGGCGAAAATCGCGGCCCTTGGCCTGAATACCCGCAACTCTGCGAATACGGACTGCGCCGTCCTCCGAAGAGCAACATCGTGTCGGTGATCCGCGCAGATCAGGTTCAGACGGCGATTGCATTTCTGCGTCTGTTTCGACCGACGAAACGAGGAACGTACAGAACGCTGGGGTCAGCGTAAGGGGTTCTGCTGCTATGTGAGCAACGGCGCGCTGCTTTGTGCAGCTCTGCATCTTGGTCTCGTCATCGACGAATACAGAGACCGTTTCCCGACGTCTCCGAACGCGAAGATTGGCATCAACCGACGCGACTTTAACAAGTTCATGCGTGAGTAGGAACTACACCGCCATGTCTGACTATCTCGTCGTGAAGGCGTCACGGTCGCCGGAGTTGAACCGCCGGATCGCGGCCCACGAAATCGGTCATGCCTATGCCGCCCGCGCGCTCGGCTCTTTCGTCGAGTTCGTGACGATCACCCCTGTTGGTCCGTATGCCGGCCGTTGTGTCCGGCGCGGCGTGCCTTCTCCATCTTCCTTGGCGTTCCTTGATGAGAACGCGAACAAACGTGTCGATCCGGCAGCTGACGCATCGTCAACTGCAAAGATCGTTTCCATGTGCGCAGGAATTGGTGCGCCGGCGATCGGCGTGGCTCGGGTCGAGTTCGCCGAAGAGACTGTGCGCGCGTGGGTCATGATCGTCGAACTTGTCGCCGCGAGCGTCTGTGAGCGCGTCATGTTTCCTGACTTGCCGGTCCTTGGTGCGGAGCATGACATCATCGAAGCGCGCGCGCTGGCGTCTCTGATCTGCTCCACGGCGCACTCGATCGATGCATTGCTGGCGTTTGCAGAGGCAGAGGCCGAGGGGCTGATCCGTATTCACATGGGCGCGGTGGAGGCATTGATCGAGGCTTTGGTCGAGCAGGGCACTCTGTCCGGCGAACAGGCTGATCAGATCATCAGCCGAGCGATCGCCGAAGAGAACGCTGCGGCCGAGCGAGCCCGGCGTCAGCGCTGGGCGCAGGAGATGGAGCGCGCCAAAAGATTTAGAGAGATGAACCTTGGCTGATGACCTTCAGATGGTCTTGGTCGCCAAACTCGTCAACCAAGTTTCCGGTCGGGGCGGGATGTCCCCGCAGACTGCCGCTCAGCTCGACGGAGCGTTGCAATCGATCGGCGGCCTTGAAGATGCGCTCTATGCGCTCATTGACGCCGTTCATGATAGCGGCGCTCCCATCTTTACGATCTCTAATGCGGTGCGGCAATGCGAAACCGCGCTGCGAGATCGAGCGCGGGCGTTAGGTGCTTGAGCGGCTGACGGTTGCGTTGGCGCCACAACACGACAACCTACACCGGGTGGGGAGCGACCCCATCGCGTCATTTCGCCGCTGCGCAGCAACTATGTCGCGTTTAGCGCAAACCGGACATCGACTTGAGCGGGTAGTAAGTGTCGTCCACTGTGCTGCGCATCAAGCGCACGCTCGACGGCGCCGAGATCGACAAGATCAAAGACGATGTCGAGCCGCGCAAGGCGGGGGGCGATCGAGCATCGTGGGTGTGGACAGCATCAGCTCCAACACCCTTGGCGACCGGCGCCGCGATGTGATCTCGTTCGATCCGCCGCGCGATGGTGCGTTCGGTCTCACAGAAAAATGGGACATGCCGTTCAGTGTTTCGAGCCGAGCGCTTTCGTGACCTCGCGGAGCGCTCGGCGGTCATGGTTGCGTAAGCGATTTTCTCCTCAGTTGTGATTTCGCGACGCTGACGGATCGATGGACAACACCGGTTCGGCAGCGGTCGCAGGCGTAGGCGCAACATTCGGCTGCATGACGTACACGACCTGCGGCTCAGGTTTTCGCACAGCGGTGGCCGACCAGATCAGCGCGGCGATCCAGCCCAGCAGTGTCCAGCCAAGCAGAAGGTTCGTGAGCAGGATTGCTCCGGTCTGGTGATGGTGACGCACGATCGCGACGATTGTCGGCAGGAAGTAGATCGCCAGCAAAACAACCCACGCGACTGTTCCAGCCGCGCCAGTGCCAAGTGAAATTCCCATTTAACTCTCCTCTGCTGTGATGCCCGTGATCGTTTCCTTCGCAATCTTTCAGTAGTTCCGAGCTCGCGACATATCGGCGGGATGGCAGTGGCCGACCAGACCAGCGCGCGATCCAGCCGAGCAGCGTCCAGCGAGCACAGGTTGAGAAAAAAAGATTGCGACGCGCTGATGATGGTAACGCATGATTGCGATGATTATAGGCAAGAAGTAGATCGGTAACAGAACAACCCAAGCGACAACTTAAACCGCGCCAGTGCCATGTGAAATTCCCACTTAGCCCGCCTCTGCCGTGATGCGTACGATCGTCTCCGCTACGCGTGCTCTGGCTATGATGCGAATACGTGGCGGCGCGAGAAGCGCGACCTGGATGATCATGTTGATGCGATGAGGATCAGAACGTGGGCTCCTCTCGCTGGCCTGCGATCGAGGCGCGCGCAGGTCTACTTGGGCGCTGCCCCAACTCCGGCTGATCATCACGAGGTAGCGGCGGCGGTGCATCACCGCTCAGGCGCGCTAGGGCCGTCAACAGCTCCATATGACGAAGCTCTTCTTGCCGCTCCCTATGTAGGTTGGGCAGAAAGGCGAGAGCCAACGCAGCGCCCAACGGAGACAGAAAAATCGCGAACGCCAGCCACCCGACATCGCTTCTGCCTCTAGCACGAGCCGCACTCGCCATGATGCCGCTCATGATAAACCATAGCGTAGCAAAGAAAATGAACTCCATTTCGTTCGGGCCTCCTCTGACTTCCACGGATTGCCGGTTGACAAGAACCCGAAATTGGGCGCCGGCACTAGAAATAGCACGCGCTTCCTTGATGTCATCGAGCGATGATGTGGCAGCGGCGGAGCTGAGGATCAGGCCCTTGCCGGCGAGCGGCTGTGTCTCGCGAATGTATGCGAGGACCAACAAGGCTTCATCTCGCCCCTGCTATCTTGCGATAAGCCGATATCATCTCTGTGGTTACATCGCTCGGATAGCAAAGCGGCATAGATCCTCCCGGCCGCGAGTAAGCGCTTCTCCCCCCGCACGCTCGACCGTTGCGCATCAGATCGTCAGGGCAAGCGCACGGCCTTCCCGACGCGTGATATTGGTCGCGGCTTGCTTGAATGAGGATCGCCGCAATTGCCGCTGCGGTGAGCACCAACTCGGCCTTACGCTTAGCGTCCGGTTCCGGCGGGGCCGCTGCACTCGTGTTAGCAAACTGAGAGCTGGGCGTCGGCGTAGCGTTCTGCGCATGTGCCACCGTTGCCGTGAGACACAATAGAGCTACTATGGTCCGCCCGCGCATGGCTTAAGCGCCCGCCGGCCCTTGCGCGATATCGATCACGTGGCGATCGGCGCCCACTGATATGACGATCGTATAAGTCTTCGGCCCGCCTCCATCTGCGGCAACCGGCGGCGCCAGATGCAATTGCCCGCCGTACCACTCGCCGGGCATGAGCGTGTTATCCTTGATGACTGACTGCTCAAGGGCCGCCATGTTGCGCTGGCCTGCCTCCACCGTGGCAGCAATCATCGTTTCATTCTGAGCGGTTGCATTGCCTTGAGCGATGGCGGCAGCGGTTGGGCTGTAGAACGTTCCTGTGCGGCCACTCGGCGTCGTGTAATGGCCATAACCGGCCTGAGATGCGCTATAAGCGTTCCCTGCGGCGGCGAGCCCGGTGAATACAGCTGCTGCTACCTGCCGGTTCTTTTCCTCTTGGACGAGCATTTCATAGGTGACGACCTGCATGCCGTAGTCGGAGCCGGCGACGTGTTGCGTCGCCTCGACTTGTGCAACGCGAAAATCAACAGGGCCTTTGCTCAGGTTGTTGATGGCGACGACGAAGACGGGCCGACCGTTCGCGCGCACTTGCCGCGAGGCAGGACGAACCAAGACGAGCGAACTTTTCTGGCGAGAAACTAGGGCTGCTTGCCCATCACGCATCATTGCCTGTTGTTGTGGATTGGATGGCCGAAACTGTACCGTCTCGGCATTTGTTACGCAGCCGCCCAACGTGGCGCACAGCGCCACGAGCCCCCATGCACGCATTACTTCCTCCCAGCCAACCGGGATAAAAGCGCAACCAGCGCGCGAGATCAATGGGAGCAACCGTAATTACACTAGACCTTAGTTGTATGTGTACAAACAGGCGCCGACTTGCGGCCAACTATTCTGGCTCGTATTCGGTACCAACCGAGCGTTCTTCCCGGGAAGCGTACTGGCAACGACATCATACGAACGACTGTCGCGCTGCTGTGATGGCGAGCGCGATGCGATCGCGAAGGACGGCTCGGTTGGCGCTGATGTAACGGCCGAGTGCAAGAGAGTTGCAGTCCGTCGTTTCTGACTTATGTTCAGAAGTCCTGACGGGGGTTGGGGGTGGTTTTGTCTACCGATGAGTTTTTGCGGTACTTTGAGATCAGCCTGTTATTTTTGGTGGTTTCGATCTGCGGTTGGTACGCAGGCGGCCTGCTTGAGCGCCTGCGCGATCGTATCGTCTCTATCGTAAAGCGCCGTCAGTCTCTCTGAATTGCCCTGAGGCAGTAGCGCCAAACACTTCTTGAAATCAGCCGCAGGTTTCCTCAAAACAGACGAAGTCCGACGGGGGCGGGACAATGAATTTTATTAAGTGGGCCTGCTTTTTAGCGGCGGTGCCGGTCGCGGTATCGTTTGGCGATATTTCCACCGCAGCGACATTGAAGTCGATAGCGACCAAAGAAGGGCACGTTCTTATTTCGATTTCCGGCGAAATCGTAGAGGGAGATGCCGACGCTTTGAAAGCCACCATCAAGGGAGCTAACGATGCTGGAAAGTTCGTGTCGGGAATTCGACTAAACTCTATCGGCGGGAACCTGCTTGAGGGTGTAAAGCTTTCGGAGACCGTGAAGTTTGCCAAGATGGCGACTAATGTTGCTCAAGGCGCGACGTGTGCCTCAGCGTGTTTTCTGATATTTGCAGCGGGAGACACGAAGTTCGCAAATTACACGGCGCAGGTTGGTGTTCACGGCGCATCCGACCAAACAGGTGCCGAAACAATTCAATCGGGAGCCGCTACAGTCTCGATGGCGCGGGTCGCCAAAGAACTCGGCGTCCCCGCCGCCATCATTGGGCGAATGGTAGTTACTCCGCCAAGCGAAATGGTTTGGCTTAGTCCATCAGAACTCCAGTCGATGGGCGTAACAATGGTCGGAAAGCCGTCGCAACTTGCTGCGCCGCCCCAAGCGAAGAATATCCAGCAATTGCCATCGGGCGATCCCACAAGCATTACTCCGAATGCCAAGGCATCCAAGCCGCCGACTTGGAATGAACTGGTTGATGCGGTCACCGCCATGTCAGCGAGCCAAAACAACGGACGACCAAGGTACTTCCGGAGCTGCCAACCGGAGCTAAAAGTGTGCAACACCGGAATAGCCTATCGAGACAATAAAGGTACGGACATGGCCTTAAAGGTCGTCAAAGACATGAAGGAAGCTATATTGTCTCGTGAGATTTGTTCATTCAACGTGCAGGGTGATATTCGCGTGTGCTTCGATTGGGATAAGGTCTCAACGCATCGCGATATGAAGGACAACAAGGGCGATTGGTACAAAGTCGCTGACGAATAGTTGGCAATCTCAGTGGAGACTTGCCGAGGATGCGCCGCGAGGCGGCCTCCACGCCGTTCGGCGTGTATCGGCGGCGCGACATGCTGCGATCAAAGCGGCACGCTGATCGGCTGGCAAACTATCAATCCCTCGCAGGTCGGAGCGGGCGTAGGCCCGCTGTCAGTCGTGGATGTGAAAAACCTTGCTAAGATCGAGGCTCAGCTTTGGCTGGTCAGGGTCGTAATTTCCGCTTCCAAGGTGGCTGCGGCACAGAAGAGTGAATGCTCCGGGGCTCGATCGGCGGCGGAACGCCTATTGGGCGACTATCTTTGATCCGCTTGAGTTCCTCTCGGTCCATGCCGAAAAGAGCCTCGATCGCACGACGATCCTCCTTGAACTGCTCGTATTTCTTATCTTGCTCGGCTTGCCACCGTGCCAGTTCGACAGGGTCCTCCGGATCGGTACAGCCGTTGTCGCGCATGTCTCCAACCCATTTGTCGTGCTTTGCCTTTCTTTGACGTTCTTCTTCCGCAACCTGACGCAGGTCTCGGAGTATCCGCCCTGTCCTTGGTTTGTCGTTCATCGAGTGTCCCCATTGAGGGGCACGGTATAGCAGGCAGGAGAGCGTCCGGAAGCCCTCCCTTTGGCGGTGGGCGGGGGCCACGCGCGTACTGTCGGTGCGGTAGCCGCGCCGTGACCCGCGATGGCGTCGCCGCAGCGTGCGTCATAAAGAAAAGCCCGACCCCGGCGACGTGGGATCGGGCCGATGATCAGTCGATCGGTGCGACGGTCAGGCGAAGAGCCGCAATCCGGTCTCCGCTTGCGTCGTTGGGGTCTGCTTGCCAACGATGCGCCGCAGCTCGACGGCGACGCCCTCCAACACCGCGCGCTTCTCCTTCATCCGCTTGGAATGGTTGTAGACCTTGCCGGTGACGGTCGGCACGACGACCTCGGCCTTCTTGCTCGCGGCGTGGTCGAGACATTTCGCGATCCACGCATCATCGAAGCCGAGGTCGCCGGCCAAGGTTGCCGCCGTCCGGCGCAGATCGTGCGGCGTGAACGGCTTGAGGCCGAGCAGGGTGCAGATGCCGGGCGTCCTCACCTTGCCCTTGCGGTTGTCGCCGCGCAGCGCGTCCGCCATGGCCTTGCGGTGCAGCGGCTGATCGCCGAGCGGGGAGGCGAAGACGTATTGCTTGTTCGATCCCCGCAAGGCTTCCTTGATGATCTCGACCGCGAGACCGGAGAGGGGCTGCTGGATCATCCGGCGCTTCTTGACCCGCTTGAGCGGCACGTCAAAGCGCGGGTTCTCGCCGTCGAGGTCGAATAGTTCGTCGCGGTGCGCGCCAAGCAGCTCGCTCGACCGCAGCATGGTCACAAGCTCGAATTTCAGCGCGAGCCGCGTTCGGCGATCCCATGATGCCAGCAGGACATCATCGTCGAGGCCGTGCCAGAATATCTTGATCTCGTCCTCTGAAAGAACTCGGGTGCGGGCGTGTTCCGCATCGAGCTTCGGAAGGTTGATGCAAGGTGACGCGCTGACGTAATCGCGGCCCGCCTCGGCCGCCCAATTAAACAGGGCGCTGGCTGCTTTGCGCATATGCCGCGCATTGCTGACCGAGGGCTTGCCGAATTCACCAGCGATGATGTCGTTCGAGAGCGTCGCGATGTCATTCTTGGTGACCTCTCGCGCCAGCTTCTTGCCGAGCCGGGCACCCACGAAGCGCCGCAGATGGCTGGCCGTGTTCTCCCACGCCTCCAGCCGGGGCCGCATCTCGCCGTCCGGCTTGCGGACGGGCGTCTTCATCCAGTTGATCCGCTCCTCGATGATCTCGGAGACGGTCTTGCCGTTCTGCGCGGCCTTCGCCTTCTGGTCGCGGAAGGTCTGGGTAAGCGCGTTGCCGCCCATGCCCTTGAGGCCGTAGACCTTGCTGCGGGCATCCTCGACCGTGAAGGTCTCCGGGTTATAGATGCCGAGCCATCCGGTGCGCTGTTTGCCCGTGGTCCGATCGGTGAACTTGAACGAGAAGGTTGCGACCCCGGCGGCGGTAATGCTGACGTAGAGGCCGGGGCATTTGCGGTCGTAAATTTTGGTGCGCTCGGTCACCCGCTTCTCGCACATGCGGTCGATCAGGATGACGCTGCTCTTGCGGCCCCGCTTGCCGAAAGGGGCAGCGGTAATGGTAGTATTCATGTGGTTTCGGCTCCTAGCTTGAGACCAAAGGGCCGGGATTTGAGCTTTCAGTTTGTCGTGCGGACGCTGAAGCGCTTAGGTCCCGGCCCTAGATTTGGCGAACTCCGCAGGAACAGCCCGAAACAAGCCTACGCATAAAGTGCTTATTTCAAAGGGTTTTCTTAGTTTCACGGTGTTTCACCGAACACCAAAATATAGACGTGTGGTCCTGGCCGTCGTTGCTACGGTCAAGCTCTTGCGGATGCGGCATTTGCGTCAACCGGCGCGGTGTCGGCGACTTTCGCAGGGGTGAGGGAGGCCAGAACGAACTCGGCTCCCGGGAGAGCACGGCATACGCCGTCCGACCACTGCGCAGGGAAGGCCGTGTGTTTGGCTTCACCTGTATGCCGCTGTGCAGTTCTTCTGCGTGTGCTTTCGCACAGCGGACCGTGGGTGCCAGCCGGCACCCGGCCTTCCCTGCGCCCTCTTTCCTGGAGGGCGTGACGGAGACAGCAAAGCTCGGGCGAAATGCGCCGCGAGGATGCTGCGGCGTGTCTGCGCTCGCAATGACGATGTGGAGAGCGTGCGCTTTCCCTCTTTCCTCGAGCGCGGGCTCCTCGGGACATTCACCCTTAAATTGCAGGATGCGCCTTGACGTAGTAGAAACAGCAGATGCGCTTCATCTCAATACTCTGCCTCTTGATCCTCACGATCTCTCCCTGCTTTGCCCAGTCTCCCCGGGCCTCCGCAGAGGTGACGACCCTGATCAGCCAGGGGCCTCTGCTCGCGGTGCTCGATCATGACAATTCATCCGCGCTTTCGCTGGTGACCCTGTTCAGGAAAATTCACGCCGCGCAAAAGCTGCCGCAGCCGGCGGTCGCCGACGGCCCGACGCGGGCGAGCGACTTGTCTCAATTCAGTGGGACCTACGCGCAGTTCGCTGCCGTGATGTCCGCCGACATCACGCGTATCACAGCGGGACTCGGCATCGATTGGGAAAAGGAGATCCTGAAAACCTACGACCCGAAGTCGGCCAAAACGGACGCTGGCAAGACGCTGCGGCTGAATGGCAATGTTGCGCGCGTGTTTAACGAGAAATGGCTCGGCTCCAGCGACGGATTGTTCCTCCTGTCGGGCGTAGTCAATCGGATGGACCGCCGCGATTTCGATTCCGCGCATTGCGGCGAATTGCGCTTCATCTACCGGCTCGGCTACGAAGTGAGGATGAACGGCAAGACTTACGCGTCGCGCATGCCGTTCACCGTGAACAGGGTGTTCAGTTACGCGGATGACGGCAGGAATTGCCAGGACGTCGCCTCGCTCTGGCGCGTCGCCGGGATCGATGCTGACGATCCGGCAGTGGTTGCCCAACGCCTGCTGCAGGGGCCGCTGGATTTTTCGCGACTAATCTTCAAACAGATGGAGATCAATGCGCAGGTGGTGCGCTTTCCATCAGACCTCGAAAACATGGAGAACCGCAAATTCGCCGGACAGGCGATCTACTGGATGCGGATCTTCGCGCTGAGGGATGGCAAGTTTCAGCCGACGCGGCTGGAAAATACGCCTGATGTGCAGGCAATTCTGAAGGATCCCGCCAAGCAGAAGCAGTTGCAGGACTATCTCGCCGGCCACATCGCCGAGATCGACAACGGCACCTTCAGGATACCGGAGAGCCTGGAGGCCGATATCGCGCTGAGTTTTTCCACTGCCGGCAGCGCGCGCATGGCCAATCGTCCCTTCGATCTCGCAATCGGCAGCGAGCAGGCGGCACGGATCGTCGCGGCGGCGGGTGTCCCCGGGAGGTCACCAAAATTCGTGCAATCCGGCGCGGGTCTGCTCGAACGCCTGAACACGTCGTCCTGCATGGGCTGCCATCAATCATCCTCGACCGCCGGATTCCATTTTCTCGGCGTGGACCGGTTCGATTTCGGCCGCGACGCGGACGCCATCAGAAACGCCCTTGACGGTAACGAGTTGCAATTGCCGTTCTCGCCCCATGTCTACGCGGAACTTGTTCGCCGCAAGGACTATGTCGAGCGGGTTTCGCTCGGTCAGGCGCCGAACAGTTTTCGCCCGCATCCTTCGGCGCCCCCGGCGGCCTGGGGGAGCGGAAATCCGGCCTATGTTGTCGCCGGCGACAACATGCCGTGCCCTTTGAATGCGGATCTGGCGCAGGCCGCGAAATGGAGCTGCAATGCCACGCGTAACCTCACTTGTCAGGCGTTGGTGACGAACGCTGCGACTTCCTCCAATCTCGGCCAATGCGTGGCCGCGGCACAGAATGTCGCCGCGGGTTTGAGCTGCCGCTCAAACGTCATCGAAGACTCCACAGCGAAGACCGCCGCCAACAACCCGCTCGGCTTCAACCTGCGCGCGTTCAGCGACCGCGTCAGCAAGGAAGAACTCGTCTACAAGCTGCCGGAAGGAAAATTGAGCGGCTACGGCTACAACTGCCGTCCAACGAAGATCGGCGTGCCGCTGGGCCGCGTCACGCGTCCCTGCAAGCCCGAGGAGGCGTCGCTGGCGGTGATCCGGCCGGGCAGCGTGCCCGAGGAAATCTGCGCGATCGTCGGAGGCAAGGGCTTTGAGCAGATGGCCAAGGGATATTTCGACAGCGGCATTTTCGCCGCTGGCGTCGGCCGCGGCCTCCTGAACACATGCTCGCCGTCGCGGTTTTGCCGCGAGGACTATATTTGCCAGCAGATGCCGGATTTTGTCACGAGTGCAAGGTTCAACGTCAGTGCCCCGGCGTTGAATAACTTGAGAAGCCGAAAGATCGGGTTCTGTACCCCAACCTATTTCGTTTATCAGCTCCGCCTTGACGGTCATCCGAATCCGAGATGACGCGGGGAAACGCGGCCCAGAGTAGCGGTAGGAATTGCGGTCAGGTTGTCTCTGCGCGCTTGCAGATCAAACCTCCCTCCGGCTCAAAAATGCCAGCCGCTCGAACAGGTGCACGTCCTGCTCGTTCTTGAGCAGCGCGCCGTGCAGCGGCGGGATCAGCTTGCGCGGGTCGCGTTCGCGCAGTTGCTCCACGCTCATGTCCTCGTTGAGCAGCAGCTTGAGCCAGTCGAGCAGCTCGGAGGTCGACGGCTTCTTCTTCAGGCCCGGGACTTCGCGGACCTCGAAGAAGATGCGCAGCGCTTCCTCGACCAGGCGCTTCTTGATGCCGGGGAAGTGGACGTCGACGATGCGTCCCATCGTGTCGGCGTCGGGGAACTTGATGTAGTGGAAGAAGCAGCGGCGCAGGAAGGCGTCCGGCAGCTCCTTCTCGTTGTTGGAGGTGATCATCATGATCGGGCGCTGCTTAGCCTTGATCGTCTCGCCGGTCTCGTAGACATGGAATTCCATGCGGTCGAGCTCGAGGAGCAGGTCGTTCGGGAATTCGATGTCGGCCTTGTCGATCTCGTCGATCAGGAGCACCGGGCGCTGCTCGGCGGTGAAGGCGTCCCACAGCTTGCCGCGCTTGATGTAGTTCTTGATGTCGGAGACACGGGCATCGCCGAGCTGGCTGTCGCGCAGGCGCGACACCGCGTCGTATTCGTAGAGGCCCTGCTGCGCCTTGGTGGTGGACTTGATGTGCCAGGTCAAAAGCGGCGCGTTCAGCGCCTTCGCCACTTCCTCCGCCAGCACGGTCTTGCCGGTGCCGGGCTCGCCCTTGATGAGCAGCGGGCGCTCCAGCACGATCGAGGCATTGACGGCGACCTTGAGATCGTCGGTCGCAACATAGTCCTTGGTGCCGGTAAATTTCATCGCGCGTCCTTGTTGGTCGTCGGCCGGGCATCGCCCTGGTCCAACAAACGGAACGGCCGCTCATGGCGGCCGTTCCTGGTTCGGTCAGGCTTTCAGACCCGTTTTATCAGCGAAAGGATGACGAGCACAATCACCGCGCCGATGGTGGCATCCACGATGGCGCCGATCGTGCCGGTGGCCAGCGCAATATGCAGTTGCGGCAGCACCCAGCCCGCCACCAGCGCGCCGATGATGCCGACCACCATGTTGCCGATCAGCCCAAATCCCGCCCCATGGACAATCTTGCCGGCAAGCCAGCCGGCGATCGCGCCAATGATGAGCGCTGCGAGAATTCCCATTGCAAACGTCCCCAAAACAACCCCGTGAGACGGTCAATTCTAGAGCAAAAAGCCGACCGGTCCAGCGTCCCGCGGCGGGCTCGGCCCCTTGACGTTCGCCCCCCGACGGGCAATCTGTCACCCATGTTCCTGCAATTCTTCACTTCTCTGCGCGATGCGCAGGTCCCCGTGACGCTGCGCGAATACCTCACGCTGATGGAGGCGCTCGACGCTGATCTGTCGGACTATTCGGTCGAGAATTTCTACTATCTGTCGCGCACCTCGCTGGTGAAGGACGAGCGCAACCTCGACAAGTTCGACCGCGTCTTCGGCACGGTGTTCAAGGGGCTGGAAAGCCTGCTCGACGCCATGGAGAAGGCGGAGATCCCCGAGGAGTGGCTGAAGAAGCTCGCCGAGAAATACCTCAGCGAGGAGGAGAAGAAGCAGATCGAGGCCATGGGCTGGGACAAGCTCATGGAGACGCTGAAGAAGCGCCTCGAGGAGCAGAAGGGCCGGCACCAGGGCGGCTCGAAGTGGATCGGCACTGCCGGCACCTCGCCGTTCGGCGCCCACGGCTACAATCCCGAAGGCGTGCGCATCGGCCAGGAGAAGAACCGCAACAACCGTGCCGTGAAGGTGTGGGACAAACGCGAGTTCAAGGATCTCGACGGCAATGTCGAGCTCGGTATCCGCAACATCAAGGTGGCGCTGCGGCGCCTGCGCAAGTTCGCGCGCACCGGCGCGCCTGATGAGCTCGATCTCGACACCACGATCCGCGAGACCGCCAATCACGGCTATCTCGACGTCCACATGCGGCCCGAGCGGCGCAATGCGGTGAAGCTGCTGGTGTTCTTCGACATCGGCGGCTCGATGGATTCCCATATCGAGCAGGTCGAGGAACTGTTCTCGGCGGCGAAGAGCGAGTTCAAGCACATGGAGTATTTCTACTTCCACAACTGCCTCTATGAAGGCGTGTGGAAGCAGAACAAGCGCCGCTTCACCGACCGCACGCCGACCTGGGACGTGCTGCACAAATACCCGCACGACTACAAGGTCGTGTTCGTCGGCGACGCCTCGATGTCACCCTACGAGATCATGGTGCCGGGCGGCTCGGTCGAGCATGTCAACGAGGAGCCGGGCTCGGTCTGGCTCGACCGCATCATCCGCACCTATCCGCATACGGTGTGGCTCAATCCGGTGCAGCAGAAGCACTGGGACTATTCGGAATCGACCACCATCATCAAACGCATCTTCGCCAACCGCATGTACCCGATCACGATCGAGGGGCTTGAGGGTGCGATGAAGGAATTGACGCACTAGCTGCACGCGCCGTCAGTCCGGACGGCCGCGCAGAGGCCGACAAGAGGGAGAACCACATGCCCCAGACCATCACCCGCGGCATCAAGGCGCTGATCGACGAGGCCAATGCCGAGATCGAGACGCTCAACGCCAAGGAGGCCATCGAGATCTCCAAGAACGGTGACGTCGTCATCGTCGACATCCGCGACCCCCGTGAGATCGAGCGCGACGGTCGCATCCCCGGCGCGTTCGCCTGCACGCGCGGCATGCTCGAATTCTGGATCGATCCGCAGAGCCCCTATGCGAAGCCGATCTTCCAGGAGGACAAGAAATTCGTCTTCCATTGCGCCGGCGGCATGCGCTCCGCGCTCGCGGCGAAGACCGCCAAGGACATGGGCTTGAAGCCCGTTGCCCACATCGCCGGCGGCTATGCCGCCTGGCGCGATGCCGGCGGCCCGGTGGAGCAGTGGGAGCCGAAGAAGAAGGGGTGAGAAGTGCTGCGCTGTCGCGCCAATCTCCGCTGTCATTCCCCGCGAAAGCGGGGAATCCAGTACGCCGCAGCTTCTCGACTCAATCACAACCGCCTCTGGAATACTGGATCGCCCGGTCAAGCCGGGCGATGACAGCGGAGTTTGATGCGCATTGCTTCAACTTCGGAATGACAAGAAAGACCTCGCATGACCCCCACCGACCCCCTCGTCTCCACCGAATGGCTCGCCGCCCACATTGGCGACGCCAACGTCAAGATCCTCGACGCCAGCTTCAAGCTGCCGGGCGTGCTGCCGCTGCCGAAGGACGATTATCTCGCCGCGCATCTGCCGGGCGCCGTGTTCTTCGACGTCGATGCGGTGTCGGATCATTCCAACCCGCTGCCGCACATGTATCCGAGCGCCGAGCAGTTCGGCCGTGACGCAGGCCAACTCGGCATCTCCGATGCCGACACCGTCGTCCTCTACGATGCCGGCGGATGGGTCGCTGCTCCCCGCGCCTGGTGGATGTTCCTGGCCTTCGGCCACAGCAATGTACGCATTCTCAATGGCGGGCTGAAGAAGTGGCGCGCCGAGGGGCGTCCGGTCGAGAGCGGCGAGGTGAAGCCGAAGCCCGCGACGTTTAGGGCGAGCTACGATTCAAAACGCGTGCGCAGCATGCAGCAGCTGATCGCCAACGTCGAAAGCAGCAAGGAGCAGGTGATCGACGCACGCGCCGCCGACCGCTTCGAGGGCGCGCCCGAGCCGCGCGCGGGCATCCGCTCCGGCCACATCCCCGGCGCCCGCAACGTGCCCTACAATCAGCTGTTCGATGCCGCGACCGGCGAGATGAAGCCGCTCGAGGATCTGCGCGCCGCCTTCGCGAACGCCGGCGTCAGGCTCGATGCGCCGATCGTGACGAGCTGCGGTTCGGGCGTGTCCGCCGGCGTGTTGACGCTCGCACTCTATCGCCTCGGCATCACCGACACCGCGCTCTATGACGGCTCGTGGTCGGAGTGGGGCCAGGCCGGCGGCCCGCCGGTCGCGACCGGGCCGGCGTAGCCTTACTGGCGCGTGCGCGTGGCCGTTGTCGCCAGCATCTGCTGCTGGCCGAACGGATCATAGCTCTGCCGCAACTGCTGAGGCGGAGGACGCTGCACCATGCGGTGCCGCTTCTTCGCCTTCGCCTGGCGCTTGGTCGCCTTGCTGTCCGGGGCGCTGCTGTCCGCCTTCGCGTCTCCCTTGGCCTTCGCGGGTGCATCCTTCAAGGTCGGCGCCGCCGGATCGTTCAGCGCGGCCACCTTGGCCGGGGCAATGTCGGGCACCGGGGAGGCGAGGGCCGCACCGAGATCGGCCGGCGCCGGTTCGCTGGCGGTCACGGCAGGCGTGGCCTCGGGGATCGATGCCGTTGTGTCGGCCGGGGTGAGTGTGTCGGCAGGAGCCGGCGCGATGGCTTCCGTCGTGGCCTCGGCCTGCACCGGCTCGGCGACCGGAGGCGCGGCCTCGGTGACCTGCGGCGGCACGTCGGGCTCGGTCGTCAGGGCGGCCACCTGTTCGGGCTCGTTCGCCGGCAAGCCGATGGTCGGCACCCGGTCGCGCAGCGATGGCGTGGGCTCGGCGGCCGCCTCAGGCTCGGCGCGGAGCGCCGCGAGCACCGGCTGGGCCGGCTCGGAAACCTGCGCAAACACCTTCTCCTGTGGGCCGTTCCGCCAGGAGGGGTTGCTGACATACTGCTCGTGGGTGGCCCGCAGCAGCGCGGCGGCACCTAGGCCGAACACCAGGATGGAGGTTGACAGCAGGATCGCGGCAAACAGGAAGCGAAAGCCGGGAAGCATCGGACGGGTTACGAATTTCCGCCCCGGCGGGTGGCGGCCGGGACCCAAGAGCCATCTGAACGCGGTGACGGTACTGATTGCCGTTCGCCACGCCGGGATGGAAGCTCAAAGCGGAGGCGAATCAGGCTGATTCGAACATATCGCAACGCCTCCGCGCCGTTCCCTTAAATTCGGGGCCGGAGACTCCGGCAATCTGCGGCCGGATGCGATTTCCGCCCCCTGATGCAACGAGGCAACTGTGTGTGCCTGCATCACAAATCGCTAACTCAGGCACAAATCGGCCTGTAATGTCTTGAATGTGCCGCTATCTTCGGTCATCTGGCCGTTAACGGTCCGGATGGGCTCGGGGACTATACAAGAGCGATGATGATCAAACATTTTCTGACGATATGCGCTGCCGCAACAGTCGCTGCGGCGGGAACCTCGCTCGCACAGGCTCAGAGCTATCCGGTCCAGCAGGCGCCGAGCTATGGCGCTCCGGCCGAATATCGCCCCGGCGACCGCACGCCGAATTTC
Organism: Bradyrhizobium sp. LA2.1; assembly: GCF_040547725.1. Lineage (NCBI taxonomy): Bacteria > Pseudomonadati > Pseudomonadota > Alphaproteobacteria > Hyphomicrobiales > Nitrobacteraceae > Bradyrhizobium > Bradyrhizobium sp. LA2.1. The sequence goes on from NZ_JBEPQI010000005.1 coordinate 457,972, forward strand.
GACTCGCTGGACGACGAAGACGACGCGATGCCGCAGGCGTCGCTGCCGCCGCCCGGTCCGGCCGACGATCCGCGTTACGGCCGCCCGGCTGGCCCTCCGCCGGTCTATTCCGCCGCCCCGCCGCAGGGGCCGGTGATGTCGCCCGATGATCCGCGCTATGGCCGTCCGGCTGGCGCTCCGCCGGTCTATTCGACGGCGCCGCCGCAGGGCCCCGTGATGTCGCCCGACGATCCCCGCTACGGCCGCCCCGCCGGCCCGCCCGCGGTGATCTATGCCGATCGTCCGGGTCAGGCACCCGGCAGGGACGGCCTGCGTCCGCCGGAGGCCGTTGGCGGCCCCGCCGCGACCGGAACGGTTCAGTCCGGCCAGCCGCCCCTGGGCAACGATGGCCGGCCGATGGCGATCGCTTCGCTGCCGCCCGAGGAGCAGCCCGACGCTGCTCCCGCGCAGTTGTCGCCGAACCTGCGCCGTCAGGAAGTCTCGCTGGCGACCAAGGAGCCGGCTGGAACGCTCATCGTCGATACCCCGAACACCTACCTCTATTACGTGCTCGGAGGCGGCCGTGCGATCCGCTACGGCGTCCGCGTCGGCCGCGATGGCTTCACCTGGACCGGCGTGCAGAAGATCACCCGCAAGGCCGAGTGGCCGGATTGGCATCCGCCGACCGAGATGATCGAGCGTCAGCCCTATCTTCCGCGCTTCATGGCCGGCGGCCCCGGCAATCCGCTCGGCGCACGAGCGATGTATCTCGGCTCGACCGTCTACCGCATCCACGGCACCAACCAGCCTTCGACGATCGGCAAGTTCGTGTCGTCGGGCTGCATCGGCATGCTGAACGAGGACGTCTCCGACCTGTTCGACCGCGTCAAGGTCGGCACCCGCGTGGTGGTGATGCCGGGTGGCCCGCCGCCGGGAACGGCGACCGCCTCCGCTGCGCCTACGTCGGGCGCTGCCGGTCCGGCTCCGATGGCTGCCCAGGCCGGCCCCGTCCCGGGCACCCAGCCGACGGTGGTGCCGCCGCTGCCCGCGCCGGTCACCGTGCGCTAAGCGCTTCGAAACAGCTCAAATCGCGAAGGGCGTGCCGTCGGCACGCCCTTTTCGTTTCAGGCCAGCTTGCGCGGCAGCTCGCGACCCCCGGTGAAGGCGTCGATCGCCTCGACCATCTGCCCGTAATGGATGCGCAAGCCGTCCTCGGTGGCGTAGCCGAGATGCGGCGTCAGCACGAGATTGTCGAGCTTGCGGAAGGGATGGTCGACCGGCAGCGGCTCGACCGAGAACACGTCGATGCCGGCGCCCGCGATTTTCCGCTGCTGCAAGGCCTCCAGCAGCGCCTGCTCGTCCACGATCGGACCGCGCGCGGTGTTGACGAGGAAGGCCGTCGGCTTCATGCGCGCGAGATCGGCAGCTCCGACCAGTCCGCGCGAACGATCGCTCAGCACCACATGGATGGTGATGATATCGGCCTTGGCGAACAGCTCCTCCTTGGTGGCGTAGCCGACGCCGGCCGCCGCGCATTTCTCCGGCGTGAGGTTCGGGCTCCAGGCGATCACGTTCATGCCGAATGCTTTCGCGATGCCCGCCATCTTGCTGCCGAGCTTGCCGAGCCCGACGACGCCCAGCGTCAGTCCCTCGATCTCGACACCGGCAAAGGTCTGCCAGGGCTCGCCGGCATGCATGCGCGCATTCTCGCGGCCGATGCCGCGGGTCAGTTCGAGGATCAGGCCCATGGTCAGCGGCGCGGTCGGATCGCGGGAGTATTGCGTGCCGCCGATGGCAACGCCTTGCGCCTTCGCAGCCTCCATGTCGATCGAGGCGTTGCGCATGCCGGAGGTCAAAAGCAGCTTCAGCTTCGGCAGCGACGCGAACAGGCTCTTGGGGAACGCCGTGCGCTCGCGCATCGCGCAGATGATCTCGAAATCGGCCAGCGCGCTCGCCGCGGCCTGCTCCGAGGCAAAGGGATGGCTGAACACGGTGACGTCGACGCGGTCGGACAGTTTTTGCCAGTCGGCGACGTCGAGGGCGAGGTTGAAATAGTCGTCGAGAATTGCACAGCGCAGCCGCGTCATCAGCTTTCATCCATGGCGAGAGGTGACGGCGCCAGGCGGGGAGCGCCATCGTCGGAACCTGGCCATGGTTGCGCGCAATCACGCCTGCGCGCAAGCAGCTGACGTGTTCAAAAATCCGATAGGAGATCCGATAGGAGAGAAGGGCTCAGAGGTCGCGGGGCTTGAGGCGGAACGGCGTATCCATGCCGTGCTTGGCGCGCCAGGCGGGGCCGGGCCCACGCATGTAGTGCAGCTCGGGGCGGTAAGGGTTGAAAGCGGTGGCGAAGAAACGCTTCCAGAAGCCCTTGATCTCCGTGACGAGTCCGGAAGCGCTACCGGCTCGTGCCGGAACGGCGATGGAATTGGTCTCGATCAGAGCCATGATGTGGCCTCGCTGTTCTCCCCGTCGCTTCTGCCGCGGGTGGCGTCTTTTTCGGCGCCATGACGAGCTTTGGCCCACTTTATTAAAAAATGGTTTCAATTGTCCGGATCGGCGGCCGGATGGTGTCCATTCCGTATTGATCCGTGGTGAACGGAGGGAAAACATTGCCCTTTGGGGGCGGGATCGTTACATCGGCGGCAAGCAAATTTCCTCAAATCGAAGGTTTCACGGGACCGATGGCGCGCCAGTTCATCTATTTCATGCAGGGCCTGACCAAGAGCTACCCGACCCGGAAGGTGCTCGATAACATTCATCTGTCGTTCTACCCGGACGCCAAGATCGGCGTGCTCGGCGTCAACGGCTCGGGCAAGTCGACGCTGCTCAAGATCATGGCCGGCCTCGACAAGGAGTATAACGGCGAGGCCTGGGTCGCCCAGGGCGCCCGCGTCGGCTATCTCGAGCAGGAACCGCATCTCGATCCGGCGCTCTCCGCGCGCGAGAACGTCATGCTGGGTGTCGCCAAGCAGAAGGCCATCCTCGATCGCTACAACGAGCTGGCGATGAACTATTCGGAAGAAACCGCCGACGAGATGACCAAGCTGCAGGACGAGATCGAGGCCCAGGGCCTCTGGGATCTCGACAGCAAGGTCGACCAGGCGATGGACGCGCTGCGCTGCCCGCCCGACGATGCCGATGTGACGAAACTCTCGGGCGGTGAGCGCCGCCGCGTCGCGCTGTGCAAACTGCTGCTCGACCAGCCCGAATTGTTGCTGCTCGACGAACCGACCAACCACCTCGACGCCGAGTCGGTGTCGTGGCTGGAAGGTCATCTGCGCAACTATCCCGGCGCGATCCTGATCGTCACCCACGACCGCTACTTCCTCGACAACGTCACGAGCTGGATTCTCGAGCTCGACCGCGGCAAGGGCATTCCCTACGAGGGCAACTACTCGTCCTGGCTGGTGCAGAAGCAGAAGCGGCTCGAGCAGGAAGGCCGTGAAGACGCCGCGCATCAGAAGACGATTGCCCGCGAGCAGGAATGGGTCGCGTCCTCGCCGAAGGCGCGCCAGGCCAAATCCAAGGCGCGCTACCAGCGCTACGAGGATCTGCTCAAGCAGGCGAGCGAGAAGCAGACCCAGACCGCGCAGATCATCATCCCAGTTGCCGAGCGGCTCGGCGCCAACGTCGTCGATTTCGAAACGCTCAGCAAAGGCTATGGCGATCGCCTGCTGATCGACGATCTTACCTTCAAGCTGCCCCCAGGCGGCATCGTCGGCGTGATCGGCGCCAACGGCGCCGGCAAGACCACGCTGTTCAAGATGATCACCAAGCAGGAAACGCCAGACAAGGGCACCATCACGGTCGGCGAGACCGTGCATCTCGGTTATGTCGACCAGTCACGCGACGCGCTCGACGGCAACAAGAACGTGTGGGAGGAGATTTCCGGCGGCAACGAGCTGATCCTGCTCGGCAAGAAGGAAGTGAACTCGCGCGGCTATTGCTCGTCGTTCAACTTCAAGGGCGCCGACCAGCAGAAGAAGGTCGGTGCGCTCTCCGGCGGTGAGCGCAACCGCGTGCATCTCGCCAAGATGCTGAAGTCCGGCGCCAACGTCCTGCTGCTCGACGAACCGACCAACGATCTCGACGTCGACACGCTGCGCGCGCTCGAAGAGGCGCTGGAGGATTTTGCCGGCTGCGCCGTCATCATCAGCCATGACCGCTGGTTCCTCGACCGCATCGCGACCCACATCCTGGCCTTCGAAGGCGAGAGCCACGTCGAATGGTTCGAAGGCAACTTCCAGGACTACGAGAAGGACAAGATGCGCCGTCTCGGCCAGGACAGCATCATTCCGCACCGCGTGATGTACAAGAAGCTGACGCGGTGATGAGGGCATGATGCGGCGGGCGCTCATAGCTGCGGTGATCGCTATCATCTGCGGCCTGTCGCCCGCCCGCGCTGCCGACGCCGCCTTCACGCAGTTCATCGCCTCGCTCTGGCCGGAGGCGCAGGCCGCCGGCGTGTCGCGCGCGACATTCGATGAGCAGACGCGCGGGCTCGAGCCTGATTACAAGCTGCCCGACCTGATCCTGCCCGGGCGGCCCGCGACCGGCGCACCGTCGCAGGCCGAGTTCGTGCAGGTGCCGGCCGACTACGTCAAGGAAGCCTCGATCGCACGGCTTGCGGGCGAGGGGCAGCGGCTGCTGCAAAAATATCATCCGGCGCTGACCGAGATCGAGAAGAAATCCGGCGTGCCGGCCACCATCATGCTCGCGATCTGGGGCCGCGAGACCGATTACGGCCGCTACATGCTGCCTTACGACCTCGTGCGCGTGCTGGCGACGCAGGCCTATGTCGGGCGTCGCAAGGATACCTATCGCAACGAGTTCATCCTCTCGCTGAAGATCCTCGGCGAGGGCGTGGTGACGCGCAAGGACATGCGCTCGTCCTGGGCGGGCGCCACCGGACTCACGCAATTCCTGCCGTCCGAATATTACAAGCACGGTGTCGACTTCGACGGCGACGGCCGCATCGACATCTGGCATTCGGTGCCGGATGCACTGGCCTCGGCCGCGCAACAGCTCGTCAACAAGGGCTGGCAGAGCGGCGTGCGCTGGGCTTACGAGGTGCAGGCGCCGGCCAAGGTCGATTGCACCAGCGGCGTGCCCGAGGTGACGAAGCCGATCGGCCAGTGGCTGCGCGAAGGTTTTGTGCCGGTGCGTGGCGAGAAGCTGAGCGCTGCCGAGCAGGCGCAGCCGGCCTCGCTGCTGCAGCCGGAAGGCATTTACGGCCCGTCGTTCCTGACGACGAAGAACTACTTCGTCATCAAGGAGTACAATTTCTCCGACCTCTACGTGCTGTTCGTCGGCCATCTCGGCGACCGCATGACGCGCCCGCTGCCGTTCGCGACACAATGGGCGGCCTCCAAGCAGTTGCGCACCAAGGACGTCGAGACCATGCAGCGCGGGCTCACGCGCGTCGGGCTCTACAAGGACAAGATCGACGGCAAGGCCGGGATGCAGACGCGCGCGGCGCTCGGCGCCTACCAGAAGTCGGCAGGCATCAAGGTCGATTGCTGGCCGAGCGAAGAGGTGCTGCGCTCGATCCAGGCGGCGCGGTAACGGGCTCAACTCTTCACCAAAGAAAAAAGCCCGGCCGAGGTGCTCGGCCGGGCTTCGATCGCGGCGCGGATGCGCCATGCGATCGGATCTTGCGATCAGATCAGTAGCAAACGCGAACCGGGCGGACGACCCAGCCGTAACCGTCCCAATAGCGCTGGCGCTGCCAGTAGCAGGGCGCGGGCGGCGGGGGCTCGGCAATGTAGACCGGTCCGCCATAGGCGGGACGGCTCGACGCGATGGCGCCGCCGACGATGGCGCCACCGATCAGGCCGGCTGCGATGCCGGCGCCGACGCCGTCATGGGCCTTCGCGGACGGAGTGGCGGTCACCAGCGAACCGGCGATCGTCGCAACCGTGAGGGCGGCAACAAAAGTCTTCTTCATGCTCTTGGCTCTCCTGGGAGATGGACGTCCCTTGTTAGGAGCGCCCGGGTTTCAAAGGTTCACGCACACTCTGATGAAATCGACCGTGCAGCTAGGAAGCGCGCAATTGGTCAATCCACGGTAAACGCGCACGGAGCTGTGACGAGAAAAAGCGGTCTTTTTCAGGCCCGGAGATGAACGGCGCGTCCGTAATGAACCGGTTCAGCGCGCCTCAGCCACAGACTCTGACGCGGCGGGTGCGCCAGGCGTAGCCATCCCAGAAGCGCTGCCGCTGCCAGACGCAGCCGTCGCCGTAATAGTCGTCGGCGACATAGCCGGGACCCGGCGCGTAGTAGCGGGGCGGGTAATAACCGGGGCCATAGGAGTAGCCCGGACCGGGTCCGTAATAATACGGAGACGCCAGCGCGCCGCCGACAATGGCGCCACCGATGATCCCGGCGGCCACGCCGGCGGCGACACCACGCTGAGCGTGGGCCGGTGTCCCGGCCGTGAGGGCCAGGGTGGCGACGGCGGCGACCGTCAGTAAGAACTTCTTCATTGGCGTGACCTTTCGCACGAACAGGTGGGAACTCTTTGGGGGGTAAAGTTCCATACTTCGTTTGAATGATCAATGAACGGCACCTTCGCCGAGGGCGACCAATTAATGGATCGCAGGTCCGCGAGGGAGACGACGATGGGCAACGCGATGATGAATACTCTGATCGCTGCCGGGGTCATTTTCGCGATCGGCTATGGCTGGTTCGCCCATCTCCAGAACCGCGGACGGCGCTCGCGCGCGGGGGCCGGCAGTGACGGAAGGAGTAGCGGCGACGGCTATTCAGGGGCCAGCGACGGCTTCTCGCTGGGGAGTTGGTTTTCCAGCGACAGCTCGGGGAGCTCGAGCGACAGCTGTTCCAGCAGCGATAGCGGTAGCAGTGGCGGGGATTGTGGAGGTGGCGGCGATGGTGGTGGAGGCGGTGGCGGTGACTAGGTCCGCCAAGATCTTGATCCAGCGCAACTCCCTATTTTAGAGCCGTTCTAGGCTGTTTCCGGGCTAGTTTGGAATAGCTTCAAATACCGGTTTTTCCCTTTGCATCCGGACGGCCCCTTAAATATCGATGATGACGCATCACCGAAGGGCCTGCCGCTTCCATGATCGTTTGTTCCTGTAACGTGCTGAGCGATGACGACATCCGCGCCGCGGTCGCCGAGTCCGACGACGCCGTACGTCATGCCAAGCAGGTCTATGGATGCCTCGGCTGTAGCGCCGAATGCGGCCGCTGCGCCCGTACCATCAAGACCATCATCGACGAAACGCTTGGCCCCTGCGCCAAGTCCTGCTGCTCGGGCTGCCCGCACAGCCACACCGTGGCCGCCAATGACGAGACGGCGGAACTCCCTCGGTTCGCCCTCGCGGCCTGCTGAAAACTTCCGCAATTTCGACTGAGCTTTTCCCCGGCTGCGTCCCCGTGGCCGGTTGCTCTCGTCCTTAAACTGATTTAGAAGCGTTCTAAAGTCGGTTAGGGCCGATTTGGACGCAAGATTTGGAGTGCATCATGCAGGGCGACGCAAAAGTCATCGACTATCTCAACAAGGCGCTGCGCCACGAGCTGACTGCAATCAACCAATACTGGCTGCACTACCGCTTCCTCGACAATTGGGGCTTGCGGGATATGGCCAAGGTCTGGCGCAAGGAGTCCATCGAGGAGATGGAGCACGCCGACAAGCTCACCGAGCGGATCCTGTTCTTCGACGGCTTCCCGAACATGCAGGTGCTCGACCCCCTGCGCATCGGCCAGAACGTCAAGGAGATCATCGAGTGCGATCTCGCCGCCGAGATGAGTGCGCGGGCGCTCTACCAGGAGGCCGCCGGCTATTGCAACGGCGCCAAGGACTACGTCACCCGTGACCTGTTCGAGAAGCTGATGAGCGACGAGGAACATCACATCGATTTCCTCGAAACCCAGCTCGACCTGATCGGCCGCATCGGCCTCGAACTCTACACGCAGAAGCACGTCGGCGGGCTCGAGGGCGAGGGGCACTAAGCTCCGGCACCGGCTCTCTCCTTCGTCATGGCCGGGCTTGTCCCGGCCATCCACGTTTGGCCGCGCGACGAAGACGTGGATGCCCGGGCCTTCGCTTCGCCGAAGCGACTTCGGCCGCGCAGGCGGGACTAGCCCGGGCATGACGGTTCTTTTGAGCGGCGAACGCTCTCACCTACAACTGCGTCTTGTAGCGCTCTTCCACGATCTCCTGGCTCTCCGGCTCCCCCAGGCCCGTCTGGTCGTGAATGACCTGGCCGATGCTGGGCATCACCGAGCGCTGCACCTTCTCGGGTGACCACAGCTTCGAGCGCATCAGCGCCTTGCCGCAGTGGAAATAGACTTCGCTGACCGCGACGTTCAGGACCGCGCGCGGCGGCTTGCCGAATTCCACCATCGATGCGAGCAGGTCCGGATCGGCCGAGAGCGTGCCGCGTCCGTCGACGCGCAGCGTCTCGTCGATGCCGGGGACGAAGAACAGCAGATGCACGAAGCCCGAGCCTTCGACGACGTTGCGAAAACTGTCGATCCGGTTGTTGCCGGCACGGTCGGGCATCAGCACCTGGTTGGGGCCGGCGACATGGACGAAGCCAACCCCTCCGCCGCGCGGCGATGCATCGACGCTGCCGTCGACGCCTGACGTAGCGAGCACGCAGAACGGCGACATCTCGATGAATTTCTTCGCATGCGCATCGATCGCGGGACGCGCCTTTGCGATCACGCGTGGGCTCGGCTTGGCATAGATGGTGGCGAGGTCTTCGGCGCAGAGATCGGTCACGAAGGTCTCCCTGATTGAGGGCACAGGATAGCATTCTCCGGCTCGACCGCTATCCCCGAAATAGCAGGTGCGGCCCAGTGTAGCCACGGCATGACGCAGGTGGCGTAGACCAGAAATTTCGCTTATAACGGGTGTCGTACTTTGTTGCTTTTCAAGCGAGGAATTCGTCATGGCCCCAACGCAGGCAATGCGGGTGGCGGGCGATCGGCCACGCCGTCGCAAGCATGTCCCGGGACAATTGATCGTTCGGTTGAAGCCGGCCGCTGTCCGGCAGATCGCGGCAGCCTCGCTTCAGGCGACCACGTCACGCGCGCTGATGGCTGCGATGCCCGATGACGTCAGAGGTCCGATCGATTTCCTGCGCGACAATTTCGGGCTTCAGTCGATGAAGCCGCTGTTCGTGGTCGGCGACGATGAGGCACCCGCGCAGCCCCAGGCGATGGCTTTGGCCGCGGTTCATCGCTCGATAGCACGCTCCGCAACGGCGCCGCCGCGGGAGGCGCTGGCCGGATTTCAGATCGTGCAGTTGAAGGACGGGAAGGTAGATGCAGGCGTCCTGAAGCGCCTGCGTGCCTCCAGGGCGGTGGATCTGGTTGAGCCCGTTCCCAACCGGTGGCTCAGTGCCGCCGCCGATCCCATGAAGATCAGGCAGTGGGGGCTTCGCGCCATCAGATGGTTCGATCGACCGCGGCCAGGTGCGGGGCGGGTTCATGTCGCTGTGCTCGACAGCGGTGTCGACGCCGGACATCCCGATCTCGTGGACGCGATCGAGGACTACAGGCACGACGGCAACGGACCGCGTGATTTTCTCGGTCATGGCACCCATGTCAGCGGCACGATCGCGGCCGTGGTCAATAACTCGGTCGGTATCGCAGGCCTGGCCAATTGCCGGCTGCACTGCTGGAAGGTGTTCGACGATCCCAAGCGCGCAGGCGACGACGAGAATTTCAACTTCGATTTCTACAGCAAGGCGCTCGCGGCCGCGCTCGATTCCAACATCAAGGTCATCAACCTCAGCATTGGCGGCGAGGACCATTCAAAGACGGAAGCGACGGCCTTCGCCGAACTGATCGAAGCCGGCGTCGTCATCTCAACCGCGATGGGCAACGAGTTCGAGGACGGCAATCCGAAGGAATACCCGGCGGGCTACGTGGACACGATCGGAGTTGGCGCCGTCGACGAGTCCCATCGGCGCGCTTCGTTCTCCAATACGGGGAAGCACATCAAGCTGGTCGCGCCGGGTGTCAACATCCTGTCGACGGTGCCCCGGGTGAAGGCAAGCTTCGCCGACCATACCAGTTACGATTCCTGGCCCGGGACGTCGATGGCAACACCGCATGTGACGGGCGCCGCTGCGCTCGTCTACATCAACAAGGCAAAATCCAGGGCGTCCGGACTTGCGGTCGCCAGGCGCCTGATCGCGACTGCGACCAAATTGCCGGCGATGCGAGGCAAGGATTTTACGCCGGAATACGGCGCCGGCCTGCTGGATGTTGCCGCTGCGCTTGGCCGCGCGAAACCGGCGAGGAAATCGGGCAGGAAAACTGCCAAGAAAACTGCCAAGAAAACTACAAAGGCGAAGCCGGCGAGAAAGGGACAAAAATAGATTCTGCGCCCTTGATCGGGTGCCGCGAGCGGCTAGCTTTGCATCATGTCCGTGCAATTCAAATTCCACGACCATGTCGATCAGCGCCGGCGGCGCAAGATCATCAAGACGCTCGGCGATGCCGGCTATGCCGCCGAGAGCCTGTTTCCGGGACAGAAGCGGCAAAACCTGGCCGCGATCTTCACCATCGCCGAGGCCGACGCCAAATCCGTTCGTGCCGCGCTCGACGATTTCGGCGATGACATCGAATATGTCGAGGCCTCGCCCAGGCGAGACCTCAAGGCCTGAGTGGCCTACACGGCATCGGCCGGCACGAAGCAACTGATGATGATGACGCCGCGATGGTGGACGTACCACCCAACGGCCTGGCCGACCGGATTGCCGCGATCGCGGATGATGGCGCGCTCGGGCACCTCCATCCACTGTCCCTCGATCGGTACCCAATAGGTGCCGCCTCGCACATCGTAGTCGGTGCGATGGCCGTCGGAGATGTCGCAGCAGGGCACGCCGTTCGGTGCGATCACGCTCTTGAACCAGGCGCGGATGTCGGGCGGCACATGATCGTATTGGCCGTTGTCGAACGCGAACGCGGCGCTCGTCTGCGCCATCGTCGCGGCCAGCCAAACGCACAGCGCGAGCCTGTGCATGCGAACTCCTCCCTGCGTCGCGCGCCGACTGCGCGCGATTGCGTCGCGTTCGATTCGTATCGTTGATGCGATTAAGCCCGAGCTGTCAGCGCAATGCATGCTCAAATAATATGCGGCGCGAGAGGCGCCGCATATGATGCGTTGCGGTATAAGCGGCCAGCCAGACGCACAGTGCGAACCTGCGCGCACGATCGTTCCTATCGCGTATCGAGCGATGCAAGCAGCGATTTCGGCGCGACATTGCGCCATGCCATCTCGAGTGCGCTCCGCAACGTGACCTGATCGATCCTCGCCAGCTTCACATTCGTGCTGCCGCTCCTGCCCCAGGCGCCAGGGACCGGACGAAACATCTCCGGTTCCGCGTCGATGAGCACGGCCTGCTGATCGAGAGTGAGCTTCACCATGCCCCATTTTTCATCGGGATAGCCCAGCGTCGCGAACACGCGCTTGCCGACACGAAAGTCGGCATGGCCGTGATGTGCGCCCTCGATGACGCCGGGAAGCGCGAGCGCAGCCTTGCGAAAGCGAGCGTTCGACATGCTGTCTTGCTGCTCGGCTCACATCGTCCGCTGCGGCGCGGTTTGCAGCAATTGCCTGACCTGCTCGACGTAGAATTTCGCGTTGCCGGTGGTGCCGTGGCCACGCGTCTCGGTGCTCGCGGGGATCAGATACAGCTTGCCGTTCTTGACCCGCTTCATCGCGGCGTCCGTGATGCCGGTCTCCGGCGGGTTGCGCTCGTCGTCGGCGGAGTTGATCAGCAGCAGCGTCGCCTCGATCTGCTCCAGCTTGTCGCCGGCATTGTAGTCTTGCGAGGAGCCCCACTGGTAGAGGAAGTCGTTGGCATCCGCCGTGATCGGCGTCGCCAGCCGCTCGTCGACGATCTTGTCGGCCTTGGCCGCGGTCGGCGCCTGCTGCTGATAGGCGAGTGTGCCGCCGATGCTGGCGATGCCGTAGGCGGTCATAGCGTATTTCATCGTGCGCGGCTGGCTGGTGTAATTGCCGCCATTGTAGTCGGGATCGTTGCGGATGGTGTCGAGCATGATCCGCCGCATCATCCAGTTGCGTGAGGCCATCTCCGTCGGCTGCGAGGCCATCGGCACCAGCGCGTCCATCTCCTGCGGATATTTCTCGCCCCACAGCCAGGTCTGCATGCCGCCCATCGAATTGCCGATCACGAGCCGCAGATGCTTGACGCCGAGGCCTTCCTTCACGAGGCGATGCTGCGCCTCGACCATGTCGTCGTAATTGTACTTCGGGAAGCTCGTCTTCATGCCGTCGGACGGTTTTGACGATTTGCCGTGGCCGATCGCGTCGGGGATGATGATGTAATATTTGGACGCATCGAGCGGCTGTCCCGCACCGAACATCTCGCCGGCGAAGGCCGGCGTGAGCATGCTCGCGCCCGAGCCGCCGGTGCCGTGCAGCACCAGCACGGGCTGGCCAGAGGGCTCGCCGACAGTGGTGTAGTGCAGCTTCAATTCCGGCATGGTCTCGCCGGTGTGCAACTTGAAGTCCTTGGCGATCCAGTCGCCTTGCTTCGGCGCAGGATAATCGGCGGCCATAACCGGCGTTGCGATGGACAGCAGGATGGCCGCTAGCGCTGCGCAAGACGTTTTCATGTTTCTCTCCCCATGCGGCTCATGGTTGGCGGCCGCGTTGGACGCGATCTTATCAGCTGGTCACGGAGGATCGAGACCGGACCCATCATCGCCCCCCGAAAAACATTCCCCGACGGTGCGGCGCGCAAGGAGAATAATTGCGGATCAGATATGGCTGGTCCTGCCTATGACACGGCTGCGCCCGGGATGTAGGATTTCGGCCTCGCCGATCGTCCTCAGGGGAACACCGCTACGGGAGAGCCTGCATGTGCCGCAACATCAAGACGCTGTTCAACTTCGAGCCGCCCGCGACGGAGGACGAGATCCACGCCAGCGCGCTCCAGTTCGTGCGCAAGCTTTCCGGTTTCAACAAGCCGTCGCAGGCCAATGAAGAGGCGTTCGAGCTTGCGGTCGCGGAAGTGTCGGCGGCTGCGCGAAAGCTCCTGACTTCGCTGCACACCCATGCGCCGGCGCGGGACCGTGAGATCGAGGCGGAGAAGGCCAAGGAGCGTTCGCGGCTGCGGTTCGGTTAGGCGGTCCTGCGTCCATTCCGTGATCTGGCTCACGGTGAGAGCGGCCTCAAATTGCGATGACGTCCGCCGGGGTTTTGACAGCCCGGAGCACGACCATGAGCCGCCCCCTTATTCCTCTCAGAGCAGGTGCCGTCACCTTCACTGTGCTGTGGACCGCATGGATGATGTGGTGGAGCGGCTCCTACAGCAGCGTCAACCTCGTCATCCTGACGCTGCTCGGCACGCTGGTCGGCTATCTCTGGTACCGCGCCATGCGCTGGCAGTTCGAGCGCATGGGCATGCTGCCGCGCAAGGATGAGTCCTCCGAGGCGTCGAAGCAACTTCCGCCCGGCTAGTCCTTGTGGCCGTGCTTCTTCTTTTTCTTCTTCTTCCGGTGATCGTCGCCTTCGCCTTCGCCGTCGTCGGCCTCGTCATCGACGATCGCCTCTTCAACCTCATGCACGGCGGCTTCCAGCGCCTCGCGTTCGGCAGCTTCACGCTCGCGCTGGCGGCGGCGCTCGTCCCAGGCGTCGAAGAGTTGATCGAGCCACGGCAGCACCTGCTCGATCGACGGCAGCTGGCCGGGCGGTCCGGGCTCGCCGCGTGGGCCTTGCGGCCCCTGCGGCCCGGCCGCGCCCCGAGCACCGGCTTCGCCGGGCTTGCCCGGCAGGCCGGCCTTGCCTTGCGCTCCGGCCTTTCCGGCCGCCCCGGGCTTGCCTTGCGGTCCCGGCTTGCCACGCTGGCCATCCGGCCCGCGCCGGCCGGGATGCCCTTGCGGCCCTGGCCGTCCCGGTTCGCCCTGCCGTCCGCGCGGACCTTGCGGTCCCTGCCGTTTCTGTTCGTCTGCCACGCCGCTGCTCCCTTGACCGGAAGCAAGCTACTTAGCGGCGTTTGACGACAGCAGCAATTCCGCCGGCGCCTTGCGCCGGGCTTGATCAACACCAATCGTGCCCGCGTGCTAGTCGTGATACGCGGGCACGTCGATGCCGGACGCTGCATAGATCCTGATCTTGTTGCGCAACGTGCGCACCGACAGGCCGAGCACGCGCGATGCGCGCGTGCGGTTGCCGTCGCAGCGTGCGAGCGTCTGGAGCACGAGCTCGCGCTCGACCTCGTCGACGGTCGCGCCGATCAGCAGCGGAACGATTTGGTTAGGGGCAAGAAATTGCGCGCCCGGATCGGACGCAGCGACATGAACAGTGGTCATCAACACACCTCCCGATCAACGCCCGCTTCCATCTTTGGAAGCGATCGAGAACCAACGGCCCCCTAGCCGTAGATCTACGGTGGGCGGGTTTGGTTAACGAGTGGTTAATCGCGGACGATCGCACCAATTGACCTTGGGATTGCCGCGAAGGTGCCGCGATTGGCACGGGATGCATAGCGATGCGGGCCGATTTTGCGCGCCCGCTCACACCGTCCGGTACCCGCCGTCCACCATCACGATCGTCCCCGTGACATAGGCCGACAGATCCGACGCCAGGAAGATCGCGGGGCCCACGATGTCCTCGGGCTTGCCGGTGCGCGCCAGCGGGGTGTGATCGACGAAGGCCTGCACCAGCGCCGGATTCGTCGCGCGCACGTTGGCGTTGATGTTGGTCTCGATGAAGCCCGGTCCGATCGCGTTGACGCGCACGCCTTCCTTGCCGAGCTCGGCCGCGAGCGCCTTGGTGAAGCCGAGCACGCCGTGTTTCGAGGTCGTATACGCCACCGAGCTCGGCGTGCGCAGATGCACGAAGGACTGGATCGAGCCGATGTTGACGATGCGGCCCTTGGCGGCCCGCAGCGGCGCGAGGAACGCCTGCGTCACGTTGAAGACGCCGTTGAGGTTGAGCGAGATGATGTCGTTCCAGTCCTTCGCCACCGTCTCCGTGTCCGCGGTGAAGGCGTTGCGGCGGGTGATGCCGGCATTGTTGACGAGGATCGAGACCTGCCCGACCTTGTCGGCGACCTGCCTGGCGAGCGCAAAGCATTCGTCACGCTTCGTCACATCGAGCGCAAAGCTCTCGGCCTTGCCGCCGGCCTTGCGGATCTCCTGCGCGGCCTCCGCGACCGTGTCGGCGTTGACGTCGAGCAGCACCACTTGCGCGCCCTCGCGGGCGTAGCCGGCCGCGATCGCCCGGCCGATGCCGGATCCGGCGCCCGTGACGACGGCGATGTGGTTTGCGAGCAATGCCATGACAATTTCCTCCCGGATTCGTTTCGAAGTTTCATGAAAGGCTAACTCGAAATTAAGGGGTCGGAAACGGCCGCCTTGGCATACTGATCTTCATTGCTAAACGTTGCGCGCATGATGGGACGGCTTGAATCCTGGAAACTCGCTCTCGAACGCCTGCGGTCGGCGCAGCCGGCCGACTGGGCCGAGGCGGGCCGGCTCGTCGCCGAGATCGTGCGCATGAGCACGGATGCCACGCTGCGCCAGGCGGCCGAGCAGGCGCTTCCGGTGCTGCGCCAGGCCGCGGACAATGACGATCACAGCGTCACGCTGGCAGCCCAGCGCCGCGTCGGCGTGATCCTCGAGGTCGTCCATGATCTCACAGCGCCGCGCTTCGGGCGCCGCAACGCCATGCCGAAGCAGCTCTCGAGCGAAGATCGTGCCCGCAGGATGCTCGGCCTGCCGCTCGCCGTGCAGCTCACCTGCGACGACATCAACCAGGCCTACCGCCGCGCCGCCAAGGGCAAGCATCCCGACCAGGGCGGCAGCGCGCAAGCCTTCATCGACCTCGCCGCCGCGCGCGACATCCTGATCCATCCCGGCGCGCACAAGGACGCGTGAGCGCGCGCTGTCGCCGCGCCTCGCCGATCCGCCATGTGCTGACAAAAAAGAGCGAGCAAGAACGCGTCGCGCCCTTGCCCGCTCGTCGATCCGCCGATCGAAATCCTACCAGGTGCAGTGACCGCTCTTCAACGCGTGATCCTTCAGCACGAGTGCGTCGACGAAGGTCGGCACCGTCGTGCTGACGCGGGCGTAGTCGGAGGGCCACGGCGCGGTCGGGATGCTCTCGTCCCAGATCTGGCAGAAGCCGGTGTCCTGCCAGCGGATCAGGTGATAGCTGGCTTCGGCAGGGCTCGCGGCGACGAAGGCAGTGACGGCAAGACCCGCAGCAGCGCACAGCACGGAAATACGACGCATGATCAGCTCCTCAAATGAAAGATGTGATGCACCTCCCGACAATGACGGGGAGGCATGGTGTGGGGCGCTTTTGGGGATGCGCCCCGGACAAGTTGTGAGTAGCTCCGCCGGCTGATCAGGTTCAAAGCGTGCGCGCATGAAATGCGCCATTTGAGCCGGAAAAAACCAGCGCGCGCCTGCAAAGGAAAAGGGCGGGTCGCTCGCGCGGCCCGCCCTCAAAATCAAATTCGTCGGTGACGCTCAGAGCGTGCAGCGGCGCTCCGAGCGCAGCTTGATCTGGATATCCGAAGCCGCGGTGAAGGTCGGGACCGGCTTGCTGACGATCTTGTAGGTCGACGCGCCCCACTGGAACGGCTTGTATTTCAGGTCCTCGTTCCAGACCTGGCAGATGCCGGTGTTGTCCCAGCGGATCACGTAATAGCCTGCTGCTGCCGACGCCGGCACGGCAAACACGGAGGAGGCGATGCCGGCAACGGCACAGAGGGCGAGAACGCGACGCATGAAAAATCTCCTTGTGGGGAAGTGGGACCCGAAAATTCGTGCGGTAAAAGCAAGCCCTTGGCAAGCCGAGGGCCAGCTGTTTCACGGATATGTCAGAGGGAGCCGTGCACTTGGTTCGGCCGAGTGCCCGGCAAGACACATGCGCCAAGACACATACGCCAAGACACATGCGCTAAGCGTGGCTCACTTCGCCAGCGATGCAATTGCCTCGATCTCGATCAGCATTTTCGGGTCGGGCAGGGCCTGCACCACGCAGGTGGTGCGCGCCGGGTAGGGCGGCGGGCCGAACGCGCCGGCATAGAGTGCATTCATCGCCGCGATGTCGGAAGCGCGCGTGAGCAGCACGTTGACCTTGACGAGATCGCGGACCGTCGCGCCGGCTTCGTCCAGCACGCGCTTGATGTTGACGGCGACGTTGGCGAACTGCGCCTCGAAACCGTCCGGCAGCGCGCCATTGCCGTCGAAGCCGGGAATGCCTGAGACGAACAGGAGATCGCCGACGCGCGTGGCAAAGGACAGCGGCGGCGCCTTGACGTGCGGCGGGGGTGCGAAATGCTGGATCGACATGGGATCACCTCGGATGGAACGGTCGCGTCGCGCGCACGAGCGTAGCGACATGCGGGGGAGTTGCAATCGGCATTGGGGAAGGCGGGTAAAACAAAAACGCGAAAACAACCCCATGCACCGTAGAAATCGTGAGTGTTTCAAATTCGGTATAGCCGAACAATTCGCTCCGTCGGGCAAAACAGGGGCAGGATGGCATCATGGCGGTGGTGCTTGTTTGCGCGGACTCTTCCTTCGCCTCGCCCCGCTTGCGGGGAGAGGCCGACGCGCGCAGCGCACTTGCGCGCCTGAGCGCGGCGGGTGAGGGGGACTCTCCGCGAGTCCAACTCCTACCGCTTATGCCGAAGCAGCCCCTCACCCCAACCCTCTCCCCGTAAGAACGGGGCGAGGGAGCGCACCGCGCAGGCCTCACGCTCCATCATGTTGCCGCCGCGATCCATCGGATACATTCGCTGCATCTGATTCGAATCCTCCCTTGAAAAATAGCCACCGGAGACGCCCCATGAAGCTCGCTACCACCTTCCGCGCCGCGCTGGTCGCCATTGCCGCTCTGGCCGGCATTTCGACCTCGGCGATGGCCGACGGCGGCACCGTGGTGCTGACGATCTACAAGGCGGGCTGGATCATCGGCGGTTCGGGCGGCTCGGGCGTGCTGAACTTCCGCGGCCGCTCCTATGGGCTCTCGACCGGCGGGCTCGACTACGGCCTCGTGTTCGGCGGCTCCAAGACAGTGCTGCGTGGCCGGGTCTCCAACATCAACCGCCCCTCCGACGTCGCCGGCGTCTATGGCGCGGCCGGTGCCGGCCTTGCCATCGGCCGTGGCGCTCGCGCCATCGTGCTGACCAACCAGAAGGGCGCGGTGCTGGAGCTGTCGGGCTACCAGACCGGCCTGATGGCGAATGCGGATCTGAGCGGGCTCGCGATCACGATGCGGTAGGGCGCGGTGTGTAGGCGTAGGGTGGGCAAAGCGAAGCGTGCCCACCATTCGTGCTGCAAATGCGGATGCATGGTGGGCACGGCGCGCAATGAGCGCGCCTTTGCCCACCCTACGAACTCACCGCCGCATGAATCCTCTCGCAATGCGCGACGAGATTGGCGTGCGCATCGACAAAAGCCTTCAGCGGCGTCGGGATCGGAAAATAATAGATGTTGGCGATGAAGCCGTAGATGCCGGCATCACAGCTGGTCGGCGCCGCGCCGTGGACGAAGCCCGCGGCGGGAACGATCTCCGCCAGCACTTCCAGATCGGCCAGGCCCCGCGCGTAAGCCTGCTCGGGCGTGTAGCGGCCGATGCCCTGGAAATAGTAGCGCTGCGAATTGTACGCCTTCGCCTTCTCCAGTCCCTCGGCATCGAGTTGCGGATGTTGCGCGATGAAGGCGTCGCGGAATGCCGGATAGAAGCGATCGTCCTTCCATCGCGAATACGACATCACCCAGTAGAGATCGTCCAGCATGCGGGTGACGAGATGATTGGTCCGCCGTGCCTCCTGCGACAGCGCGGCATCGATGCTCAGGCGATATTTGGCGATCGCATGCGCAATGATGGTCTCGCTGTCGCCGATGGTCTCGCCGTCGTCGACGACGTAAGGCAGCTGCCCGCGCGGCGCGGCAGAGGCATCGAAGAGATGCTCGTGCACGAACGGCACGCCTGCGAGCTTCAGGAATGCGTAGACCTTGAGGCCGTAGCCGTTGTTGTCGGCGACGCCGAACAGTTCCGGATAAGAATATAGCGTCAGCATGGTTGCTCCCTTCAGCGCGATGGCACCTTGGCGTGTTGCTCCGTCGTGGCCGCTTGCGCGACCTTGCTGGCGCGGATCATCAGGAATGCGCCGGAAGAGCCAGGCAGCCGCCAGCGCCCGTCGATCTCGGTCGCCTCGGCGTTCACCGTGCCTTCGTAATGGACCGTGTCGTAGCCGTGGCCGGGCGGCTCGTAGCGCTTGACGAACGAGACCGCGTTGCCGGAGCGCTGACCCGCGATCGAGGCGTTATGGGTTCGCAGCGGGCAACGCGGGTTCGAGCAGGGCTCTGTCACGCTTCCGCTGAGCGCGCCGCCGGTTTCGACCAGAGTTGCGGTGAAGGTAACCATTCCGGTGCCCGGTTGAATGTAGCTGCCATCCCAGACGCCGGAGAGATCGTCGCTCATGGCGGTGCCTTTCTGGGGATGCGGGCCGGTTGATATCAGGCTCTTCCACCTCAAGTCGTATCGCCGGAGTGACGGGCTGGCAACAGTCCTGCGCATTGTGCGCGGCGTCATTCGATCGGAGGACGCCCGGCGTCACCCGTTCGATGTATGAATTCGGCGTGATGTATCGGCTTCAGTGAGAGGCGCGGCCTCTATTTGCCGGTCGATGCGGCGGTGAACACCGCCAGTTGCGCATCGAACGCCCGCCTGAACGCAGGCCGCGCTTCGCCGCGGGCGACGTAGGCTGAGAGGTCGGGATATTCCTCCAGCAGGCGAGATGCATTCAGCCGGCGCAGCACCGTCACCATCATGAGATCGCCAGCGCTGAACGCGCCGTCGAGCCACTCGGCCTCGCCGAGGCGATGGGACAATTCGCCAAGCCTGATCCGGACGCGATCCTTCAGGACCGGCAGGCGCTCTTCGTACCAGCTCTTGTCGCGCTCGAACAGCATCGTCATCCCGAACTCGACGATCGGCGGCTCCAGCGTGTTGAGCGCGGCAAACATCCATGCGATCGCGCGGCTCCTCGCATCCGCATCCTTTGGCAACAATCCATCATGGCGTTCGGCGATATGGAGCACGATCGCGCCCGACTCGAACAGAGCGAGATCGCCGTCCTCATAGGTCGGAATCTGCCCGAAAGGATGCAGCGCAAGATGGGCGGGGTCTTTCATCGCCGCGAACGACACGAGGCGGACGTCGTAGGGCAGGCCCACTTCCTCCAGCGCCCAGCGAACCCGCATGTCGCGGGCCTGTCCCTTGCCGCGGTCGGGTGAGTTTTCGAAGGCTGTGATGGTGGGCATCTGGCGGCTCCGGGGTGATCGGCGTTGCATTCAAAGGACGAATGGTCGGCTCGGGTTCCGACAGGGGCGCCTTAAAAAGACCAGCGCCCGTGTCGGAACATGGTCCCGCCACTCGTCCTCGGAGCGATGGTCACGCGTCCGGTCCAAGACGAAAGGATACAATTTCATGACGTCAATCACGCCGTTTCTCTGGTTCGACAACAACGTTCCGGAAGCCGTCGCCTTCTACAAGGCGGTGTTCCCCAACGCAAAAGTCGAGACCGTCAGCGACTTCATGGCGGTGTTCGAACTCGAAGGCCAGCGCTTCCACGCGCTCAACGGCGGGCCGCAATACCGCTTCACCGAGGCGGTCTCGTTCTTCATCAGCGTGGAGACGCAAGCCGAGGTCGACTACTTCTGGAGCCGCCTCACTGCCGACGGCGGCGAGGAATCCCGCTGCGGCTGGCTCAAGGACAAATTTGGACTGTCCTGGCAGGTGATCCCGTCGGCGCTCGGCCGCTACCTCGGCGATCCCGACCGCACCAGAGCGAACCGCGTCATGCAGGCGATGATGGAGATGCGGAAGATCGTGATCGCGGATCTGGACAGGGCGTATGCGGGGTGAGGGACGGACGGTGCCGTAGGGTAGGCAAAGGCGTGCTCTTCGCGCGCCGTGCCCACCGTGCTGCCGGATTTGTGGAGAGATGGTGGGCACGGCGCAAGAGCGCCTTTGCCCACCCTACGAAGCCAACGATCCGCATCGCCAATTCGCCTTGCATTGCTATACTGCCGACCATCAGCAGGATGGTGACCCCATGGGAAACGAATTGGAAGGCAAGGTTGCTGCCGTGACCGGAGCCGCGTCGGGCATCGGGCTGGCGAGCACTGAAGCAATGCTGGCCGCGGGCGCGCGCGTGGTGATGGTCGACCGCGACGAGGTCGCGCTGAAGGCGCTCAGCAACAAGCATGGCGACGCCGTGATCCCGCTGGTCGTCGACCTCCTGGATCCGAGGGACTGTGCATCGTTGCTGCCGCGCGTGCTGGAGAAGGCAGGCCAGCTCGACATCCTGCATGCGAATGCGGGCACCTATGTCGGTGGCGATCTGGTCGATGCCGACAATATGGCCATCGACCGGATGCTGAACCTGAATGTCAACGTGGTGATGAAGAACGTGCACGACGTGCTGCCGCACATGATCGCGCGCCGGAGCGGCGACATCATCGTCACGAGTTCGCTGGCGGCGCATTTTCCGACGCCCTGGGAGCCGGTCTATGCGTCGTCCAAATGGGCGATCAACTGCTTCGTCCAGACGGTGCGGCGCCAGGTCTTCAAGCACGGCATTCGCGTGGGCTCGATCTCGCCCGGCCCGGTCGTTACCTCACTGCTCGCGGACTGGCCGCCCGAGAAGCTGAAGGAAGCCAGGGAAACGGGCAGTCTGCTGGAGGCCAGCGAGGTGGCTGAAGTCGTGATGTTCATGCTGACCCGGCCGCGCGGCATGACCATTCGCGACGTGGTCATGCTGCCGACCAATTTCGATCTTTAGGGCGCATGCTCTCGTCGTGCCGTAGGGTGGGTTAGCGCAGCGTAACCCACCACTTCTGTCTCCGCGGGGACAGACCTCGGTGGATTACGCTGCGCTAATCCACCCTACGATCTGATCCACGCCGCGAGTTCTCGCCACGGCTCCAGCGTCCAATACCCGGACGCGGCGCCGGACGGCGAGGGAAGCACGAACACGTCGGGAAGCTTCTCGTCGCGTTGCTGCCGCCCAAGCGCAATCCCGCTCGACGGCCTCCCGTAAAACAAGCTCGCGGCTTTCTTGCTCGTGAACGCAATCGTCCGCGGCCGGTACTTCTCGATCTTGGCCCTGAAGCCGGGCACGTCGATCGTTTCAGTCGCGATCTGGTGATCCATCCCGGCGCCCGACTTGGAGAGATCGGTGAAGCCGATCCCGAGCTCGAGCAGCATGGCGAATTCGCCCGGCTGATAGCGCCGCGGCGTGATGCCGGCCTCATGGATCGCGCGCCAGAACCGGTTGCCGGGATGGGCGTAGTAGTGCCCGACGGCGGCCGAGCGCGTGCTGGCGGCGGTGCCGACGAAGACGAGGCGGAGATTGGGACGGAGTTGGTCGGGGAGGCGGACATTAGGCGCTTCAGGCAAATCACGAGTCCGCATGAAGTTTACCTCACTAGTGTGCTACGCAAACTAGTTGTTCATTCGCGGCGACTGTGACGTGACAAAAGCAGGCTTTCACGAACTTTGCCAAGAATCGCTTCGAGCATCGCGCGAACGGAAGGCTTGTTGCTAGGGAAGGTAACGCCAACCTCCTTGGCTATCGCGAGAAGGTCGGCGGAAGGGCGGCGCGAAAGATAAGTCTCAGCCTCAGACGTTGCACCAGATGAGGCGAGTCTCACAACATTGTCGAACTCTGCCAATGCTTGTTCAGTCGAAAGAGTGCTCTTCCGCTGCGCGGACTGAGCGGTCCTCTGTTCCTTAATCTTCGCAGCGGCCGCCGGAAACGCAGCCTTTACTCGATTTTCCATGCGTGAGAGCTGGAAGCTAATTGTCTTAAGCGTTCTCTTGAGCTCTTCGCATTCCTCTAGCAATTTTTGGACTTCTTCATCAGGTGTTCGAAACGGTGTTTCATTTGTCACTTCATTACCCCCAAGCATGCGCTCCAGAGCTTTTGAAAGTCGCCAACCAACTCCGTTGGCACTCCGCCGCCTGTGATAGCGCG
The DNA here is from genome assembly GCF_040547725.1 of Bradyrhizobium sp. LA2.1. Lineage (NCBI taxonomy): Bacteria > Pseudomonadati > Pseudomonadota > Alphaproteobacteria > Hyphomicrobiales > Nitrobacteraceae > Bradyrhizobium > Bradyrhizobium sp. LA2.1. The sequence continues at coordinate 480,963 of NZ_JBEPQI010000005.1, forward strand.
CTTAATGCCGACTCTCTCGCGGACCCATGCATCATCAAAGAAGGCTGCTCGGATGCCGTGATCCTTGGTCGCGCGGTCGCAAATCTGCTGAATTTGCCTCATGTAGAACGCCGTTTCTTTTGTTGGAGAATTAGCCCACGTCTTGGTCTTGTTCATAAAGACAGCGATCTGAGGAGTCGGGTGTGGTTCTATCCGCATCTTAAGCGAATTCAATAGCAAGCTAACGCCACGTGATGCAAAGAAGTCGGGATTGACGGGAATTAGAACTAGGTCGCAGCACGATAGCACACTGTATGAAAGCAATGTGAAAGAGGGTGGGCAATCAAACAGAACGTATTCATAATCTGCAACCTTGCTCGAATGATGGATCTTGCCGAGCAACCTGCGCATGAAGTCCTTCATTTGATCTCGATCGAATACTTCGAGTTCGAGCCAATATAGGTCCTCCACTGAAGGGACGAAGTGAAGCTTCTTTGCGATTTGATAGATGAAGTCATATGCTATTGGAAAATCGAAATGCGCTCCCGGTTTGGTATATTGGTCGATCGCATCGAAGATTGTTCGTCGGTCGGCAACGCTCTTGTCATACCAGCCGCCGAACGCGGCGTGTAGAGAGCCGCTGTCTTCGTTGAGCCCCACAGCCTGCGTAAGAGACATTTGCGCATCAAGGTCGAACATGAGTACGCTTGAATTTGAATAGGTGGCTAGGGTGTCGGCGAGGCACCAAGTGACTGTGGTTTTGCCAACGCCGCCTTTGAAGTTGATGGTCGCAATTGTCTTTGGGCTCTTATTGCCTGTCATGCGTTGTCTCCAAATGATTTTTTGAATATTGGAAGTTTAAGTTTCGCTGAAACTAGAACGGCCCGCAACTAAAAGTTGCGGACCGTTCTGCCCGAAATTCCCGCTAATCTTTGAGATGGCCGCCGATATCCGGCGGGTGCCCCTCACAACACCCGATTGCTCTCCTTCACCTTCTCCGCGTCCAGATACACGCTTGAGCCCATCTCCTTGAACTTCGCGCTCATCTGCTTCATGCCGTCCTCGGCGGTGCCGCTCAGCGACATGCCGATCGAGTTCGGATCGTTCAGCGTCGCCGCGTAATCGCGCACGTCCTGCGTGATCTTCATCGAGCAGAACTTTGGTCCGCACATTGAGCAGAAATGCGCGACCTTGTGGGCTTCCTTCGGCAGGGTCTCGTCGTGGAAGTTCTTTGCGGTGTCGGGGTCGAGGCCGAGGTTGAACTGGTCGCTCCAGCGGAAGTCGAAACGGGCGCGGGAGAGCGCGTCGTCGCGGAGCTGGGCGGCCGGGTGGCCCTTGGCGAGATCGCTCGCATGCGCAGCGATCTTGTAGGTGATGACGCCCACCTTGACGTCGTTACGATCGGGCAGGCCGAGATGCTCCTTCGGCGTGACGTAGCAGAGCATGGCGCAGCCGAACCAGCCGATCATGGCGGCGCCGATGCCTGAGGTGATGTGGTCGTAGCCCGGCGCGATGTCGGTGGTCAGCGGTCCAAGCGTGTAGAACGGCGCCTCGCCGCACTCCTTGAGCTGCTTGTCCATGTTGATCTTGATCTTGTGCATCGGCACGTGGCCGGGGCCCTCGATCATGACCTGGCAGCCCTTGTCCCACGCGATCTTGGTCAGCTCGCCGAGCGTTTCGAGTTCGGCAAACTGTGCGCGGTCGTTGGCGTCGGCGATCGAGCCGGGACGCAGGCCGTCGCCGAGCGAGAACGAGACGTCATACTTGCGCATGAGGTCGCAGATCTCGTCGAAATGCGTATAGAGGAAGCTCTCCTTGTGATGCGCCAGGCACCACTTCGCCATGATCGAGCCGCCGCGCGAGACGATGCCGGTGACGCGGTTGGCGGTGAGGTGGATGTAGGACAGGCGCACGCCGGCATGGATGGTGAAATAGTCGACGCCCTGCTCGCACTGCTCGATCAGCGTGTCCTTGTAGAGCTCCCAGGTCAGTTTGACGGGATCGCCTTCGCACTTCTCCAGCGCCTGGTAAATCGGCACGGTGCCGATCGGGATCGGCGCGTTGCGCAGAATCCATTCCCGGGTGGTGTGGATGTTGCGGCCCGTCGAAAGGTCCATCACGGTGTCGGCGCCCCAGCGGATCGCCCACACCATCTTGTCGACTTCCTCTTCCACCGACGACGTCACGGCGGAGTTGCCAATATTGGCGTTGATCTTGGTGAGGAAGTTGCGGCCGATGATCATCGGCTCCAACTCAGCGTGGTTGATGTTGCAGGGGATGATGGCGCGGCCGCGCGCGATCTCGCTGCGGACGAACTCCGGCGTGATGAAGGCGGGCACCGCGGCACCAAAGCTTTCGCCATCGGCTAGCGCTGCCTCCGCGCGTTCGAGCTGTTTTTTGCGGCCGAGATTTTCGCGCTCAGCGACGTAGATCATCTCCTTCGTGATGATGCCGGCGCGGGCGAATTCGAGCTGGGTGATCTTGTGGCCGTCGAGGCCGCGTAGCGGCTTGTGGTGCGCGGTGAAGGCCTTTGCGGCATGCGAGGCGCCGACGTTGCCATTGTCCTCCGGCTTGATATCGCGGCCCTGATACTCCTCGACGCCGCCGCGTTCCCTGACCCAGGCGAGGCGGTTGCGGGCGAGACCGGCGTTGACGTCGATCGTCACGGACGGGTCGGTGTAGGGCCCCGAGGTGTCGTAGACCGGCAGGTTCGGCTCGCCGGCGCCTTCGGAGAGGATGATCTCGCGCAACGGCACGCGCATGTCGGGCGCAGCGTCCGGAGACGCGAAGATTTTTCGTGACGAGGGCAGCGGGCCGGTGGTGACGGCGGGGACGGTCTTTTCGGGGTTGGAGCGGATGTTCATGGGATCCTCCGTTGTATCTCTCGTTCAGGCGGCTTTGGCGGAATCGCCAAGCCATTGTTTGACTCGCGCGTCCGGGTCGGCGTTTTGGGTGACGTCGCTGACGACGGCGATGGAATCGGCGCCGGCCGCAAAAATCTCCGCGGCGTGCTCGAATTTGATGCCGCCGATCGCGACCAGCGGGATGGTGCCGATGCGCTTCTTCCATTCCGTGATCTTCGGAATGCCCTGCGGCTCGAAGCGCATCGACTTCAGCGTGGTGAAGAAGATCGGACCCAGCGCGACGTAGTCGGGTTCTGCGGCAAGCGCGGTCTCTAGCTCCGCATCGTCATGGGTGGAGATTCCGAGCGACAGGCCGGCCTCGCGGATGGCCTTGAGGTCCGCATCGGCAAGGTCCTCCTGGCCGAGATGCAGATACTTTGCGCCGGCGACGACGGCCGCGCGCCAATAGTCGTTCACGACCAGCTTGGCCTGCGTGTCCTTCGTGATCGCCAGCGCATCGGTGACGATCTGGAGCGCGTCGGCGTCGTTGAGGTCTTTCGCGCGCAGCTGGATGGTGCCGGCGCCGAGCTTGGTCAGGCGTTCAACCCATTTGAGGCTGTCGACGACGGGATAGAAGCGATCAGGATACGGCATGCCAGAATGGTGTCCCAACGACAGGGGTGGAGGGGGAGGCGAAGTCGCGGGCGTTCATCAGCCCGGCTTCGTAGGCGGTGCGGCCGGCATCACAGCCGAGACGGAAGGCGTTGGCCATGGCGACGGGATCGGCGGCCTTTGCGATGGCCGTGTTGAGCAGCACGGCGTCGTAGCCGAGCTCGAGCGCCTCGGCCGCATGTGACGGCGCGCCGATGCCGGCGTCGACCACCAGTGTGATGTCAGGCAGCCGCTCGCGCAGCAGTTTCAGCGCGTCGCGGTTGGTGATGCCTTTGGCACTGCCGATCGGCGCGGCCCAGGGCATGACGACCTTGCAGCCGGCATCGACCAGGCGGTTTGCGACCGAGAGATCCTCGGTGCAATAGGGGAACACCTCAAAGCCGTCCTTGATCAGGATGGTGGCGGCCTCGACCAGGCCGACGACGTCGGGCTGCAGCGTGTCGTTGTCGGCGATCACCTCCAGCTTGATCCAGGACGTGCCGAACAGCTCGCGCGCGAGTTTTGCGGTGGTGACGGCCTCGCGCACGCTGCGACAGCCGGCGGTGTTCGGCAGCACGCTGACGTCGAGCTCACGGATCAGATTCCAGAACGCGTCGCCGGTCTTGCCGCCGGCGGCCTCGCGGCGCAGCGACACCGTGACAATGTTCGAGCCGGAGGCACGGATCGCCGCCTGCATGATCGCAGGCGAGGGATACAGCGCGCTGCCGATCAGGAGGCGGGAGGGGAAGGTTTTGCCGTAGAAGGTCACCATGTCCGAGGTGTCTCCTCAAGTTCAACTGTCTTCCCCGCGAAGGCGGGGACCCATACCGCGTGATTTCTCTTGGGGCACGTGGGGAGAGACCGGCCGCCATAACCGCTCCCTGTGGTTATGGGTCCCCGCCTTCGCGGGGACGACAAGTGGAGAGAGCGTGCCATCATCTCCCTCACCCTCCCTGCCGCGGCGTGATGATCTCGATCTCGTCGCCGGCCTTGAGGTGGGTTTCGGCCCAGCGGCTCTTCGGCACGACGTCGTAATTGAGCGCGATCGCGAAATGGGTGCCCTCGTAGTCGAGCTCGGTGAGCAGCGCGTCCACGCTGGCCGAGTTCACCTCGCGTTGCTCGCCGTTGACGATCACGCGCATTGCATCACCTCATTGTCGATCTGGCCGCGCTGGACGTATTGCAGCGTCAGCTCGGCGAGCGCCGGCGCGATCAGGAAGCCGTGGCGGTAGAGGCCGTTGACGGCGATCCTCTCGCCACGAATGCCGATGCGCGGCAGATTGTCGGGGAAAGCCGGGCGCAAGCCCGAGCCGAATTCGACGATGCGCGCTTCGCCGAAGGCCGGATGCACGGCATAGGCCGCGCCCAGCAGCTCCAGCGCCGAGCGCACGCTGACGCCGGTGTCCTCGGCCTCGATCGAGGTCGCGCCCAGCATGAACAGGTTGTCCTCGCGCGGGATCACGTAGAGCGGCCAGCGCGGATGGATCAGCCGCACCGGGCGCGCCAGCCGCACCTCGCCGGTCTCGATCAAGATCATCTCGCCCTTGACGCCGCGCAACTCCGGCTGCTCGTCGCGCGCGCCAAGGCCGCGGCAGTCGATCACGATACCGTCGAGGTCTTTGGCGGAGACGTCGCTATCAAACTTGATGGTGCCGCCGGCGGCGCGGATGCGCTCGTGCAGCTTCGGCAGCACGCGGCGCGGCTCGACGTGGCCCTCGGTCGCGAAGAACAGCGCGTCGCGGAAGCGGCCCTCCAGCGACGGTTCGAGCTCGGCAAGGCTGGCCGCATCGAGCCGGCGGTGGCCTTCGGTCATCCGCGCAAAACGCTCGAAATCGTTGCGCTCGCGCGGATGGGCGACGACGAGCGAGCCGTTGAAGGGGGTGTCCGGCAGCTCGCGCCGCCAGATGTCCAGCGAGCGCTGGCCGAGCCTGGAGATGATGGGTTCGGCGACCTCCGCCTCGCACCAGGGCGCGAGCATCCCGCCGGCCCAATGGCTGGTGGAATCGGTCATCGCGGCGTCACCGCGCTCGTGTAGCGTCACGGCATGGCCGGCCTGCGCGAACAAAAGCGCCTGCCAGGCACCTGCAATGCCTGCGCCGATGATGGATACCGGGGAATCCGGTCGCTTGGTGGTCTGCAACATCCCTGTCCCTTCGCCGGCATGACCCGGATCAGGTTCAAAGGGTCACCGCGGTCCTGGGCCTTCTGACCCATTTAGCGGTATCTCAGCTCCTCCTCGGAGCACCCCTCGGAACGGCTCTAATGTATGCCAGCGGGACGGGGTGGTCAACGCGCTAGCCACAGGGCTGACATTCCGGCGCGGTCCGCCGGACCGAACCCCGGGTGCGCAATTGCGCACCGGGGAAGCTCGAGATTCCGGGCTCGATGCTTCGTATCGCCCCGGAATGACGCTGGCTAGTGGTTGGGAACCTGCGCCCGCGCATTGCTGACGCGCTGGGCCAGCTTCTTATGCGGCGCCGTCCCGAGCATCGGCTGTGGATTGCCGTTCGGCTCGAGCCAGGTGTCGCCAATATTGGCAACCTGCACGGCCTCCTGACGCTGCCGCTTTGCAACGTAGTAATAGCCGCCCGCGAAATAACGCACGGCTCGGGCGTGGTCGCCGTTGGCGGCGCGATAGGCGCCGGCGAGGTATTTGACGGCGTAGGTGAGGTTGGTGTTGGGATCGCGCAGGCCGGCGGCGTCGCCGGTGTAGCCGACCCCGCGAGCGGTCGCGAGCTTGATCTGCATCAGGCCGATGGTGCCGCCGCGGCCGATAAGGCCGGGCTGATAGCGGCTCTCGCGCATGATGACGCGATGCACCAGCGCTTCCGGCACGCCGTTGGCGCGGGCATGGGCCGCGACCATCTCGGCATACTCGGCTTCACCCGCGAATGCGGCCTGGGGCAACATCAGCCCGGCCGCAGCGAGCACGGCAATACGCAAAATTTTCATTGAATTATTCCTCGGCAGAACGAACCTGCACCCGTGCGCGTTAGGCCGTGGGAACACGGCGATGATGTGGCGAAACGCCGCCAGCGGCGATTTTCGCGGGGCCGTCGTTTTTACGACTCAAACCCAGGTTAGGATTGCACTTGGCGATGTGCGTTACGCGACAGCAGGTCTGTCTATTCGTGCATTCGCCCAAAAATCGCTATTCAAAATTCGGGAGAACGTCCATGACCCGAGCAGACATCGGCGACATCCCCAAGCAGAACCCCTGTGCGCAATGTGGGGCACCGATCCCGTCTCCGGACTGGATCGAGCCGGGCGAAGGCCGCGTTTCCTATCTCTGGAAATGCCACGCCTGCGGCTACCGCTTCGAGGCGGTGGCGATCTTCGATGAGCACCCGATCGAGCATCCGCCGCTCGCCGCCTGAGGCGTGCCCTACGCCGCCCGCCGCGGCTGCTGCCACACCGGCAACTGCATCCGTACGATCAGCCCGTGCGGCGCGCGGTCGTGCAACGACAATTCGCCGCCATGAGCGATCGCGATCGCGCGCGCGATCGACAGGCCGAGCCCGAAGCCGGTGTGCTCGTCCATGGTGCGCGCGTCGTCGCCGCGCGCGAACGGCTCCAGCATCTCCTGCTTGCGCGCATCCGAGATGCCGGGGCCGTCGTCCTCGACGTCGATGACGAGCCTGGTGCCGGATACGTCGAGGCGGATCGTCACTTCGGCGCCGAAGCGCACCGCGTTCTCGACGAGGTTAGTGACGCCCCGATGCAGTTCGTCGGGCCGCGCGGCGGCCGTCGCCGAAGCGGGGCCGTCATAGTGCACGACATGACCCATGTCGCCGAACTGGTCGGCGATGACCTGGAGCGTGCTCGCGATGTCGACCAGCGTCACCGCCTCGATCTTGCGGTCGTTGCGCAGCAGCGACAACACGGATTCCAGCATCGAGCGCATCTGGTCGAGATCGATCAGCATGCGCCTGCGGTTGCCCTCGTCCTCGATGAACTCGGCGCGCAGGCGCAGCCGGGTGATCGGCGTTCGCAGGTCGTGGCTGATCGCCGCCAGCATCCGGGTGCGATCCGACATCAGCCGCGCGATCCGCTCATGCATGCGGTTGAGCGCGCGCGCGACCGAGCGGATCTCCTCCGGGCCGCGCTCGGGCAGCGGGTCGGCCGCCCCGTCCAGGCTGAAATTCTCGGCGGCCCTGGCAAACGAGGACAGCGGCGCGGCCAGCGCGTAGGCCGCCCACAGGCCGAGCATCGTGACGCTGATCAGCGCGAACAGCAGCGTTATCATCCAGGGGCCGCCCCAGAACCGCGGCGGATGCGGGCCCTGCTCGACGCGGCCTGCGATCATGCTGCCGTCGGGAAGCTCGACCGCGACTCGGTGCACGCCGAAATTCGGGGCCAGCGCGATCACCTTGTACTGATGGCCGAGATGCCGGCGCACGTTGCGCAGATGCGGGCCCTCCCTGTCGTCGGCGACGGAGAAGGTCCCCGGCGCGAGGAGCTCGATGCCGGCCTTCGGAAACGCACGCACGATATTGGCGAGGATGCGCGGCCGCTCGCTCGCATCCGTGCCGTTGAGCAGCAGCGCCGCGTCCGCGAGCTGATGGGCGGCGTCGGGCGGCGGCTCGGCCCGGTCCGGCCGGCTGATCAGGAAGCTGGCGGTGAGGATCAGATGCAGCGCGACGATCGACGCCACCACCAGCGCGGCGATCTGTCCGCCGATGCTCTTGAGGTGGAAGAAGCGGAACGGCGTCATGACGACCGCTCCACTAACTGCTCAGGGTCGCCGCGACCGCTTCATTGCCAGCTGCTTCAGTCCCGGCCGCTTCGGTTCTGGGCGTGAACAGATAGCCGCCGGAGCGCACCGTCTTGATGATGGTGGGATCGGCCGGATTGGGCTCGATCTTGCGGCGGATGCGGCTGACCAGCACGTCGATCGAGCGCTCGAACGAGCCGGTGTTGCGCCCTTGAGTGAGGTCGAGCAGGCTGTCGCGCGACAGCACGCGGCCGGGCCGCTCGCAGAACGTCCGCAGCAGATCGAACTCGGCGCTGGTCACCGCGACGCGCGCGCCTTCCGGATTGCGCAATTCGCGCAGGCGCAGATCGATGCGCCAGCCCTCGAAGACGAGCGTGGAGGCGCCCTCGATCGAGCTTGCCGCCTGGGCTGCCGCCTGGCGGCGCAGCACCGCGTTGATGCGCGCGAGCAGCTCGCGCGGGTTGAAGGGTTTTGGCAGATAGTCGTCAGCGCCCATCTCGAGGCCGACGATGCGATCGACGTCCTCGCCGCGCGCGGTCAGCATGATGATCGGCGTCTGCGCCTCCGAGCGTACCTTGCGGCATAGGCTCAAGCCGTCCTCGCCGGGCAGCATGACGTCGAGGATGATGAGGTCGACCCTGTGATCGGCCAAGGCACGCGACATCTCCCGGCCATCGCTCACGGTGGTGACGTTGCAGGCGTTGTTGCGCAGGTACTTTGCAATCAACGTCCGGGTTTCGCGGTCGTCCTCGACGACCAGGATGTTGGGATTGGCCATGCGCTTTGTTTGTCCAAGATTCGGGCCAAAAGGCGAAGATTTTTGTTTCGGATTGTTTCTGCCTGTCCGGGCGCAACGCCGCGCAATACCCGGGCAGGGAAGCGGCAAGGTCTCGTTAAGGCCGCTAACCATACCGTGGCGGTGTCGCTTACGAAACCCCGCAAAAGCCACGGAGCCATTATGACCTCGATTTCGGCGGCCTCCGCCGGTAACTACCAGTCGCCCCTGCAGCGGCTTCAGCAGCAATTGCAATCGGACGTTTCCGACGGCACGATCTCGTCGTCGGACCAGTCGGCGCTCTCGACCGCGCTGACCGACATCGACACCGCCTTGCAGTCGAGCCGATCCAGCGATCAGTCGAGTGGCACGCGTCCTTCCAAGGACGAGATGAAGTCGAAGATCGACGATCTCATCGCCAACGAAGTGTCGAACGGGACGCTGACCTCGGATCAGGCGGACGAACTGAAGAACGTGTTTCAGTCCGCGTTCGCCAAGGGGCCCGGCGGCGCCGGCGGTCCTGGTGGTCCCGGCGGTCCCGGTGGTGCGGGCGGACCGCCGCCGGATGACAGCTCGTCGGATTCGTCCTCGACGGACTCGACCAGCAGCACGTCGACCAACACGACCACGGCGGACATTCTCCAGCAATTCCTCCAGGCGCTCCAGCAGTCGCAATCGTCGAGCGCGTCCTACGGCGCCAACGGCAGCTCATTCGGCGGTTCGGATTTCTCCGCACTTTTGATCGACTTCAAGAGCTGACCTGAGCGACGCAGGTCGGCGCGTTCCTCGCCGCGATCGTGCTTCACCCAGGACGCATGATCGTCGGCGGGGAACTGTGCATCAGGAACGTTCCTGATCGAACGTTCCTGAGTGACGCAGGAACTTTCAGCGCAGCGCAGCGCCATCATCGCGTGACGAAATTGCCGCAGAAAAGGAACTGCGGATGATCGCCGCTGTTCTCTCCGCATAAGCTTTCTGCTGAAGGAGAGGACAACAATGTTGATGAAATCGATCGCCGTCGGCCTTGCCGGCACCGCACTGCTTGCGACCGTTGCGTTCGCGCAAAACCCGACCGCCACCACCGACAAGGCAGCGCCCGCGGCCACAACCACCACGACGACGACGACGACGACCGCGTCGGGCGAGTGGCGTGCGTCGAAGATGTCGGGCCTGAAGATCTACAACGACGCCAACGAGAACATTGGCTCGATCAACGACCTGCTGATGGACAAGAGCGGCAACATCAAGATTGCCGTGATCGGCGTCGGCGGCTTCCTCGGCATGGGCGAGCATCTGGTCGCCGTCCCCTACGAGAAGCTGAAGTTCGTCAACGAGGCCGTGGCCTACACCGGCACCGGCGCGAAGCCTGCGGCGACCACGACCACCGGCGTTGCGACCGGCACCGAGAAGACCACGACGACGACGGCTACGACCGCCTCGTCCACGTCGAAATGGTATCCGGACCACGCCGTGTTCAATGCCAGCAAGGACGAGCTGAAGAACATGCCCGAGTTCAAGTACTCGGAGTAATGTTGCTCACGTGACGGCCGAAACGAAGCGCGCCCGATTTTCACCGGGCGCGCTGTCGTGTCTTTCGTCTTTCACCTCTCCCCGCAAGCGGGGAGAGGGAGAAGACGTTCAGTGCGTCACCAGCGGGCAGCCACCCTTGTCGAGCGGACGGAAGGCTTCGTCGCCGGGGACGGTGGCGATCAGCTTGTAGAGGTCCCACTCGCCCTTGGACTCCTCCGGCTTCTTCACCTCGAACAGATACATGTCGTGCACCATGCGGCCGTCGATGCGGATCTTGCCGTTCCTGGCGAAGAAGTCGTTGACCGGCGTTTTGCGCATCTGCTCCATCACCTTCGGCGCCTCGTCCGTCTTGATGGCCTCGATCGCCTTCAGATAATGCATGGTCGCCGAGTAGAGACCGGCCTGGATCATGGTCGGCATATGACCGACCTTCTCGTTGAACCGCTTCGAGAAGGCGCGCGTCTCCTCGTTCATGTCCCAGTAGAACGCGTCGGTGACGATCAGGCCTTGCGTCGCCTTGATGCCGAGCGAATGGGTGTCGGTGATCTCCTGGAGCAGCGCGATCATCTTCTGGCCACCCTGAACGAGACCGAATTCGGCCGCCTGCTTCAGCGCGTTGGTGGTATCGCCGCCGGCATTCGCCAGCGCGACCACCTTGGCCTTGGAGGCCTGGGCCTGGAGCAGGAAGGACGAGAAGTCCGAGGAGTTGAGCGGATGGCGGACCTCGCCGAGCACCTTGCCGCCGCTCTCCTTGACCACGTTGGCAGCGTCGCGCTGCAGCGCCATGCCGAAGGCGTAGTCGGCGGTGACGAAGAACCACGTGTCCTCGCCGCGCTTCACCATCGCCTTGCCGGCGACGTTTGACAGCGCATAGGTGTCGTAGGTCCAGTGCACGGTGTTGGGCGAGCAGGCGACGCCGGTGATGTCCGATGACCCGCCGCCGGAGTTGATGTTGATCTTGTTCTTCTCGCGCGTGAGCGCCGAGATCGGCAGCGCCACCGAGGATGTCGGCACGTCGAAGATCGCGTCGACCTTGTCGTTGTCGTACCAGTTGCGGGCGATGTTGACGCCGACGTCGGGCTTGTTCTGGTGATCGGCGGCGACCACCTGTACCGGCTTGCCGGCAACCTTGGCGCCGTAATCGGCAACCGCCATCTCGACGGCGGCGAGCGAGCCCTTGCCGGTCGCGTCCGCATAGAGGCTCGACATGTCCGTGAGCACGCCGATCTTGACGACATCGTCGGAGATCTGCGCCTGCGCGGCGCCTGACGTGGCGGCGAGAGCAAATCCGGCCGCGACGGCGGCGATGAGTTTTTGCATGTGTTTCTCCCTGTGTTGTTGTTTGGGTTTTGTTGCGGGGACTGTTCTAGCGACAATCGGTCGCGGCGGTAAAGCCCGAGATGCGCGAGGAGGGTTGAGAATAAGTAGGGGGCTGCGGTGTTCTTACCCTCTCCCCTTGTGGGAGAGGGTGGCTCGCCGCGTAGCGGCGAGACGGGTGAGCGACTGTGTTCGCTGTCAAGCGGGTTGCCATGGTGTTTTCGTCCTGATCATGACGTTGAGGATGGTCAGCAGCTTGCGGGCGACGGCGATCAGGGCAACGAGCTTCGGCTTTCCATTGGCCACGAGGCGCTCAAAGAAGGCCTTGAGGAC